>NZ_CAJHGI010000006.1:0-258616 GCF_904886855.1 Acinetobacter sp. 'aerobic (ED)'
GGTGTATTTGCCGCAGGTGACTGTACCACTGTGCCGTACAAGCAAATTATCATTGCTACCGGTGAAGGTGCCAAAGCCTCACTGTCTGCCTTTGATTACATGATCCGTTCAGGTGTTTAAATGCTTTAAAAAATGAAACACGCACTTATGTTTTCCGATGTAAGTGCGTGTTTTTACAAATTTTCAACTTTATTCTTTATGCAGTTTATGGTTATATTTTTGCTATCCATTCCTATTGGATGCCACAAAGAAAAGGAAATAGACAATGAATAAATTACTTGTTGCATTAGGTCTTGCTGCTACTGTTGCGCTTGTAGGCTGTAATAAAGATAAAGCACCTGAAACTGGCGCGACCACAGGTGAACATTTAGAACACGCGGCTGATCAGGCTGGTGCTGATATTAAAGACGCTACTCAAAACGCGACTAGCGATGTTGCAACTGCGGTAGATACAGCGGGCGATCAAATTGATGCTGCTGCTGATCATACGGCAACTGCAACTGCTGAAGCTGCTGCAAAAACTGAAGCTGCTGCACGTGATGCGACAGCTAAAGTTGCGGGTGCAGTAGAGTCTGGTGCTGCTGACGTGAAAGAAAAAGCTCAACAATAATTGAGTTGACGTAAAAAAGCCTCTGTTCACAGAGGCTTTTTTATTGGGTGTCCTAGCTTAACAGCCCTTCATCACGCATGGCAATCTGCACTGACTGACGTTCAGCAATTTTATTGCGCAACGCAATCACACTGATATACGGGGTTAAATCATGCTCAATATGATTCGACCAGTTGGTCAGCACAAACAAATAGGCATCCGCTGGGCCAAAATTATCATCTACCAGATAATCACAGTCTGATTCAGCCAGATAGTTATCGATATATTTCAATAAACGGTCAACTTCAGCATAGGCTTTGGTCTTTTCATCATCGGTAAGTTTACCGGTAAAGAAAACCGCATAAGCATCATGCAATTCCGAGTTCAAATACCCCAACCATTCCAGAACTTTGGCACGTCCCATACCTGATGGCGGAATCAGGTCCTGCTTCGGATCGTGTTGCGCAAGAAACGGTAAAATCGCCACATTCTCGGTTAAAATCAAACCTGGATTAATTTCCAAAGCTGGTACATAACCCTTTGGATTAATCTCGTAATAATCTGCACCTTTTGAGGTTTTATGTGTTTTTAGATCAACTCGTTCTAAATCAAAATCTACATTGATTTCATTTAAAATAATGTGGGCTGCCAATGAGCATGCGCCAGGTGAATAATACAACTTCATAATTGATCCTTGTTATCTAACAACTTATGCTCTAGAACGTTCCTACGAAACTCGAGAACAGACAGAATTAAAATTTATAATCGCTTTCATGCTAAGAACATCTACACCACTACTATTAATAAATTTTTTTCGACCTTGCAAGTTATATTCCGTGACGATTGATTAATTTATGAAAAAACAACCAAACAATGCCACGGAAACCGGATTAGGCTCGACCAAAAAGCTTGCCTAACCATTCAAATAACGAATTTAGAAATTCCACGATCATGTGTTTCGGATGATCAGGTTCAAGTTGTGAATCTGCGGTTTTCATATCCAGATCAACAATCACAGGATCATGGTCTGAAGAACGGTAGGCATCGGCCGCAAAGAACAGATCCTTTTGCGCATCGGTTTTATATTCTTCGTTATAATCCAATAGCGTTGGCTCATCGGCATTGATATGCCAGGCAAAGGCTTTAATCACACGTTTATACAGATTGGCATCGGCAATGGCGTGATCAAGGTTACCTGCACCACCATAGCCATCTGCATCGCTCGATACACCAAAGACATAGCTATAAGTCTGATTGCCCTCACCGACCTTGCTGTCATTTAACAAAACTTTGTAGTTGGCTTTTTCAAAAGTCAGGATCGGATCTTCTTTGGCATAGCTGTTCATATCACCCAATAATAAAATATTCGGATTTTTGACCTGAGTTGGATTCTTGGCGATCCATTGCGTGAGTTGTTCAACTGCTTTCACGCGGGTTGGATTCCAGCACCCTTGTCCATCGCGTTGATCCGCATCGAGAGAGTTTTCATCGACACCTTTACAACCTTTCGATTTAAGATGATTTGGAATCACCGTAAAGATTTGCCCACCTTGTACAGGCTTAAAGGATTGTGCAATGGTTGAACGGTTTTTATCACCCAGGTCCAATATCGCAGCTTTATTCACGGGTTGAACACGTTTGCTGTTATAGATAATCGCAACCGCAATCACATCCGTACCCAGCTGATTAAGTCCTTCTGGAATGACATATTTCCAGTCTGGCCCTAATGCTTTGGTGAGATTGGCAACCGCGCTGTCACTGCCATAACCATTATTGGCAATCTCCATCAAGCCATATACATCAGCATCGATTGATTTTAATGCACTCACAATTTTGGCATGCTGTTTGTCAAACTCAGCCTGACTGTTTGCACCACGTTCGGTTGGGAAGCCAGTCTTGCCATTGTCATAGTTGAGTACATTAAATGCTGCAACACGAACATGTTTACTTTGCTTAGCCGTAATCGTTGGCCGCGGATTGGTGTTGGTCACAACTTCCGGCAAGTTTGCCCCTGCAATCGGTTGTACACGCCAGGCATTAAAACGGTATTCCAAAATACCTTGTGCATTTTTTAACTGATAGCCTGAACGCAGTGTATTTAAAGCACTAAAGTTTTGAGGCAACCACGGTGCACGGTTTTGATTGTTATAGCCATCATCAAAGATAATCTTGGACAGCAGATTTTGCTGCGCTAACGCCTTGGCTTCATTTGAAAGTGCCGGATAAAGATTGGTTGGAATAAACAGACGCCCCAGACTTAAAGACAACTCCCCATAACGACCGAAATTATAGTTTTCACTGACCGTCAACGTTTGCGGTAATTTTACCAACATACCCTGATAACGTTTCGGTGAGTTCCCCGCCGTATCGGTCAAACTGCTAAAGGGTAAATTCAAATCCAGCGGTTGAATCAGCGATGCCATGTTCTGGTTACAGGTTTTGATATCCTGCTGTAACTGATCCAATTGAAGCTGGTTTTGATAACTGGTTAAACGACCACGCAAGATCACTTCATCACCAACCTGCCCACCGTTTACGGCACTACTTGCAGGAATATAGACGAAGATGGCATTGCTGACATTAGGCGTTGCTTTGCTATCAGGCGTTTGCACATAGAAACCGGAGAAACCGTTGTTATAACGATAGTCTGCGGTGATCACCCCACGAATGGTATAGTTTTGATTCTGAGCTGAGTCGGCTAAATTGGCAATCGGTGTATCAAGACTGCTACAGCTGACCGCATCGCTAACCAGCGGTGTGGTGGTTGAACCGCTTAAGTTCGAAAAGTCATTCCGGTCCGCCCAGGCCTGCCAGGATTGATCCAGGTCAAATGGACTGGTTGGGTCAACACTCACGACTGAATTGTCTGTTTGAATGCGTTTAAAGCTGTTACCCATGCTTAAAACCGTTGTACCCCAACCTGCTGCTGGGCGCTCGCCAATGCGACCGAAAAGATCTACAGGTGTCCCACGATACAGCAATATCACCGCATCATCACCATTAAAGGATAGACCAGCAACCTGATTAACCTTATTGCCTAATTGGGCTTGTAATTCTGAACGGCCGATCAGATATTTCTGTTTGCTGGCTAAACTGCCCTGTAAGGGAAATGCTGCGGTTTTAACGGTGCCGCCATTATTAAACTGCTGGATTTCATAATCTGCCAGATTGACCGTTGTGGCATCGGGGTTATAGATTTCCAACCCCTTTTTATTGCTGCTGCCATCGACATACTGACTAAACATCAGTTGTGCATGCGCCGCAGAAAAGATTGAAGATGCGCCCAACAGGCTTAAACAAATGGCGATCGAATGGTATTTAAAATTATGCATGGTTTTTTACTTAGTGTTTAAATTGCCATTAGGCTATGCAAGTTCTGTGACAGCACCATGAAGATTTTTTGACAAGTTTTCATCATTTTTAAAAATAAACGACTAAATAAAATCACTTAAAAGTTTGACTTGTCCACCTGAGCACTTAAAATACGGCATTTCTATATTTATATCTCCAGAATCATGTCAAACGATCAGTTAGAAACGCAAATTACGGAACTCGACAATTTGCCTGAGCACCGTGAAATTGTGACGTTTATGCGTCGTTCAGCTCCGCTCAATACTTCACAACGTACTGCTTTAGAAGATTATCGTGATTTAATTTTGGAATACCCTGTTGGTGATTTACGCCAGCATTTTGAACATCCTGAACGTCCATTGACCGTTGAAATCGGTTTTGGTATGGGCCGTTCTTTGGTGTTAATGGCCAAAGCCAATCCTGAACGTAACTTTGTCGGGATTGAAGTGCATGTGCCTGGTATCGCACAGTGTGTCTACGAAGCGGGTATGGCTGGCTTAAAGAACCTGTTTGTACTGGATGCCGATGCCATTCAGGTATTACGTGAAATGCCAGACAACAGCATTAACTGTGTACAGCTTTACTTCCCTGATCCATGGCAGAAGAAACGTCACTTTAAACGCCGTTTTGTCATTCATGAGCGTATGCAACTGGTTGAACAAAAGCTTGAGCTGGGTGGGACTTTCCATGCAGCGACAGATTGGGAGCCGTATGCAGAATGGATGCTTGATATCCTAGATAACCGTCCTGATATGGAAAATCTGGCAGGTAAAGGCAATAGCTACCCTCGCCCAGACTGGCGTCCAGTCACTAAATTCGAGCGTCGTGGGCTGGAATCTGGCCATAAGATTAATGACTTTATCTTTAAGAAAATTAAATAAGCCGATTTAGTTTTCGAAGGAAGCCACTAATTGTTTAGTGGCTTTTTTATTGCATAAACATTGACATGACTGAGATCAGGCTATGGCGAGTCATGCTCTAATTGTTTTAACACCTCTTCTGATTCTTTAACTCCATTTTCATAGGCTTTTTTAAACCAGTACTTGGCTTTTTCAAGGTTATGATATTCATTTATATAAAGGTAACCTAAATTATGCTGAGCCATAGGGAAATTCTGCTCGGCTGCACTTTCATATAGTTTTAAAGCCCTCTTTTCATTCTTGGGTACCAGCAGACCATCTGAATACATATTTGCCAGATTATATTGCGCTTCAGGCATATTCTGTTGTGCGGCCTTTTCATATAACTCCATGGCTAGACCAATATCCTTTTTCACCCCTCTCCCTGAAGAATAAGCATTTGCCAGATTATATTGAGCTTTAGCGTAGCCTTGATCTGCAGATAACCGATAAAAAGCTAAAGCTTTATTTCGGTCTTTTTCCACATAGTGACCATGGTCATACATAATGCCCAAATTATATTGTGCTTCCGGAAAATTTTTCTGTGCTGCTCGTTCATACCAGTAAAAAGCTTTCTCTTCGTTTTTAGCGGTCCCAAGGCCCTTGAAATACATGCCGGCCAGATCATTTTGGGCAATCGCTGAGCCTTGTTGCGCTGCTTGTTCAAACAAAGCCTTAGCTTTTATATAATCTTGAGCTACATCTTGGCCCAAGAAGTATCGCCCACCTTGTTGATAGAGCAATTCAGCTTGTACCTCCTGATTATTCCGAGTTACTTTTGAACAGGCACTGAATTGAAAAATGGTCAAAATAATCAAGATAACAATAAATTTTTCTTTCATTTCAATATCAATACTTTGTATAGATCAAACGAGAGTATAGTCAGATTTTCATATCCATATAAAAATTGAATGTACGATTATAACTTTTATTTCCAGTAGTCTACCTGTTTCTAGCAATAGATCGATTATTAAAAAAACATAAAACAAACTTTTGAAGAGATTTTACTTAATTTTTTAGAGAAACAATCAGGCATAGCACCTTTTTTAAAATATGGATAAGAATAAAATGCTAACAAAATTGGATTATATTGTTAAATACTAGAAATCAAATCCAAGGTCTAATATAGATCAATCGAAAATAAGCAGCCTTATATATGACTTTTGCACTAACAACATTATAATTGGTAAGAAGTTTTTAATTACCTCTTAATAGCAACTAACACAAATTAACTTCACTATTTTAATTAGATTGATTAAGATTTCTTCCAATTAAATTCAAACAATTGATTTTTTAGAATGAAAAAGCAGAAGCTATTTTTTATTTTATTCTCAGGCCTAGCTTTAAGCGCTTGTGCCAAAGCACCTGAAACGAATCAGAAGGTTGTAAAGGCCTCACCTGAACTGCAACAAAACATTCAAAAACTGGTGGAAAAAACCAAAAAGAATATGATCTTTGTTGAAGGCGGTAGCTACCTGATGGGCGATTTTGGGCTAGTCACTCCTGAACTCGAAAAAACAGTTCCTGACAGCCTGGCAATCAAGAACCCAAAAGGCAACACCGAAAAACCTGATCACCTGCCTTTCTCACCGGGAAATGACAATAAGACTCTGCATAAAGTGACACTGAGCAGCTTTAATATGAGTGCCTATAAAACTACATTAGAAGACTTTAATACTTTTACTGAGGCAACCGGACAACCTAAGAGCTATTACAATGAACTCTTTACTCCAGAAATCGCCCATGAAATTGCAACAGGAATGGATTGGCAACAGGCTAAAGATTATTGCCAGTGGCTAGGCCAACAAGTAGGAACGCCTATGGACTTGCCAACTGAAGCACAATGGGAATATGTTGCACGCAATAAAGGCCAATATACTGTCTTTGCAACCGATACAGGCAAAGTAGAGCCTGAGAAGAACTTATGGGAAATAAATCAATATGACAATTATAGACATAGTAACAATCCTGATTCAGTACTCGAAACTCCTGTACTTGGAAAAACACCTCCAAATCCGCTAGGTTTTTATGACCTTGTCACCAATAATTATGAATGGATGAATGACTGGTACGATAAAGATTATTATAAATACTCACCTGTCGACAATCCTAAAGGGCCTAAGTCTGGTACTGAAAAGGTATTGCGTAGCACAGCTCCTATGGGTGCCGATAATTTAATGATGGCTGATGGTCTTAATATAGAAAGAGCACATGCCCTACCAAAATCAAATGAAGAAAATAAAATGACCTATCGTTTATATGGGGTACGTTGCGTCGCCAATCTTCCACATTCTTTTTAAGTCAGCATTCAATTTTAGGTTTTAAAAAAATGATTAAACCCACCCTTATAGCTATTATATTTTCTAGTATAGCCTTAACTGCATGTGCAAAACCCGCTTCAGATTCTAGCCAAAAGACACAAACACCAGTTGCCCAGAAAAACCTGCCTGCCGAACAACAAAAGCAATTACAGCAACTCCTAGAAAAAACAAAAAAGAACCTTATTTTAGTCAAGGGTGGAACTTTTATGATGGGTGATTTCGGCCCTGAACATAGTGCCGATAAACTTCCTTACGATGGTAAAGGTGACAGCAAGCCCTTGCATAAAGTCACTTTAGATGACTTTCAATTAAGTGCTACCAAAGCCACCTATGCCGATTTTGATGTCTATACTGATATCACTGGACAAAAGAAGGTTGGAACATTCGATGAACTTTCAATTAAATATCGTATTCCTACAGCTGCCGCAGGAATTAATTGGCAACAAGCTCGAGACTATTGCCAATGGCTCGGCCAACAACTTAATTTAAAAATGGATTTACCTACAGAAGCCCAATGGGAATATGCTGCCCGTAATCGTGGTCAATATGTTCTTTATGCAACCGACAATGGCAAAATGGATATTGGTCGTAATATCTGGAGCTTTGAGCAGAAAAAAGCCTCTAATAGAAAATTCAAAGCAAGAAAAAATGTATCTACACTCCAGCAATTTCCTCCAAGCCCTTTAGGCTTTTATGACATGCTTACCGACAACTATGAATGGATACTGGACTGGTATGATCCGGAATATTACCGCAAGGCCCCTGAAAAAAATCCGAAAGGCCCTGCAACAGGTACATTAAAAGTTGTACGTAGTTCTGCGCCTGATGATGGTCAGAATATGCATATGGGAGGAAAGGGCTTAACTATGCAACGTCACGCGATGCATCCTGTAGAGGATCCAAAACGCGCTAAATCAGAACTTGTTAAAAAATACAATTTAGATTTAAATCAATACAATTCAGTACGTTGCGCTGTAAACCCTTAATTTATATGCTCTCTAAGGTGTAACTTAAACATGGTACACCTTAGCTCCATCTTCCTCCTATTTAAAACACCGAAGACCATCACATCAATTCAAGTAAAAATATGAGAAAATTTTAACTTCACATTTGGTTTTAATACTTAACACAATGTTTCTTTTCAATCCCGCAAAACTGTCTTAAAATTCTAACAATATCCGCAACCCAATGATTTTAAAAAAGATGATTAAACAAAACCTTGCGATTATTCTGCTTTCCAGCACTGCTTTAACCGCATGTGCAAAACCCACCTCAGATTCTAGCCAAAAGACACAAACACCAGTTGCCCAAAAAAACCTGTCTGCCGAACAGCAAAAGCAATTACAACAACTCCTAGAAAAAACAAAAAAGAACCTTATTTTAGTCAAGGGGGGAACTTTTATGATGGGTGATTTCGGCCCTGAACATAGTGCCGATAAACTTCCTTACGATGGTAAAGGTGACAGCAAGCCCTTGCATAAAGTCACTTTAGATGACTTTCAATTAAGTGCTACCAAAGCCACTTATGCTGATTTTGATATCTATACTAATATCACTGGACAAAAGAAGATTGGAACATTCGATGAATTTTCAATTCAAGAACGTGCTCCTACAGCTGCCGCAGGAATTAATTGGCAACAAGCTCGAGACTATTGCCAATGGCTCGGTCAGCAACTTAATGTAAAAATGGATTTGCCTACAGAAGCACAGTGGGAATATGCTGCCCGTAATCGTGGCCAATATGTCCTATATGCAACCGACAATGGCAAAATCGATATTGGACGTAATATCTGGAGTTTTGAACAAAGAAAAGCATCCAATAAAAAATATAAAGCATTAAAAGATATTCCTGTTTTACAACAATATCCCGCTAGCCCATTAGGCTTTTATGACATGCTTACCGATAACTATGAATGGATGCTGGACTGGTACGATCCTGAATATTACAGTAAATCCCCTGAAAAAAATCCACAAGGCCCTGCCTCAGGTACATTAAAAGTTGTACGTAGTTCTGCACCTGATGATGGCCAGAATATGCATATGGGAGGAAAAGGCTTAACCATGCAACGTCATGCGATGCATCCTGTTGAAGACCCAGTACGTGCAAAAGATCCAAGAATCAAAAAGTATAATATTGATTTAAATCAATACAATTCAGTACGGTGTGCTGTAAATCCTTAATTCTCATACTTTCTAAGGTGTACCTTAAACATGGTACACCTTCTCTGATTCATCCTGCTCAAAAGGCGCTAAGATTTCAAGATTGCTGGCCATCAATGTTTGCTCTTCAAAACCTCTGGACATTCCCTGTTGTATCTTGAACTGTTCAAAACGCTGATCATCCTGATTTCTTACTAACATATAATTCCAGGACGTACCTGTAACTGCTTTAGCACCCTTACGATATTTTAAATAATCTTTTAACCATTGATTAATATTGGTTCCCGCATAATCAATACCTTGGTTAATACAACGAATGATATCTTCGGCATATTTGGGATTTTCCCCATAATTTAAAAACCGAATCAAATCCCCTTCAACTTTACCGAATTGATCTCGGGTTAACTTTTCACCCAAGGGATGAATATGTTGAATAGTATTTTGCCATTCTGCAGTCGTAATACAGGTTTTTAAGATATTAATTACCGCTGTCTTTCGGGCAGGAAAAAACTTGATCTCTAAACTGCTAAATGACACATGAATATCAAAAATCGGAGCCGTACTACTCGTCCAATGAGTGACTGCATATAGGAGAATTCCTTTGGTTTCAGGAGGCGCAATGATGAGTTCCTCCCGTCCTTTAGCGGAGTTCACATGATTCGCAGTTTTTAAACGACCTTGATCAATATCTAATCTCCCTACCCAACCAGTAAAAAAGACTGCTGCATCTTGAAAACCTTCAGTTATTGGATGATTATCACCAATACAATATGCCAACGCTTGTGAAAGTAAAGAGAATGCTTTACTGGCAATATAGACTAGACTTCTAAACCCAGCCTGTAATAACTGTAATTTAATAAATCCGATATAATTAAGAATATGCTCGGTACCTACCGTAAAAGTTGCAACCCCTTTTGCCCCTACCCCCCAACATAGATGGGCAGCAGCGCGTATTTTAAAACATCCGTCATCATAAATAATCTGAAATTGTCCTTGTGCTCCAGCTCCAGCACTAACCCCGCCTCCACCTGTCGCAGCAGCAATGGTAACAAATTCGCCTTCTCCTCCTTTATCTATATTCGGCTTAAACCATTCAATGCCACCTTTGAGCACACCTTGTATTTGTGCACCCACAAAAGCATTAATTCCTACCGTTGCTTGGGGCTTACCACTTTCCTGAGCCGCCGCAATTTCTTTTAGATCACCTTTTGCTGGCTGAAATACGGGTTTACGCTCACGATTCAGCATATTTGCCATCGATTGTCCAGGTTCTCGCACTGCTGCAGTTAATACTTGCGTCGCACCTTGATGGCTAATATCTACTGATAAATTTCCTGCAATCCCAAGATTTGCCCCAGAGAAGCCCGATAACTCTGCACCTATTAAAAAACGAATCGTACCTAAATCATAGTTTCCCAGCTCAAGAGCCCAACCAGTTTCACAAGGATAAAACTTACGCCACTCTTTTACACCTTCGAATAATGTCCATTTGGCAGATGCATCCCCGCTCACTTTCATTTTGACACCCTTTGAGGATGCACTGATCATGCCTTCACCGCTAGAACCGGCCACCATACGCATCCACTGGGCTTCCTGACTCACCGTAATGTCACTGCTGCTAACATATTCTTCAGCAATTTCCCCCCCCAAACCACCAATCAGGTTATAAACGGCTTTATCCCCACCCACTGATTTTTTAGCGGTCAATAACTGTTTTGCGAGTTTATCAAATTCCTTTTTGATAAGACTTGGCGGAGCAACCTGACCATTTTCCTGCTTAATCTTGACTTCCTTTTCTTCATTTAAGCGCCTCTGGCTATAGCTCTTATAATCAGAAACACGCAGATAACGTCTTACCAAATTATATTTGGAAGCACTCTGATTCTTTTCACCAGTTGTCTCAACAATCCATACCTCTTTGAGGTCTGCAACTTGTTTAAATTCACCATTAATTTTTTCAATGGCTTTTTCCTGATTGATATTCAACCTTTTCTCGAGTTCCTTGATTTGCTCAAGATCTCTACTTTGAATTGCTCTTGTTAATTCACTATTAGAATGATGAACTTCCTTTATTGCATCAGATAAAATTTTTGTTTTTCGATCAAATTCTGCATAAAGTGCAGGAGGAAGTACCAAAACCTCATTGTCAGATGGATTGATCACAATGGGTGGTTTCTGATTCTCACCTAAACTGGCTTTATTGTTAATATCTGGATTGGTATTCGCTGAGGCTGTTGGGAAAACAACCAACCTGATATCCTGCTTATCTACACAAGTAATTGGTTCATATAACTCACTTGTCTTTGATGTGCTTCCCATTTGATATTTAATTTGGCTTTTCAGATAAGTATCCGCTTGTTTGGTATAACCTTTTTGATCTGTTGGTGTTGGTCTAAAACCGACTAAAGGTTTACTTTGCCCCTCTCCAAAAATCTGATAGCTCATATTAGGAATACCTTTACCTCGGCTATCAACAAAGCGGTACAACACATACATTTTAAATTTCAAATATTTTTTGGACTTTATAATCGTAGTATTTTTCTTTTTATATTCCTCATAAGACATATCGAAACTTTGTTCAAGTTTTTGTACACCCTGATTAAATGTTGGTGGCATTTTAGATAAATTAAAAAAATTGCCTTTAGGATTTTTCTTCGCCTGCTCTTTTAGTTCAGCACGTAATTTTTTGGATTTTTCCTGCTGAAGCTCGAACTGCTCTTTTGTTATAAACTTGATATTGTTCTCTAAACGACTATCTTGAATTTCAATAACATTTGTCCCTTCAGCCAAAACAGGTTTAATCAGCTTTTTAGGACTAAAAATGGTTTCATGACCCTGAACAAAAACATGTAACGTCCCATTTTCACTAATTTCAACTGGCTTAGTCTGCCCCTTATCATCGGTTACCCCCGTATAGGTAATACGACTCCCCTGTTTAGGAAAAAAAAAGAGAGTGTAATTCACATTTGGCAAGACTTTGTTTCTTTGGTTATAAAAAATAATCGTTTTTTCAATAACATTATACTTATTCATTATTTTCTAACCCTTTGTTACCAGCTTATATTTAGAAGCATTTTCATCATTAATATGAATCGAAATCTTCTCTGAACTCTCTGTTGTGAATCTTTGAGTTTGGCCTGCCGCATTTGTGCGACCAGTTTGCTGAGTTCCATCTGCTCTAAATGCAATATATTCTACATTTTTCGCAGGTTTACCTTCTAAATCCACAATCTCAAAAGTCAAATAACATGGAGAGCTATTAAATTTCCTTTCTGGAGCCTCAACCTTCGCTCCCCCCATAAACAAATGTTGCCCCGCCTTGACCTCAAACTTACCGCCTGTTACTGGGAATATACCCGAACCATCCAACTTGATCTGGGAACCACCAGCGGTAATCACGATTTCTTTCGGACTGGTAATCTCAATGCGGTCTTCGGTTGAAATAATCTGAATACCTTGCTTGGCCAGTAAATCCATGCCATCCGATTGGGCCTGAACTTCAAACTTACCTTTGGCAACAACCTGCTTAATCCCATTCTGTGCGGCAAACAGGCTCACTTTTCCACTGACATGAGCTACCAGATTTTTTTGCGTGCTTAAGTTGATACTATCACCGGCAAACTGATTGATCTGCCCGTCCGCAGATAAATGAATATCTTCATTAGTGCTCAGGCCAATGCCTGCTGGCGAACTCAATAACAGCATGGCCTTGTTAAACTTGGCAATATCCGCTTCAATTTCATCAGCAAACTCTTTCAGTTGATCAATCGATTCAATTTCATCGGTCTGCTGGTTCTTGGCCACTTCGCTTAAGGCTTTGGCATTGTTTTGGTTGCCTTCAAGCTGTTGCTTGGCAGGCTGTGCATCCAGATGTTCGCCTTGGGCTTGATCCTGCTTGTGCGTAGAAACAAGTAAGCCTTCGCCTGCACGTACCGCACCCCATTGGTCGGTACGCAGTTCAAAACCTTCACCTCGGTCTTCGCTTTCTGCCTTGTCTTTGGGATGACTCAGTTTACCTAAGTTGAGCTGGCTGGCAGCATGGCTGCTTTGCAGTTGTGCGCTGATCTGTCCGGTGGTGTCATCAAAACGCAGTTGGTTAAAACCTTCGCCCTGATATTCTTTCGATTTGATCCCCGCCAGTTTTTTGGTATCTGGCAGCTTACCGGCATTGTCGAATTTGCTTGGACTACGATGCGCTTCGTGAATCCGACCAACCACAAATGGACGGTCAATATTGCCATCAAAGAAGTCGATCACCACGATTTCATCGATACGCGGCAGGAAGCGTGCGCCATAGCCTTCCCCCGCCCAAGGCGTCAGTACATCGACCCAGGCTGAATCGGTATCGTTGTCATTGGCCCCTGCACCACCATCGTGACTATGGTCTTCACTACGGGTAAACAGAAAGCGGACTTTGATACGTCCCCATTCATCGACATGGATTTCTTCGCCGCTTGGCCCAACCACTTTGGCACGTTGTGGTGAAGCGGCTGGGCGGTGTTGTAAGGGGTTAAATTCAGGAACCGTTTTGATATTGCGGCGTTGCAACGTCAGTTGATTGGCTTGGCGTTCTTCTGTATTGCTTTGTTGGCTTGGCTGCCAGTTGCTTTGGGCCAATAGCTGATGAATTTGCTGGTGCAAATCTTTAGGCAAGTTGTTCTGGTTGTAGAAGTGTTTGCCTGTGATCAGGAATTCTTTATCACTGCCATCGTGTTGATCAATTTCAGGGTGTTCTGCCAGTTCAAACCAGTAACCGACATGGGTGTCACGGACGGTGGTCTTCGCTACAAACTGTTTGGATTGTAGGTCGTAATATTGTCCGAGGTTCTGATTCAGCTTTTCAATCTGGGCATTGCCCGATGAGGTTGCACCATCTTCACCATTCAGGTCTTGCATCCATGCCGGTGAAAAATGCCAGGCCTGTTCCAGACCGAGACTGGCATTGTCATGTTGTTCGCTGTGCTTATGCGTGCTTTGGACACTGCCTGCACCGTCTTCCTGTTCCAGTGCATCGGCTTGCCAGCGTTGTACATGTACGCTGCTCGGTTGTAATGAGCGTTGTCCGACCAGACTGGTCATGCTGTCGTATTGTTCGGTGGCACTGCTGCGGTGATAACGGATCTGGCGACGCTCTAAAGCTTGGTACTGGCTATTGTCGTCAATCAGACGCAGTTTTTGTGGCTGAATCGCAGCACTACTTTGTGGAACGATTCGTTCTGCTTCATCTACCAGCCAGTTGATGCCTTCGCTACGCAGCAAACGAGTGAGAAAGTCATAGTCGCTCTCATTGGACTGCATTATGAATGGGCGGACATCGGAATCCTGACTGAGTCCACTGAGGTCCAACGTTAGGCTGGAGGCAAACAAGGGACTTTTTTGTTGCCATTCTTTAAAGACAACTTCCACCACATCGCGCACGCTTTTATTCATAAACACGCGGCTGTTACGGCGTTGTTTCCACAGAGCCGTTGGATCTTCTAAAGTGAGTTTATAGAGGGTTAAACTACCGTCCGACTGGCCTTGCAAGGCTTGCGTGATAATGCCTGTGACACGGCTGAGTTGTCCCTGATCGGTGACGGTATCAATGGCTGCCTGGCTGCCGATGAACTGTTTCAAGGGAATGCTGGCATTGGTCGACAGGCAGATCAGCTCAGCCTTAAAACCGGCATTCAGCGCATGCTGGCCATCAATGCGTTGCAGGAAAACTTGGGTATTTAAATTTTGATTCGAAAACTGAATATGAATGGCACGTTTTTGTGCTGTAAGGCCGAGACTCTCTAAAGCTTGAAATATATTAGCCAACATCTTTTTATAAAATATAAAATAAAATTTTATTAATATTATACAAAACAGACTGATTTGTCTATTTTGTATACTTATTGTTAAAAGGTGCTATTGATGCCGTTTTAATATCGCTTCACTCATTAAAGTATAGATATTCTGCAAGTCAGAACGATTAGAATCTCCCAATAACTGCTGATGCATTTTTAATATATTGTGGTCTCCTCGCATTGCGGGGCCAGTCTGCATATCCTTGGGATCATTAGTCGTAGCTTTGTTTGCAGTCTCTAAAATCAGTGGATGGAGTAAGCTAAAATCCACCTGCTCGGCATCGACAATCTGCTTTGCCATGTCATAACAGTAATTACTGAAATTGCAAGCAAATACTGCTGCCAAGTGTAAAGTTTGACGTTGAGTAGAGCTATATTGATAGACACGATGGCTTAAACTGTTTGCTAATTCCGTCAAAAAAGTTAAATCCTGTGGCTCAACAGCTTCAACAAACACAGGCGTTTCTATCCAGTTTACGTCCCTGTCAAAACTAAAAGTTTGCAAGGGATAAAACACACCTGCCCGATGATGACTATTTTGCAGAACCGACACACTGGTACTGCCTGAGGTATGCACAATCAGATTGTCTGATAAATAAGGTGCAATCGACTCAATTACACTGGAAATTGCCTGATCACTGACCGCAATAATCACCAAATCTGTTTGCGGATTAAGCTGCCTCACATCATCAATTGCCTGAGCACTGACAAGATTGGCAAGGGTCTGGGCACGCTGTAAGTCTCGACTAAAGATCTGAACAATCTGGTGCTGTAACTGTAAGACTTTAGCTAAATGTATGGCAACACGCCCTGCACCGATCAATGTAATTTTCATAAACTTTATCTAAACACGTGATTTGCTTAAGCATGCCAATAAAAAAAGGACGAATCAATTCGTCCTTTTCTGCTTGTTCACTTAATTGACATTATTTAAGTAAACAACGCGTTCAATCGTGCGCTGAATAAAGCATTTGGTATATTGCATATCCTGATCTTGCTTATGCATCGCGTCGTTCCAGTAACCCGCCTGCTTCTGATAGGTTTCGCGATCTTTCTCAGGCGTATCATAGACACTTTTCTGTGAGAGTACTTTACAATCCACATCGCGCTTCTCAAACCAGTCTGACTGATCCTGCTGCAATTGTGCCTTCTGCTCGGCACTGAACTTGTCCCAGGTCTGGTTCAAACGCTCAACCTGCTTGCTCTTTTCCGCATCCAGCTCTTTTTTACGGATATCCATTGCTTTTTGCGCCAGTTCCATCTGAGCAGATGAATTTGCATCATACTCCTGCTGCGCCTTTTCGCTATTCTGTTCAATCAAGCGGTTTTCTTTGAGGTAGGCCATGTAATGCACTGCTTTGGTTGCCATAAACACCACCCCATCAATCACGGCGTTTTGATCCGGAATATTCAATACCACACCATCTTTATCCGTTTTGGTCAGGTTATAGGTAAAGTCACCACGCAACTGGTCATCTTCCAGCTTTAATGGATAGTCGCTATCTGAGAAATAATCACCCAAGATATAGTTTGACTGCCCTTCATCCTCGCCATCTCTTTGATATTTCTGCTCTTCAAGATAAGCATTTTCAGCACGTTTCTGTAAGCCTTTAGGGAATGAAATCACCAGCTGACTATCACAATCTAATAATGTTTTTGAAGCTTGCTCAGTGTCCGTATTATCTAAAGTACGCACATTTTTGATTTCAAATTTCAGACCTTTGTTAATCTTGTCCAGCACATCATAATCTGCCTGATATTCACTTTCACGCAAGCTACGATCAATCTGCTTTAAATATGCCTTTTTTAATGCAGCCTGAATATTATTCAGGTTATCCTGATTGGTACAACTCCATTCGGACACTGCGGCTTCAACATTTTCAACTTTATCTTTAGGTTTGAATTTATCGCATCCTGTCAATAAAACTGCTGCGGTTAAAGAGGTGAATATAAAAAACTTATTCATATTAATTACCCTGTTATCTTGTTTTTTTCGGGCGTATTCTACTCAATTTAACTCGACTTATTCGAGTCTTTTCTTATATTTGATTTAAATAAATTAAGTGATCGGGTTTTTAATTCATTTATTAGATAAAATTAAAGGAGCTATCGACTGAATAGCTCCTTTATATTATGTTTTAACGCTGATTTTATGGCGTAACTGAGAACTCAATACGGCGGTTTTTAAAACGCCCTTCTTCAGTGGTATTATCAGCCACTGGATTATCTGCGCCATGACCTACCGCTGTAAGCTGATCAGCAGCGACACCCTGACTGACCAAATAATCCACCACAGCTTGAGCACGTTTTTGCGATAAGGTTTTATTGCTATTGGCATTACCGGTTGAATCGGTATATCCCGCCACCGTTAATTTTGCATCTTTGGTATTTTTCATTAAAGCTGCAGCTTTATCCAGAATGGCTTTATTTTCATCTGGAATCTGGTTTGATGCAGTTGCAAAATTGATAATCTGTAAATTTAAAGCCTTGATCACATCATTAATATCCACCTGACTGGCATCAATATTTGCCAAAGCATCCTGTGCGGCATTTAAACTATGGCTCACAGAGTCTGCCGCAGTCATAGGTGCTTCAACCACCACTTCGGTATTAGGTACAAGCCCTTTAATTTTCCCAAGTAGATCGTTCAGTTGATTCGCATCTCCACCTTTCAGGGTAATCTTGTCACCAATCCAGTCCAGAGAAACATTCGGTACACCTTTAAGCAGACCTAAAACACCGGCAAGGCCCGCCTGATCCATAAATGTTCCAGCATGCTTGGTTGTGGTATCAACGCTACATTGCTGATTTGCAGAAAATACTTCTTTCACTTTGGCCTGTATGGTCGCCAAAAACCCTTGATCCCCTACGCCCACCTGACATTGCGCCAAGTTACCCGAAGCATCTGTGGTTAAGGATAAGCTTGCTGGCGCAGCATCTGTCGCCACTTGTGAAGCTGAATTCGCCTCATCATTTACCGGAGCAGTGGTTTGTTTATGCTGGCATGACTTCCACAACCAGGCCACCAGTAAACCGAGAATGATAATGGCTACAATCGGCAACCAGGCACGTGATTTGGTCGCTGGTGCTGCCGAGCCTTGGGCGAAATTTGATGTTGATGCAGAGGCGCTGGAGACCAAACCCAGAGGTGCCAACAGACCGACCGCCCATGCGGGTAACAGAGCGCGGATCGAATCCATATGCTGTTTTAAA
Organism: Acinetobacter sp. 'aerobic (ED)'; assembly: GCF_904886855.1. Classification (NCBI taxonomy): domain Bacteria; kingdom Pseudomonadati; phylum Pseudomonadota; class Gammaproteobacteria; order Moraxellales; family Moraxellaceae; genus Acinetobacter; species Acinetobacter sp. 'aerobic (ED)'. Next base: position 18,365 of record NZ_CAJHGI010000006.1, read on the forward strand.
TAATTCACAATGCTTTGTGTATCATTTCCCGCTTCATTGGTTAAAGCGGCCAGACTTTTTGGAATCGCCTGATTCAACGTCTGTTCTGTTTCAGCACTGGAAAGCTGCCCGTTACTTAAATTGCTCAGAAGCGCGTTCTTGACTTGTTCATTATGGCCTAATAAATCTGATAATGACGGTGAAATCGAATCTTTTAATTTCTGAATAAGTTCAGGCCTTGCCGCCAAGATAGAAAGTAAAATGGGATAAAACCTGGATAAAAGAGCACTTTTTTCATTTGCCAGACCGTCTTGATCATTTACGATCAACGAAGTCACTTTCTGCTTTAACAGTTCCATTGGGTTTATTGACATTGTTATTCACTCCAACACATTAAATTTATAATATTCAGAACACTCAAGAAATGCTAAAAAATTAAGCTCAAGTGAACTGCTGCTTTTTCATTCTAATCTTTTGTATTTTTTTTATTCGTTTTGATATCATTTAAATACAATACTTACATCACAATTTACAAATAAAAATATGAAATCTGTATATTTATTTAACAGTTCAGGCCCTCGCGTTAGTATCACCAAGCACATACACAACTACTTAATTTCTTTATTTTTACTTTAAAAATTAAAATAATATAAAAACCGATATTCATCGCATCCGACCTCATTTACTGAGATGGTATAAAAAGATCAGGGAAAAACCAAAAAGCAGCGTAAGAAACGGAAAAATCTTGTTGGTTTTTTTCGCATCGGGAACGCTCGGAATTGTAGGAATGACATCGAGTACTTGCTCTTGTAGAGCGTTTTCATTTAATTGCGACAAGACTTCAGTGGTCCAGCACGGTAATAAAGAATAAATAGAGGCCTTATGGTCTCTTAAATAGTAAATGATCCTGATCGCATCATTACCTACTTCATTGGAAAGAACCGCCAGACTTTTAGGAATTGCCCGATTTAAGGTAATTTCAACCTCAGCCACAGAAACTTTTCCAGCTGCCAGTCTTAACAGCAATGCATTTTTGACCCGTTCATTGTCTTCCAGCAGGTCTGAAATTGAAGGGGTTAATTTCTCTCTTAATTTATCGACCAGTTCCGGCTTTTCCAGAAAACGATATAATAAGACAGGATAAAATCTTGATAAAACATCATTTTTTTCATTCACAAGACTGGTTTGATCATTCACAATCACAGATGAAACTTTTTGTTTAAGCAACTCCATCGGATGTATAGACATTGTTTAAGCTCCAATTATTAGAATGGATTATTTCTCTTTTTTATAATTTTATGTAAGACATCTCTCATTTATATCATCACTTTAAGCTGTTTTTCTTGTTTTTCATCAATTCTATAAAATTTAAATACAATATCTACATCACAGTTTACAAAGCGGAACAAGACTTAGCTCCTGTTCCGCTTGATATAAAAAGGACTTAATCTGTTATGCGAAGGTCTTCACAACCTTGCCGGTCAATTGCTGACCGATAAGCGGAGTATTTTTGCCTTGTGAAAGGATGGTCTCTTTAGACACCGTCCATTGCAGTTCCGGATCAATCAGCACCCAGCCTGCTTCCTGCATCCAGCGTTCTGTCATATTGGCAACTTGTGCTGGCGTCGAGGTCACTTTTGCGACCCATTCCAACGGCTCGAACAGTCCTTCCTGAATCAGTTGTACGCCTAGAGCGACATAGGTATCAAATGCCGTAATCCCCGGTTGGGTTTCTGCAAACGGTGCCATTTTCGCCGAGCTGCTCAAAGGCTCGTGATGGGTACAGATGGCATCAATGACACCTTCTTTTACACCTTGACGTAATAATTGCTTATCCTGTTCCGAACGCAATGGCGGGCGCACATGTGCAAGTGAGTTAAAGCCATCCGTTAAATGCTCGGTAAGATGCAATTGATGCATGGCCACGTCTGCCGTTACCGGTAAGCCTTTGGCCTTTGCTGCACGGATTAAATCGACCGATGCACCGCAAGACAACAAACCAAAGTGTGCTCTCACCCCAGTTGCTTCAATCATCAGAAGATATTTGGCAATCGCAACGGTTTCTGCAATCGCAGGAATCATCGGTAAACCTTGGCGAGAGGCAATAAAACCTTCATGCGCACAACCGTCTTTGGCAATTTGTGGTTCTTCGGCATAGAACACCACGGTTAAACCCAAGCCAGCGGCGTATTCAAGGGTACGGATCACCACATCATCATTTTCAAATGCCGCATTGGCATTTGAAACCGCAGTACAGCCACCCTTCTTTAAACTGGCCATATTGGCAGGTTGCTTGCCATTTAAACCTTGGGTTTGTGCACCAATAATATGCAAGTAGATACCACCATCCAGTTGCGCTTTTTCAATCAGGCCATGAATCAGGGCACCATTGTCCTGCACAATCGGTTTTGAGTCTGGCGGTGTGATGACATGCAAAATACCGTTGGCACGTGCAGCTTTTCCTTCCGATTTCAAGGTGCCATGCTGTTGCTGGCCTGGCTCACGTAAACGTGCACACAAATCTACCATGGTCGGCATCAACCATTTGCCTTGACCATTGAGTGTTTCATCAACCTGGTCAACGGCATCAATGCGCTTACCATTTTCAATATAAACCGTTTGCACCTGATCAGTCTGTTGAATCGGATCGAGCACACGGACATTTTCAATTTTTACAATACTCATGTGATCTATCCCTTACAGTGCAATCGCTTCAATTAAACCTTGTTCTTGTAACTGCCCTTGCATCGCAAGTGCCAGTACTGCCATACGAACGGCAATACCGTTGGTGACCTGTTTTAAAATCACCGACTGATCGCCATCTGCCACGCTCGAGTCAATTTCCACACCACGGTTCATTGGTCCAGGATGCATCACGATACAATCCGGCTTCGCCAGTGTCAGACGCTCTTTGTTTAAGCCGTACATTTTGTAGAATTCAGCCTGTGATGATAAGGCTGGTGAGTCGATCCGTTCATTTTGAATACGTAAGGCAATAATCACATCACAATCTTTCACACCTTCATCCATTTTATTAAACAGGCGAACATGCTCACCATATTCATTAAAGCCGACGGGCAATAAGGTATTGGGTGCAATCACACGGATATCTTTACAACCCAATGTTTGCAATGCAGCGACATTCGAACGTGCCACACGTGAATGCTTGATGTCACCAATAATGGCAACTGTCAGCTCTTCAAAGGGTTTCTTGGTTTCACGGCGAATGGTCAGCATATCCAGCATGGCCTGAGTTGGATGCGCATGGCGACCATCCCCCGCATTGATAATCGCGACCTTTGGACAGACATCTTTGGCAATAAAATGTGCTGCCCCTGATGAGGAGTGACGTACCACGAAAATATCTGCCGCCATGGCTTCCAGATTCCACAAGGTGTCGCGTAGCGTTTCACCTTTTGATGTACTTGAACGCGCAATATCGATATTCAAGACATTGGCAGACAGACGTTTTGCTGCCGCTTCAAAGGTGGTACGGGTACGGGTGGAGTTTTCAAAGAACAGATTCATGACCGTCAGTCCTTCAAGTAACGGACGGTTGATCAAATTATTATTTTCATCTAAAAAGCTTTGCGCTGTATCTAAAATCTTGGTCAAGGTTTCTTTAGAAAGACCCTCAATTGTTAAAAAGTGTTTTAGATTTCCTTGTTGGTTGAGCTGGATCTGACTCAAAGTATGCAATGCCGCCAAGTGCATAAGAGATTCCTAACACGTTAAGTTAAGGCATTATACAGACTTTAGTTTTGCTGCGTCGTTGAAGTTTTCAGCACTTAAGTAAAAAAGGATGTACTTCCCATTACATCCTTTTTATTTTCTCTACTTTAAATGACTTATAACTTAGCGTAATGCACCAATATAGTGATGATGCACCTGAGCCTGATAAATTTCTTCCTCGGTCACTTCCATTGAGTAGGCATCTGAAACCATATCTTTTTCAACATTCAAATTATTCTCCAGTACATGTGAAGAACAAGCTTCAGGATATAACGCAATCAATGGTCTCAAGCGTGCCACAAAGCGCTGCAACTCTGGATCTTGCGTATCCAGAGCAATATCCAGTACATGTTTGGCATACTCCTGATTATTGACCAGATACATCACATCGATGACACGTCCACAAACACGTCTTAAGCGCACATACATTTGAGTTGCAATCGTAAAAGCTTCGGCATTGACCAGTACTTCATTGTTCATGCTTTCTTTCATAACATCCCCACAGCCTAAAATTAAAATTCTTAATTTTCATCAGCTTTAAGTAAAATTGCTCACTGATGTAGTACTGATTTAGAAAGCAAAACATGTACCAACTTTTCAACAAAACAATTCTCAGCACGACATCAACTGACATTAAAAAAGTTGAGGTCGACAACATTTCGTCAAAAAAGTAGGATGAATTGCTGATAAAGCTAACAATCACACAAATATGCACCGACAGAACAAACAAAAATCAGTTAAAATAGCCGATTGCTGAACTGCTTTTTTGGAAATGTGCATGAATTCTACACAACGTCTGACAAACTATTGGGTGACCTGTGCGGATGGACTTGAAACCTTATTACAACAAGAACTCGAAGATTTAGGGATTCAGAACATTCAACGCTTCGCTGGACGTTTGGTTTTTAAAGGCACACTCGAAAATGCATATCGCATTTGTATGTGGTCGCGTCTTGCCTCTCGAGTACTGTTACCGATTCATACCCATGAACTTGAACATACCCATGACGCACGTGATGTTGCTGAAGAACTCTATGAAGGTGCGATCAGCTTTGACTGGTCTTTGATTTTTGCACCACAAAGTACTTTTGCCATTCGTTTGCATGTTGAACGTGAAATTAAGGTCAATACCCAGTTTGCGACACTCCGTGTTAAAGATGGTGTGGTCGACTCCTTTATGGAAGCTGTGGGCAAACGTCCAAGTATTGATATCAAGCAACCAGAAATCACACTCTATGTATTGGCGGGTAAAACCGCACATACCTATTGCCTGGACTTATCTGGTGATTCTTTACATAAACGTGGCTATCGCCGTTTTATGACCGATGCCCCAATTAAAGAAAATCTGGCTGCGGCAATTTTACAGAAAGCACAACTGGCACAATATCAACCCGATATTATCCTCGATCCAATGTGTGGTTCAGGTACCTTTATTATTGAATCACTCTTGATTCTGACGGACCGCGCACCTGGTCTGGTTCGCCGTTTTGGTTTTAATGGCTGGCATGGACATGACCATGAATTATGGATGACCCTCAAAGCCGAAGCCGCCGAGCGTCATGAAAAAGCCTTACAGCAACCCTTACCCCAATTCTATGCCTATGATGCCGACTGGGAAGCAGTAAAAGCGACACGCCAGAACATTATCGCTGCCGGTTTTGAAAAGTTACTGGATCAGATCCAGATTGAAGAACGTACTTTGGCCGACTGGGATGATTTCCATGCCGAAGGTAAAAAAGCTTTCATCGTTACCAATCCACCGTATGGCGAACGTTTAGGTGACAAAGCATCGAATCGTTCTTTATATCTCGGTTTATCTGCTTTACTGCAAAAGAATTTCCCAAATCAGCGTGCAGCGATCATCGCCGCTCAAATTGAACAGGCAGACGTACTGGCATTTAACGACCCACAAACCTTGCGTTTGATGAACGGTAAATTACCGATCTATACCCGTTTTGGTACAGTCAAACCTGCGACTGTAACCCAGCCCTTCCTGGCCAATTGGCAACCACAACAATTTGAACCGATTGAAGGTGCCGAAGACTTTACCAACCGTTTGCAAAAGAATATGCAAACTTTGAAAAAGTGGGCAGTGAAAGAAAATATCTATTGCTTACGTTTATATGATGCTGATTTACCAGACTTTAATATTGCAGTTGATTTGTATGGTGACAAATTGCATGTACAAGAATATGCACCACCAAAGAAAATTGACCCAGAAAAAGCAAAAAAACGTTTTAACCTTGGTCTGGCAGCGATCCGAGCAGTCACAGGACTCAATCGTGATGCGATCTTTATTAAAACCCGTGCTCGCCAAGCTGGAACAAATCAGTACACCAAACAGAGTACGGCCTCTAAACGCTTTATCGTTCAAGAAGGCAATGCGCGTATTCTAGTGAATCTGACCGATTATCTGGATACGGGTTTGTTCCTGGATCACCGCCAGATGCGTTTGCGTATTGCCAAAGAAGCACGCGGCAAGCATTTCCTGAATCTGTATAGCTACACGTCTACGGCCAGCTTACATGCTGCTTTAGGTGGCGCAGCCAGTACCACCAGTGTCGATTTATCTAATACTTATTTAAGCTGGTCGAAAGAGAACTTTGTTCTGAATGGTTTAACCGTAGATCATGCCGATGAACAACATATGTTCTTCGCCAGTGACTGCTTTGAGTGGCTTAAAGAAGGTCATGAGCAATATGATCTGATCTTCATTGATCCGCCAACCTTCTCTAACTCGAAGAAATTCTATGGTACCTTTGACGTACAGCGTGATCATGTTTCATTGCTTAAACGCGCGATGAACCGCCTAACCAGTGACGGTACGCTCTACTTCTCAAATAACTATCGTGGTTTTGAGCTAGATGAAGAGATTGAGGGCATGTATCAGGTCGAAGAAATCACCTCTGAAACCATTGGTCTGGATTTTAAACGCAATCAGAAAATCCATCGTGCCTGGAAAATTCAGCACCCAAGTATTTAAGTGTTTAGAATACTCATCGAAAAGTAATTTTACTTTTTTTGATATTCGGTGAGTCAAACTCATAAATCATAAAGCGATCAGGAGCCTCTGCATGAGGCTTTATGGTCGCTTTTCTTTTCTCACGAACATCCATCACTGTGGTTTTTTTCTGCTCTTCGTAAGCTGAAAAACCTCCTTCAGCAAGCATGCTGACACGAATTTCACGCAAATTCCTGTCACTTAGTACACGCTGTGAACGCCAACGCTCTTCCGCAGGCTTTAATGCATCCTGTTGAGCTTTAATAATGATATTTGGCAAGGCATTATTTAGTGCCCCTGTTTGCAAAGACAGTGTTCCCTCCGGCAATGGCTGTGCAGCATGTCCGATAGAAGATAAAGCGCTGAACAACAGAATCACACACGTGCCTGTGTAATGATGTCTATTTTTTTGCATTTTAATTCATCCTGAATCTTGTTCTTATTTCTTTTGAAGCTATCAAGTTTTTATAGCAGTGGCAATGTCATTGGTAATATTCCTCTAAAAATCTGACCAGATGCACCAATACAAAAAAAGATGGTGATTTTCATCACCATCTTTGGGTCATACTCTAAACTAGGTTTAGCTCAGTTTTAACTTATCAAACACCAGATGACCACTGTCGCCTTTGATCAGGATATTATCGCCAGGCTGGAACTCACCAGACAGGATTTTCTGAGCCAGACTGTTTTCCACCTGTTGCTGAATCGCCCGTTTCAATGGACGTGCACCATAGACAGGATCGAACCCTGCATCAATCAATAAATCAAAAGCAGTATCATCCACCGTTAAGCCCATATCACGTTCACTCAAACGTGTACGTAAACGATCTAACTGAATATCTGCAATACCACGAATCTGTGCTTTTTGCAGCGAATGGAAGATGACCAGCTCATCAATACGGTTGATAAACTCTGGACGGAAATGCTGCGTGACCGCACTCATCACCACTGCCCGTACTTCATCATCGGTTGCACCTTCTCCAAGTTCACGTACATCTTGCGAACCCAGATTCGAGGTCATTACGATCACCGTATTCTTAAAGTCAACCACACGACCTTGAGAATCGGTTAAGCGTCCATCATCCAGGACTTGCAACAAGATATTGAAGACATCTGGATGCGCTTTTTCCACTTCATCGAATAACACCACACTATATGGCTTACGGCGCACAGCTTCAGTTAAGACACCGCCTTCCTCATAACCGACATAGCCCGGAGGTGCACCGACCAAACGGCTCACGGAATGTTTTTCCATGAATTCGGACATATCAATACGAATCATGGCATCGTCGCTGTCAAACAGGAAGTTAGCCAATGCTTTGGTTAACTCGGTTTTACCTACCCCTGTCGGACCAAGGAACAGGAATGAGCCACTTGGACGATTCGGATCGGATAAGCCAGCACGTGAACGACGTACTGCATTGGAAACCGCAACCACAGCTTCATCCTGCCCAACCACACGGTTATGCAAAAATTCTTCCATATTGAGAAGTTTTTCACGTTCGCCTTGTAGCATTTTCGCCACAGGAATTCCTGTTGCTGCACTCACGACTTCAGCAATTTCGTTTTCAGTGACTTTGGTACGAATCAGCTTCGGCTCTTCATTTTCCTCCGCAACTTCAGCTTGTTCCAGACGTTTTTGCAACTCTGGAATGACGCCATATTGCAAGCGTGCAGCTTCAGCCAGATCACCTTCACGTTTGGCTTTTTCCAAAGCGCTACGTGCCTGATCAAGTTCAACCTGTGCCTTCTTATCACCTTCAACCAGGGTTTTTTCAGCTTTCCAGATCTCTTCTAGATCGTTGTACTCTTTTTGCTTTTCCGCAATTTGCTGCTCAAGATGATTCACTTCAGCTTTACTGCCCGCATCTTCATCTTTTTTCACCGCTTCCAATTGCATTTTCAACTGGATTAAGCGGCGATCAAGTTTGTCCAGCGCTTCTGGCTTGGAATCGATTTCCATTTTGATGCGCGACGCAGCCTCATCAATTAGGTCAATCGCCTTATCGGGTAACTGGCGATCCGTGATATATCGATGCGACATCTTCGCTGCAGCAATAATGGCCGAGTCGAGAATTTGCACGCCGTGATGGGTTGCATATTTTTCTTTAAGACCACGTAGGATCGCAATGGTATCTTCAACACTCGGCTCATCCACCAACACTTTCTGGAAACGACGCTCAAGCGCAGCATCTTTCTCAATATATTGACGGTACTCATCTAAAGTGGTCGCACCCACACAACGCAATTCACCACGTGCCAAAGCAGGTTTTAACATATTACCTGCATCCATCGCGCCATCACCTTTACCTGCGCCAACCAGCGTATGCAGCTCGTCGATAAACAGGATGATTTCACCTTCGTGCTTGGCAAGGTCTTTGAGGACTGCTTTTAAACGCTCCTCAAATTCGCCACGATATTTTGCACCCGCAAGTAATGAACCCAAGTCAAGTGAAAGCACACGCTTGTTCTTTAAGCTCTCTGGAACTTCACCGTTGACAATACGTTGCGCCAGACCTTCTACAATCGCGGTTTTACCGACCCCTGGCTCACCAATCAACACCGGGTTATTTTTGGTACGGCGTGATAATACCTGAATGGTACGGCGAATCTCGTCATCACGACCAATCACGGGGTCAAGTTTACCGGCCAAGGCACGCTCGGTTAAATCAATGGTATATTTATTCAGTGAGTCACGTTGATCTTCATGATTATTGCTCATGACTTTGTCATTTCCTCGAATATTTTCAATTACTTTACGTAAACTTTCAGGTGTAACCCCTACACTATTTAAAATGGTTTTGGTTTCACCGGTTTCTGCTAGACCAAGTAACACCCAGTCGGTTGATAAAAACTCATCGCCTGCTTTCTGTGCATAACGGTCAGCTAAATTCAGCGCCTTTACCGCTTCAGGATTGAGATTGATATCACCAGTAGGATTTGCCAATGTTGGTGCATTTTGCACGGCTTGTTCCAGCTTCTGCTTTAACTCTGGTAAACGCGCGCCCGCTTGTTGCAACAAACTCAAATTAGCAGGTTCTTCCAATAAAGTAGCAAGAATATGAATACCTGCAATCGAGGTATGGTCTTTACCCATTGCCAATGATTGTGCATCTGAGAGTGCTTGCTGTAAGCGGTTTGTAAATTTTTCAAAACGCATTCTTGTTATTCCTCACAACAAATTTCTAACTTATCACTTAGATGGGAACACTTTTTTAAATTTCAAATAAAAAATTATATATTTTTCAATATTTTATAAAATACAAAATGAATAAAACTCAGTAATAATATGGGTATATAAACAATCTATTTCAAGTATATTTTGTATAATTTTTCTGTCTGTTCCGTTCTAAACACAATTATGATTGTGATTTTTCACTGAACGATTTAGCTTAACCCTTTAGTTGATTCAAAATGACGCTCATGTACTTAAAAAAAATTTTATTGGGTGCAGCTTGCCTGCTGCCTCTTCATTCGGCATTTGCCCAACTTCCACAAGATTCACGTCGCGCTGGTGGGATTGCAGTCATTCCCTTAAGCGCAAATACCACTCAGGTCTTTTATGAGCAAAAACCTGTACTCATTACTCAGGAAGGCACACAGCGTTATGCCGTATTTGGTATTCCACTTTCTGCGCCATTAGGCAGTTTGAGCTTAACTACCAATACCACGCCGATTCAGATCGAAGTAACGCCATACCGTTATGCTGAGCAGCGTTTAAACGTCAAGAATCAGGACTATGTCAATCCGAATCAGGACCAGCTTGATCGCTATGCACGTGAAGCAAAAGAGCAAAATGATATTTATAATTCATTTACGCCGAGTAGCTGGCACAGCTTTCCTGCTTTCATCCGCCCTACAGCAGGTAAATTTAGCAACTCTTTTGGCAGAAAACGTTTTTTCAATGGTGAAGAACGTGCTCAGCATTCTGGCCTCGATATTCCCGCGCCAGTGGGACAAAAAGTCGTTGCGCCTGCAGAGGGTGTGGTTGTCGGGACAGGCAACTATTTCTTTAATGGCAATACGGTACTAATTGATCATGGGCAAGGGCTGATCAGTATGTTCTGCCATCTCAGCAAAATTAATGTAGAAAAAGGTCAACACATCCAGCAAGGCGAAGTGCTCGGACTGGTCGGTAAGACAGGACGCGTCACAGGGCCACATTTACATTGGGGAATGAGCCTGAACAATGCTCGGGTAGATCCACAATTATTTTTAAAATAAACAGAATCCCTAATAAAAAATGATCGGTGCAAAAACCGATCATTTTTTAGCAAAACTTAATAGTTTAAGCCTTAAGCCGCTTCAATAATTTCGAAGTCGTGGGTAATTTCTACACCGCCATCAGACAGCATTTTGCTGGCTGAACAATATTTCTCGGCAGACAATTCGACTGCCTTTTCCACCTGTTTTGATTTTACCGCTTTACCGGTGACGATAAAGTGCAAATGAATTTTGGTAAATACCGCTGGAATGCTATCCGCTCTTTCCGCTTTAAGCTGACATACGACATCGGTCACATCTTGACGAGATTTCTTTAAAATGGTCACAATATCAAACGAAGCACACCCACCAAGTCCCATTAAAATCAATTCCATAGGACGTGGACCACGGTTTTCACCGCCATATTCGGCAGAACCATCCATCACCACACTGTGGCCACTTTCTGATTTTGCTTCAAAAGCAACATTCTCTAACCAATGTACACTTGTTTGCATTGCAACTACCCGAAAAACGTTATAAATTTACTCTGTTCTTGTACACTAACATAAAATGAGTTGATAAGGAATTTCATCTCTTCTGTGTAGAAAAGGCTCTTCCAAGGGTCTGTGCGATCGGTTTTATCCAAATTCGGAAATTTTAAGCATGACTTCAAATTTTTCACAACTTAGCACTGATGCTTTATCACCAGGTCAACTCCCTGAATCAGTTAAAGCGCTGCTAAAACGTGCTCATATTAATAGATATCCTAAACGCACCACGATTGTTGACGCTGGAACGGAATCAAAATCACTGTATTTAATATTAAAAGGTTCAGTGTCAATTATCTTACGTGAAGATGACGAACGAGAAATCGTAGTTGCCTATCTCAATCCAGGTGACTTCTTTGGCGAAATGGGGCTTTTTGAAAAGAACCCTCAGCGTACCGCAGAAGTACGTACACGCGATGTCTGCGAAATTGCAGAAATCACTTACGACAATTTCCACGAGTTAAGCAAGCAATATCCAGATTTAAGCTATGCTGTGTTTGCTCAACTGGTTCGCCGTCTTAAAAATACCACACGTAAAGTAACCGATCTGGCATTTATTGATGTGTCTGGTCGTATTGCGCGTTGTTTAATTGACTTATCTGCTCAACCAGAGGCAATGATTTTACCGAATGGCCGTCAGATTCGTATTACCCGTCAAGAGATTGGCCGTATTGTCGGTTGTTCTCGTGAAATGGTTGGCCGTGTCCTCAAGACACTTGAAGATCAGGGCATGATTCAAACTGATGGTAAGGCTATCTTAATCTTTGATGCTTCTTTAGAAGAGAATGCCTTCCCTGAAGATGAGTATGATGACGAAGATTAATTTAATGCTAAATTAAATTGATCTATTTTAAAGCCAGTGCAATGCCACTGGCTTTTATTTGCTTAAATATAAATTATAAGCAATGCCGATTACATAATTACAATGATTATAGAGCTATTCAGAATGTTAACTGCTGTAAACATTTTTTATAATCCACCGTGATCATGACTATATTCATAAGATACTGATTTGGAGAGAATAAGTATGAAGAAATTAGCTTTAAGCCTATGTGCTGTAACTGTGATGACCATTTCTGGCTGTGCTTCGTTCGCAGATATGGCGGGTGCGGACAGCGCGACATTAAATGCGCAATCAGCACAAAGTTTCTCAAAAATGACGCAGGAAGCACGTGCTAAAAATCAGCTGGATAGCAGCTCAAGTACTTATCAACGTATTAATACCGTGTTTAACCGCTTAAAGCCTTATGCGGATCAAATGAACCAGACTGGTCAACGTTTTGACTGGCAACTTGCGGTCTTAAAATCTGACACTGTCAACGCTTATGTCGCGCCTGGCGGTAAAGTGGTGTTCTATACCGGTATTGTCAACAAACTCAACCTGACCAATGATGAAATTGCGGCGGTAATGGGCCATGAAATGACCCATGCCCTAGAAGAGCATGCAAAAAGCAAAATCGGTGCACAGGCTTTAACTAACCTTGCAATTGGTATAGGTAAATCATATGCAGGTAGCAGCATTGGCGATCTAGGTAGCGCTGCGATCGATTTAGGCAGCCAGGTTGGTATCGGTCTACCTTATTCACGTAATCTGGAAAGTCGTGCCGATTACGGCGGTTTAATGTTAATGGCAAAAGCAGGTTATAACCCGAATGCAGCCATCAGCTTATGGGAAAAAATGAACCGTCTTGATGGCGCTGGTGGTGGATCATTCCTGTCTACTCACCCGTCAAACACTCAACGTATTGGCGACATGCGTAAGAACTTACCGGCAGCAATGGCGGTTTATAATAAACGCCGCTAATTCATAGCATCTGTATCGGCCCTTAAATACCTCTAGGTCTTTAAGGGCTTTTTTATTCATGCCACTGAATACTCATGCCTGAGCTAAGCGTAAATGCAGCATATGCGTTGCAATAGTATGCCGGATATGATCTGGTCGAGCATGAAAATAACGCTCACTTAAACCATCCCCTGATAAATCCTCAATGACCTTATACCCCATGTGCTCAACTGCCTGATGCAGCATCTTAGGTCTAAATTGTCCCTTTAACGGTTCTTTTAGAAATCGGGTAAATTGGGAGACAAATAAGCTTCCGAAACGCTCTATCCCGTCCAGCTCCCGATAATCAATCGAATAGTCCAGAACCACTTCACTTCCCTGTGCAGCAATCTGTGCAATGCTAGCTAAAGTCTTTAAGGTTGTTTCTGGCTCCAGATAATGGGTTGTTCCCAACCACGAGAAAAAAGCGGCCTGATCCTGCTGAAAGGAACTACGCGCCAAAGCATCTGCAATAGATTCTTTTTCAAAATCGATTGCAACAAATTCTACATTCGCTGGAAGCTCTCCCCATTGGCGTAGTTTTTTTTGTTTAGCCGTCTGGGTATCGGGATGATCCACCTCATAAATCTTGAGCTGCGGGAATTGCTGCGCCTGTCTCAAGGTAAATGAATCCAGACCTGCGCCCACCAGTACATATTGCGCTACACCCCGTTCAATGGCAGCGTAGAGCTGATCTTCTGCATAGCGCGAGCGTCCCACCACCTGCCCGGTTAATAAACCCAAGGTGCGATTAAATACCGAAGAATTCATCAGCTTGACGGTTAATGGCGTACTCAGCAACGTCTTCCAGCCTTGACTAGTCAGTTCGAATGCAAAGGGATCAGCAAATACTGGTTCTGCGGCATTGTTAAAATGATTGGCACGCAATGCGGCAGCGGCTTCTGCCGTTCGGCTTGATTGTCCTTCTTTCATAATTTCCCCTTCTTTATTTCTATCTTGCAAAAAATAAGCAGCAAATTCCATCCTCAGATAAAATTTACTGCTCTTTTTATGACTGCCCTAAACTCAGTTGGTTTTTTCAGTCTGATAAGTCACTTGATAATCATTGAGATCCATATGTTTTAAACGTTGCTTCAACTTTTTCAACGACCAAGGCCACGCAGCAAAGTTACGACCATTGGCATCTAAATAGTAGCTCTTGCATCCACCGGCATTAAACACGGTGGTTTTAAGATGTTTCTGTACCAGTTCATTATGCTGTTTAATCACTTCCGGTTTAATGTTCAGTTTGGCAATGCCTTGGTCTCTGATTTTAAGCAGACCATCAACGATATAATCCAGCTGAGCTTCAGCCAGACCAATAAATGAATCATAAACCAGTACGTTAGGCCCCAATACCAAGAATGCATTCGGCACATTTTCAATGCTAGTACCCAAATAAGCTTCTGGCGAACTGCTTTTCCAGAGATCATTGAGTATCTGGCCTTTTTCATTGGTTACACGTTTGCCAATCGGTGGATGTGAGACTTCAAAGCCTGTGCCCCAAATGATTACATCCACTTCATGACGTTCACCATTTGCTGAAACCACAGTATTGCCCTCGACCTTCACCAAGCCATGTGGAATCAGTTTGGTATTCGGTTGCTGTAAAGCAGGATAATAGTTGTTGGCGAACAATAAACGTTTACAGCCAATGGTAAAGTTCGGCGTCACATTTTTACGGAGTTCAGGATCTTCAATCTGGAAACGTAAAATCAGTTTGGCCAATTCGCCTACCGGTTTTAACACCGCTGGATTACGTAAACCAAAGTTAATCGCATTCAGAGACTGGGCGACTGTTTGACGCCAGGTTTTTTGGATCAGAGGAAACTTTTCAATCAGTGCTTTGCTGACATCACCCAAGTCAGTATCAGGTTTTGGTACCACCCACGGTGCTGTACGCTGGTAAACATACAGCTCTTTCGCCAAAGGTTGAATCTGCGGTACAAACTGAATCGCGGAGGCACCCGTGCCAATTACTGCAATACGTTTACCAGTCAAATCATAATCATGGTTCCATTTGGCGGAATGGAACATTTCACCTTTGAAGGTTTCCAGTCCTTCGAGTTTTGGAATTTGTGCTTCGGTAATCGGGCCTGTGGCAAAAACCACAGTTTTAGACAGGTACTGGCCTTTATTGGTGTCCATCACCCATAAATTACGTTCCTTGTCCCATGCAGCATTCACTAGTTCCG
This sequence comes from Acinetobacter sp. 'aerobic (ED)', assembly GCF_904886855.1. NCBI lineage: Bacteria > Pseudomonadati > Pseudomonadota > Gammaproteobacteria > Moraxellales > Moraxellaceae > Acinetobacter > Acinetobacter sp. 'aerobic (ED)'. The sequence goes on from NZ_CAJHGI010000006.1 coordinate 33,845, forward strand.
TACCAAACTCGATTTTCGGCTTTACGCCAAAGTTTTCACTGACTTCTTCTAAATAGTTCAAAATTTCAGGTTGGCGAGCAAATAAATGACTCCATTTGGCACTGGGCGCAAATGAATAGGAATATAGAGCCGATGGCACATCACAGCCGCAACCCGGATAGGTATTCTCACGCCAGGTTCCACCGACACGTGTCGCTTTTTCAATGATCTTGTAGTTACTATAACCCACCTGATCCAGACGAATGGCAGTCGCAATCCCTGAAATACCTGCACCCACAATAAAGGTGTCATAAATATGTTGTGGGAGTGCCTTTCCTTCAGCTGAGTTTAATTTTTTTGCTTGAGCTGTCATTTAAAATGTCCTTTGTATCATGTAGCTGAAATAAGTGATTACCCACAGGTTCTCTCTTCATTTCATTCATTCAGTTCTTTTGCCTAATCAGGGTTATTTCATAAACCGGTATGATGTACCTAAAAATTTTGCATATAAATTCGGTGCAGTACGTTTCATCAGCCAGAATAACTTGGCATCGATTTGTGGAATGGTATAAAGCTCGTTTTTATCCAGACGGTCCAGCGTCAGCTTTGCAACCTTGTCACTGGTGGTAAACGCCAGATTGGTCAATGCATAATCCAGAATGCCTTTATGTGGTACTTTGCCATTCTTGATAATGTTGGTTGGTACTAGCGTTGGACAAAGTACATTTACCTTGATGTTATGTTTACGAAGCTCGGCAGAAAGCGTTTCCGATAAGGCACGCACCCCCGCTTTAGTCACGTTATAGGCTGTCATTTCTGGTGCTGCGGTATAAGAGGCAGCAGATGCCACATTGATAATCGCGCCACGTCCTAGCTGTTTAAACTTCGGCACAAAATAATGGCAGCCATGAATTACGCCCCACAAGTTAATATCAGAAACCCACTTCCAGTCTTCCAGTGAGGTTTCATCAAATTTGCCGCCTAAACCCACGCCAGCATTATTGATCACCAATGTGGTGGGATGTTGCATCAACTGCTCGGCCTGCTCTGCCAGCTTTTCTACTTGCTTGGCATTACCAACATCACATTTTACCGCAAACGCTTTCGCGCCTAAGGCTTCAATCAGCGCGACCGTTTCTTTGGCCGCATCTAAATTGATATCTGAACACACCACAGTACCGCCACGTTTCGCCAGTTCGAGCGCAAAACTACGACCAATTCCGCTTCCTGCGCCAGTCACCACAGCAAATGCCTGTTGGCTTGGCTTGGCTTTCTTTGCAAATAATTTCATCATTGTTTTTCCAGCAATCTCGTATGAACTTGAACCAGGTTATGCAGAAGCTGTACGCACAGGCGGTACAAACTCTTTAAGGAAATAAGGACTTAATAAACCCGTTTCAGGATTCAAGAGACGCTCTTTGTAGTATTCCATATACGCGGTCGTATCATGATCATTGGGATGAAAGCTTGGACGCAGATATTCCAGAATATGCATAAAGCTACTTCCGAATACCCCACGTTCGCTACCAAATAACAATGCCGTACTCTCGACAATATCTTTCATATAATGTGGATTAACCAAATTGCTCGGTTTACGTATAAATGGCATCAGATAACCACCCAGTGAAACACCGCCTAAAATCGTCAAGCTAGCCAACAGGAAACCTGTGATCCGAAGCCAGTAATCACCTGACAATTCCAGGAACACATCATAGGCAATATCTTTATGCTCTGACTCTTCCAGCATGTGCCACATCCACATGGCCCGTTGTCTTTCATCTTGTGACCCAAGCAAATACTCTTCATGCTGCATCATAAATTCAGCTAATACAGCCGTATAATGCTCAATGCCTGCCATCAACGATAACTGTAAAGACTGTGGTAGTTTATAGATGCCATAATCAAAAACCTTGCCAGCAATCGCACGTAGCAATTCGACCGGATAGCCATTTTCTTTCAGCACTTCATCATTAAATTGATTATGGATTTTTGAATGAATCGCCTCTTGCCCAATCAGTGAGGTCAGTCTTTGTTTCAAGACAGGATCTTCAATAAAATCACGGTGATGACGAGCTGTTTCGATCACCACATCTTCACCAAAGGTCAAGAAAATAGACAAGGCATGAAAGTAAGATGTTGCAAGTTCTTTATTTAAGAAAAACCGCTCATCAAGTTCAGAAGGGTTAAACTTAAAATCAAAATGACGAATCGGAATCGGTGATTTACTCGCCAGATTTTGAATAATCCCTTGATATTTGGTACTGAATTTATCTGAAAAAACATGACGAAGAACTTGAGCGACCATATCTCGATCCCCTAAAACTGCATTACAACTTAAAAGGCTTAGCCAATTTGTATATCTCTACATACAGCGACTGGATAAGATGGTTTGTTTGCATAGTGCATGACGGCAATGTAGGCAACAAGAACCAAACTGCTCATCACACGCTGAGCTTTTTTGCCAACTCAGCAGGCAATGACTTACCTGCTGTGCCTGCTTTATTGCGCATTAAGCGGCCTGAACTTTAGGCGTAAACTCTTTTACAAAGAACGGATATAAGGCACCACCCTCTGAAAGAAGTTTCTTTTCGTAATATTCGAAATACGCAGATGCATCGTGATCGTTGGGATGGAAATCAGTACGTAAATAATCGAAGATTCGGCCTTGCGTACTTCCAAAAACACCATCTTTAGGACTAAAAATCAGCTTCACGCCACGGCGTGCATCTTTCCAGAATTTTGCTGTCAGCATTTCTTGTGGCCTACGTAACACCGGCACCAACGTAGCTGAAAATGGAATCAGACCGAGAATGGTAAAGTACGCGAGGAAGAAACCTGAAATACGCAATGCATAGTTGCCATTCAAGGTTTGATACACATCGTAGGCGACATCTTTATGCTCAGATTCTTCCAGCATATGCCACATCCACAAAGCACGGGTTTTGGCATCATCGGAGAAATAGAAATTCTGCTCATGCGCCATCATGTATTCTGCTAACACTGCGGTAAAATGCTCGATTCCGGCCATCAGCGAAAGTTTTAGCGGTTGTGGAAATTTCAGGAAGATATATTCAAAGAATTGCTCGCCCAGAAAACGGTACAGTTTTACCGGATAATCAAGCTCAACAATTGCATCATTAAATTCATTATGTAATTTTGAATGAATCGCCTCTTGTCCAATCAACGAGGTAACACGTTGTTTTAAAATTGGATCTTTCAACTGATCACGATGATGGCGTGCTGTTTCAATCACCAGATCTTCGCCATAAGTTAAAAAGACTGACAGGGTGGCGAAAAAAATTGTGGCAAACTGATTATTCATATAGAAGGATAAATCAACTTCCTTCCCTTCAAATCCGATTGCCAAATGACGAATTGGAATCGTTTTTTTACTCGCAAAATCAATTTGCTCAGTGATGGGATTGGATTTAAACAAGCTTAAACCTTTCCTTAATGTGTTGCTAATCATGGCTACACCTATCTGGTTACTTGAGCGTCATTTGCCCTTTTACATTCTTTTCGTCTGGTTCATCTCTTTTCAACGTTCCCAACTGCTCGGGAAGTGTGAAAAAATATTCGGGAGATTTTTTTAAACCTGATCCTGGTACAAAACAACTGTAAACCGATCTTATGTTCGGATTCAATTCGGGTATTTTTAATCATTATTTATCGAAAATTCGCACAGCATTATCAAAGAAAATTTGTGCTGACAAGATTATTATTTTTCATAATATTTTTATTTTTAATACAAATATTAATAACTTAAATAAAATATATAAATTAATTTTTTCTAAAAAATGTATACCAATTTTTTAAAAATACTAATTCATTACATCCTAACCAATAAATATTAAAAAGTCGTAATTTTATTTGTTCGGATTATGGGGCTGGCTCTTTCATGCTATTCCAGCCCATGTTAATCTGACGTTATGTTCGGATTTTAATAATAATACTTTATGGCTACACGTAAACCCCGTCAGTCTCGTTCCAAAGTGACTGTCGATACGATTATTGAAGCAGGTTTTATTGCAGTTGCGACTAACGGTACCAGCGGCACCACCACACGACACATTGCCGATATTGCAGGTGTCAGCGTCGGTTCACTGTATGAATATTTCAAGAATAAAGAAGAAATCTATGATGCCATGGCCAAAACCTTTGTCAAAGAGGTTCTGGATATGGTCAAAGAGCTGACGCCTATCATTATCGAGCAAGAGCTGGAACCTTTATTCGAGATGATTTTTTATACTTTCCGGGATCTGCTCACCCGTGATGATGATCGTTATCTGATTTGCCTGCGCTATGCGACAGAGCTCAAATACGAAAAATATATCGGCCAGATCGAGATGGCGTTAATGGAAGTGCTGATGAAATACATGATTCGGCATCCGCGCTATTTAAAAGTGAACAATCTTAGTGTGACAGCGTATATCAGCATTAATAGCAGTATCTTTAATGTGGCACGCCACCTGATCTTGCCCAATCCTCAAATCAGCTTTGATGAGATGGTCAAAGGTTTAAGTACCATGATTATTAGCTATATTGAAGCAGAGCTGGCTAAGGCAGAGTCTTAACTGGCAAGTGAATTGTAAACACACTATTATGAGCAGGATTGCTATATTCAATGCGACCATCATGCGCAATTACAATCGCGTGCACAACCGCCAGACCCAGTCCTGTTCCTCCAAACTCTTTATTTCTGGACTGTTCCAGTCTAAAGAACGGATTGAATAAATCTTGCTGATATTGCGCTGCGATACCCGGACCTGCATCGGCCACCTGCAAAATCCAGTTTTGAAGATCTTTTGTCAAAGAAATGTTAAGTTTTCCGGCATTGGCATAACGGATTGCATTATCAATCAGGGCCATTAATACCTGCTCGATACGACGACGGTCACAATGCACCTCAATAGCAGGAATCTCAAGTACGGGTTCGATCTGTGCCTGTTGTAAACGTTGCTCAAACAGTTTTAATACTTTTTCAGTCAGTGCTTTAAAATCAACCATTTCATAATTTAACCTGAGTTGCTGGTTTTCAACCAGACTCAAGGTTCGCAGGTCTTCGACCAGATGAGATAAGCCCTCCACCTGACTGAGCAGGCTTTTAAACAAGGCTTCATCCGGTTTAAACACCCCATCCAGAATACCTTGTAAACGGCCCTGCAAAATGGTGATCGGTGTTCGCAGCTCGTGCGCGATGGCAGCATTCCAGATCAGTGCATTTTCAACTGAGCTTTCCAGCTTCTGCGCCATGTTATTAAAATTATGCATCAGTTCTGCAATTTCAGTGGAATGGATGTGACGGTCATCTGCTCGCGCAGAAAGATTTCCCTGACTGATCTGCTTGGCCGCTTCGGCAAGAAAATTAATGGGTTTAATAAAGCGCTGGGCCAGATGCATGCCGATAATGATGGAAATGACCCCACCACAAAAAATCACCGTTGATAACCAGATCCAGTCGATAAAATGAAATTCGGTCCAGTCTTCCTGCAAGGAGCTTAACGTAATCCAGCCAACATCTATGGCATAGTTATAGATCAAATAACCCATCAGCACGGAAAAAAGCGTCACACTTAAGTTCACAATACTTAAGGCAATAAATAGCTGCTTGCTAATACCCGATTTGTTTCTCATGCCGACTTTCCCAGTTCACCTGCTTTGTTACTGGGTCATGATACGCTGTTTTTTTTCATGCTTTACACACTTTTTCCACACTTTCATGATCCTTTCTCCTCATACCTGCCGAAAAATAGCAAAATTGAAACTTGTGTAAATGTGGTGCTCATGCTGAATCAAAAACTGAATCTGCGTAAAAAAATAGGTTTTATCCTTTTGGCAATTGTCGGAGTTTACTGGATTGCCTTTCCGATTGTCCCTTTTCTGGATATTCCGCACAAAGCACTGGTCATGACCACAATGGCAATTGGCGGTGAAATCCTGTTATTGATCGTTATTGCGCTATTAGGTAAAGAATATTGGGACAGAATCAAGACTGGATTTAAACGACTGTTTTCATCGTTTAAATCGCATAAGCGGAAATCTGAGGATTTGAATTAAAAAAACCGTACACAGTCAAAATATGCTCACTGCGCAGGGTGGTCCAACCGGTAGCCGACTCCGCGCACATTGATCAGCATATTTTGCAAACCTTGTTCTTCCAGTTTCTTCCTTAATTTACTGACATGACTGTCCACCGTCCGTTCCAGCGCATCGCTGTCAGGCAAGCAATGATTCATCAGCTCCCCGCGGGTAAAAACTTTATAGGGCTGATCGATCATCAGCAGCAGGATCTTATACTCGGTCAAGGTGAGATTGAGCATGATTTTTTTGTCCTGCTGACGGATATAGACGCTGTGTAAATCCGTGTGAATCTCAATATTCTTATAAAGCAGATTTCTATTTTGTGGCTGTTGATTTTGTTGAGCCCTTCTCAGCACGGCTTGCACACGTGCCACCACCTCATTCGGATTGAACGGTTTGACCACAAAATCATCTGCACCAATGCGCAAGGCCATGACTTTATCAATATCCTGATCCAATGCGGTCAGCATAATGACGGGCGTTTGGGCTTTCTGGCGGATTTTGCTCAGCACTTCCCAGCCATTGAGCTCAGGTAATTTAATATCCAGCAAGATCAGGTCAATCGGGTGCGATGCATGGATTTCAATGGCTTGCTTGCCATTCATGGCACGGAGTACCTGCATACCTTCGCGTTTTAAGTAATGCTCAATAATATCGCCAATATCATACTCATCTTCTACGACGAGAATCTGCTTATCACGGCAATCAAAAGAAAATGAGGCTTCAAACATGAATCAGTCATCGGATAATTTCAATCTCTTTCAATGATACGCCGAATTATCTCTGGATCTCCACACTTTTTCCACACTTCACCGATGGTCATTACACACAGCGCGAAAATAATAGCAGCATCAAAAACTCCCAAGGTTTGGACAGCATGCAAAAGCAGCTCTTACTTCCATTATTTTTATCCATCGGACTTGTACTGCAAGGTTGTGATTCCGAGCAGGCAAAACCCGCTGAAACACCGCCTGCCAAAGTCAGCATTTTAAATATCCAACCGCAATCGGTGAGCTTTAGCGAGAACCTGCCAGCACGTGTCCAGGCGTTCCGGACGGCAGAAATCCGTCCTCAGGTGGGCGGCATTATTGAAAAAGTCTTGTTCCGACAAGGCAGTGAAGTCAAAGCAGGACAAGCACTCTATAAAATTAATGCCGAAACCTTTCAGGCCGATGTAAACAGCAACAAAGCCTCGCTGAACAAGGCCGAAGCTGAGGTCGCACGTTTAAAAGTGCAGCTGGAACGTTATGAACAACTATTGCCAAGCAACGCAATCAGTAAGCAGGAGGTCAGTAATGCCCAAGCTGAATATCGTCAGGCTTTGGCTGATGTCGCCCAGATGAAAGCGCTCCTCACCCGTCAGAATCTGAACCTGCAATATGCCACAGTGCGTGCCCCGATTTCGGGACGTATTGGTCAATCTTTTGTGACCGAAGGTGCATTGGTCAGCCAAGGTGATGCCAATACCATGGCAACCGTACAGCAGATTGATAAAGTCTATGTTGATGTTAAACAGTCGATTGGTGAATACGAACGTTTACAGGCCGCGCTACAAAGTGGCGAGTTGTCTGCCAATAATGAAAAAACTGTACGTATCTCCAATAGTCACGGACAAGCGTATAACGTCACGGCAAAAATGCTATTTGAAGACATTAATGTGGATCCTGAAACCGGGGATGTCACCATCCGGATCGAAGTTCAGAATCCTGAACGGAAACTCCTTCCAGGCATGTATGTCCGTGTCAATATTGACCGTGCTTCTATCCCGCAAGCATTATTAATCCCGGCACAAGCGGTACAACGCAATATCAATGGTGAACCGCAAGTCTATGTACTCAATAACAAAGGTGCAGCAGAGATACGCCCAATTGAACTGGGACAGCCCTATGACCAGTTTTATATCGCCAATAAAGGTTTAAAAGCCGGTGATAAAGTGATTGTAGAAGGTATTGACCGTATCCAGCCGAATCAAAAACTTGAGATTAGCAACTGGAAAGCCCCAGCAGCACAGGGAGCTCAATGATGATGTCACAATTCTTCATTCGCCGCCCTGTATTTGCATGGGTGATTGCGATTTTCATTATATTGTTTGGACTACTGAGTATTCCGAAACTCCCGATTGCCCGCTTTCCAAGCGTGGCGCCGCCTCAGGTCAATATTAGTGCCACTTATCCGGGCGCGACACCCAAGACCATCAATGACAGTGTTGTCACCCTGATTGAGCGGGAATTATCCGGCGTAAAGAACCTGCTGTATTACAGCTCAACCACAGATACCTCGGGTACCGCAGAGATTTCGGCGACCTTTAAACCCGGTACAGATGTTGAAATGGCACAGGTGGATGTTCAGAACAAGATCAAGGCCGTTGAAGCGCGTCTTCCCCAAGTGGTTCGCCAACAGGGTTTACAGGTCGAAGCCTCTTCATCAGGCTTCCTGATGCTGGTCGGCATCAACACACCCAAAGGACAATATTCAGAAGTTGACCTGAGTGATTATCTGGTCCGTAACGTGGTGGAAGAACTGAAACGCGTTGAAGGCGTGGGTAAGGTTCAATCCTTCGGTGCTGAAAAAGCCATGCGTATTTGGGTTGATCCAAACAAACTGGTGTCTTATGGCCTATCCATCAGTGATGTCAACAATGCGATTCGCGAGAACAATGTCGAGATTGCCCCTGGCCGACTCGGTGATCTCCCCGCGCTAAAAGGCCAATTGATTACCGTGCCCTTGTCTGCTGAAGGCCAGCTCGGTGATGTTGAACAATTTAAGAATATCAGTCTTAAAAGTAAAACCAGCGGCAGTGTCATTAGACTGTCGGATGTTGCCAAGGTTGAGATGGGGTCGCAGGCCTATAACTTTGCAATTTTAGAAAATGGTCAACCCGCAACAGCGGCTGCAATCCAGCTCAGTCCGGGTGCCAATGCAGTGAAAACAGCCGAAGGGGTCAGAGCCAAGATTGAAGAGTTAAAACTCAACCTGCCTGAAGGCATGCAGTTCAGTATTCCTTATGACACGGCGCCTTTTGTTAAAATTTCAATCGAAAAAGTGATTCATACCTTACTGGAAGCCATGGTACTGGTTTTCATCGTGATGTATCTGTTCTTGCACAATGTGCGTTATACCCTGATTCCGGCAATTGTTGCCCCGATTGCCCTGCTGGGTACCTTTGCGGTCATGCTCATGGCAGGCTTCTCAATCAATGTCCTCACCATGTTTGGTATGGTGTTGGCCATTGGTATTATCGTCGATGATGCAATTGTGGTAGTGGAAAACGTCGAACGGATCATGGCAACTGAAGGGCTTCCACCCAAAGAAGCAACCTCCAAGGCCATGAAGGAAATCACCAGTCCGATTATCGGGATTACCCTGGTCTTGACTGCAGTATTCTTGCCCATGGCCTTTGCCAGTGGTTCGGTCGGCATTATCTATCAACAATTTACCCTGACCATGTCCGTGTCGATTCTGTTCTCGGCATTATTGGCATTGATCCTGACCCCTGCGCTCTGTGCCACCATCCTGAAACCGATTGATGGGCATCATCAAAAGAAAGGTTTTTTTGCCTGGTTTGACCGTAGCTTCGATAAAGTCACCAAGAAGTATGAATTGATCCTGCTGAAAGTGATCAAGCATAGTCTTCCAATGATGGCGATATTTGTGGTGATTACCGGTCTCACCTTTGCAGGCATGAAATACTGGCCCACTGCCTTTATGCCAGAAGAAGATCAGGGCTGGTTTCTGACCACCTTCCAGTTACCTTCCGATGCCACAGCTGAAAGAACCCGAGCTGTGGTCAACGAATTTGAAAACAGTTTGAAAGACAACCCGAACGTGGAAAGCAATACCACCATTATGGGTTGGGGCTTTAGTGGTGCAGGCCAAAACGTGGGAATGGCGTTTACCACACTCAAAGATTTTAAAGAGCGGACGTCAAGTGCCAGCGAAATGACCAATGCGGTCAATGAAACCATGGCACATAGTAAAGAAGGTGCAACCATGGCGGTGCTTCCACCGGCCATTGATGAGCTGGGGACTTTTGCCGGTTTCAGCTTACGCTTACAAGACCGTGGCAATTTGGGCATGCCAGCACTCCTGGCTGCACAAGACCAGCTCATGGAAATGGCGGCCAAAAATAAAAAGTTCTATATGGTCTGGAATGAGGGCTTACCACAGGGCGACAATATTTCTTTAAAAATTGACCGTGCAAAATTGAATGTTCTTGGAGTGAAGTTCTCCGATGTTTCCGACATCATTTCAACGTCAATGGGATCAATGTACATCAATGACTTCCCTAATCAGGGACGTATGCAACAAGTGATTGTACAGGTTGAAGCCAAATCACGGATGCAATTAAAAGATATTTTAAACCTGAAAGTGATGGGCTCAAACGGACAGTTGGTGTCTCTCTCCGAAGTGGTCACACCACAATGGAATAAAGCACCACAGCAATATAACCGCTATAACGGTCGTCCATCGTTGAGTATTGCCGGTATTCCGAACTTTGATACGTCATCGGGCGATGCCATGCGTGAAATGGAAAACCTGATTGCCAAATTACCGAAAGGCATTGGCTATGAATGGACCGGTATATCCTTACAGGAAAAGCAATCTGAATCTCAGATGGCCTTCTTGCTGGCCCTCTCCATGCTGGTGGTGTTTCTGGTACTTGCGGCACTTTATGAAAGTTGGGCGATTCCGCTTTCAGTGATGCTGGTGGTGCCTTTGGGGATCTTTGGTGCCGTGATTGCGATCATGTCCCGCGGACTGATGAACGATGTGTTCTTTAAAATTGGCCTGATTACCATTATTGGTTTATCTGCCAAGAACGCGATTCTGATTGTTGAATTTGCCAAGATGCTGAAAGAAGAAGGCATGAGTTTAATTGAGGCCACAGTTGCCGCAGCCAAACTGCGTTTACGTCCGATTTTGATGACATCACTGGCCTTTACCTGTGGAGTGATTCCCTTGGTGATCGCTTCAGGGGCAAGTTCAGAAACCCAACATGCCTTAGGTACAGGTGTATTTGGCGGCATGATTTCAGCGACGATTCTGGCGATCTTCTTTGTACCCGTGTTCTTCATTTTCATTCTGGGTGCAGTTGAAAAGCTATTTTCTCCGAAACCAAAAGATCCATCTTAAATGATAACGAGCAGAGGGAATCAACGGGTTTCCTCTGACTCCTCCTCTGTATTTATTCTTATCTTATTTGGAGAAGACCATGTCTAAATCGACTGTCCTATCTCGTGGCTTACTAGTGTCTACACTTTCGATTGCCTTGACCGCATGTATTAATCTGCAGGCCCCCCAACCGATGATCAAATCGGATATTCCACAAAACTTTTCCCAAGCTCCAGCTGGCACTTCGATTGCCAATCATGGTTATCAACAATTTTTTTCTGATGTACGTTTATTACAAGTGATTGAAATCAGTTTAAATCATAATCGTGATTTACGTACTGCGACACTCAATATTCAACGCGCACAACAACAATATCAGATCAGCAAGAATGACCAGTTACCGACCATCGGAGCAACTGCTAGTGCGCTACGACAGGTCAACCCTGCTGTGAATCCGAATAATCCTTATTCCACCTTTCAAGTCGGTCTAGGGATGACGGCTTATGAGCTGGATTTTTGGGGCCGAGTCAAAAGCTTAAAAGATGTGGCCTTAAATAATTACTTTGCTACCCAAAGTGCCAGAGATGCGACTCAGATTAGTCTGGTGAGTCAAGTCAGCCAGGCATGGTTGAATTATGCCTTTGCCCAGGCCAATTTAAATCTTGCAGAGCAGACCTTAAAAGCCCAGCTTGATTCCTTTAACCTCAACAAAAAACGTTTTGATGTTGGCATTGATAGTGAAGTTCCTTTACGTCAGGCACAGATATCGGTTGAAACAGCTCGTAATGATGTCGCGACGTATAAGACGCAGGTTGCACAGGCACAAAACCTACTGGATCTGTTGGCTGGTCAAACGCTTCCTCAAAATCTCCTGCCGAATCAAGCCGTAAAAGCGATTAGTGCTGAACGCAGCTTTGCAACAGGCTTAAGCAGTGATTTACTGAATAACCGTCCAGACCTAAAAGCTGCTGAATATCAACTCCGTGCTGCTGGAGCAAATATTAGCGCAGCAAAAGCACGTATGTTCCCCACCATTAGCCTGACAGGTTCAGCAGGCTATGCATCGACAGATCTCAAAGATTTATTTAAATCAGGAGGTTTCTCCTGGTCAGTTGGACCAAGTATTGATCTTCCAATTTTTGATTGGGGAACGCGTAAAGCCAATATTAAAATTTCTGAAACTGAGCAAAAAATTGCTGTTTCCGACTATGAAAAAGCCATTCAATCCGCTTTTCGTGAAGTGAATGATGCCCTTGCTGCCCGTGCCCATATTGATGAGCGTTTGAGTGCACAACGCCGTTTGGTTTTAGCAACCGATACCACCTATAAATTATCCACGGCTCGCTTTAGAGCAGGCATTGACAGTTATCTGACCGTGCTGGATGCGCAACGTTCTGCTTACGCGGCCCAACAAGGCTTGCTCATACTTGAACAAACCAAGTTGAATAACCAGATCGAACTCTATAAAGCCTTAGGCGGCGGATTGTCTTAACCAGCAGCATAGATTTCCACTTTTTTGCACTCGATCTTTAGTTAAGGTATCTCGCTTTTTTCTGACTGAAATGAACAGCCTGATGTTAACTAGAGATCGATTCTCGTAAATTGCGATATTGCTTCGGGGTCTGATTTGTCCAACGCTTAAATGCGCGGGTAAAGTGAGTAACATCGGAGTAATCCAATTTTTCTGAAATAGAGGAAATACTATATTCATGATGATTCAGTAATTTTTTAGCATACCGCTCTCGGACTTGATCCATAAGCATCTGAAAAGTGGTTCCCTCTTTTGCCAATTGACGCTGTAATGTTCGTTCAGTCAGATGCAGCTTATCTGCAACCTCTTTCATTTTGAAAAAACCTTCCACCTCATCAAAAAGCAATTCACGCACCAAAGCCGTGAGTGGATGTTTCTCACCACGTTTAGCCACTAACTTGTTCAAATCATGTTTACATTGTTCTCGCGCCAAACGTGCAGCTAAAGGATCCGCCATAATCAGCGGCAGTGCCAAGTAACTTTCAGGGAAAATCAGTCGGTTATGGTCGTGATGAAAACTGATCTCACAAGGCAATAACTCTTGAACTTGCGATAAAAATGCAGGTTCAACATAATTCAGTTCAGCTTTAATCTTTAATTTAGTTCCAGTGATGGCATTCGACATCTGCGCAAAGCCCACCATCAGAAAGGTCATGCCGACAATCCCCATCTTAAAATTTGTCATCGGCTGGTCTAAATAAAGTGAAGCCAGTCCATTTTCAACTTCAAGACGCGGTTTTAATGCAGGACAACGCAGACCAATAAACTGCTCCATGACATTCAGTGCTTCACCAAGATTTTGTGAAACCATGGCGGCCAGACCAACTGAGCCATGGCATGACACGGTCATTTGTAATCCGAGATAAACGCCCAACGCAGGTTCATGGGTGAGTTCAACCGCTCGATTCAATAAATTATTGAAAATATCAAAATCTAAATACCAAAACGGTTCTGAAAGTTGCTCGACGCCAACGCCACTTCCTTCCAGTAATTGCTCTGCAGAAATATTTAATTTTTGTACTACGTCGGCCATCAGACTGACGTAGGTTCCAGGTAAAGATGGATTCACAAGCGTTATCTCATCAATGTTTTATACAGAATGTCGTAAAATGGTCAAAACTGTCATTTCAAGAACTATGACACATATCGGTGATTCGGCATAGTACCAACAACAAAATTGTCGCATTTTTATCCAGCTCGATTCTGGATACTAATTGAAGGAAGTTGGTGAAATATGAAAGCTCTGGTTACCGGTGGTGCTGGTTTTATTGGTTCGCATATTGTACGAACACTGCTCAATGAAAATTATGAAGTTCGCGTATTACATCTGCCTCAGGAAAAACTAAGCAATCTTGAGGGGCTGGATGTTGAACTGATTGCAGGCGATATTACCGACCCAATCAAAATGGATAAAGCTGTTGAAGGCTGTGATTTAGTCTTTCATACCGCTGCGATCTACGCCTTATGGCTGCCAAAACCAGAGTTGATGCGCAAGGTCAATGTGGAAGGCACGCGTATTGTGCTCAATGCCGCGAAAAAAGCCGGGATTAAACGGGTGGTTTATACCAGTACAGGTGCATGTTTTGCAGGCCAACCCAAAGGCATTCAGGCCACAGAACAAAGCCCTTTTGCTTTAGGTGCAACAGGTGATGCTTATGTATTGACCAAATTTGAAGCACACCAAATCGCCTTACAGTTTGCAGCAGGCGGTCTAGATGTGGTGATCGTTTGTCCAACAGGCCCAATTGGTCCCCAAGATATCGCGCCAACGCCAACAGGAAAATTACTGTTAACAATTGCCCAGATGCCAGCGCTCGCTGTGCCAGCTGCGATCAACAATATGATTGATGTCAGAGATGTTGCCAAAGGCCATGTGCTGGCTGCAGAAAAAGGCATAGCAGGTGAAACCTATATTCTGGGAAATAGAGATCTGGATGGTGTTGCCATGGCGGAAACTGTTCATCATTTATTGGGCATTTGGCGACCGGTGATAACCATTCCCAACCTGATTGAAGGTGTTTCCTCCCAACTAGCAGGACATGCCGCGTTATGGGTGACCCAGCATATTACCCACAAAGCACCTCTGGTCACACCATCAGCAGCAAAAATCGGGCAATTAGGCACCTCTTTTAATTGCGCCAAAGCGGTACAGCAATTGGGTTTACCACAAACTCCTGTCGAGATTGCTGTCCGAGATTCACTGCAATGGTTTGCTGCCAATGGTTATATCCAGTCCCGCAGCTTAATTAAAAAAATTGAAGCGATTTCAATCTGAGCCAAACAGACAGGAGTCGAAAGATGAATAAGTTTATTGATCATCAGATTATTGCCCGTAAAGTACATTTTGATTTTTCCCAAACCCCTCGCCATTGGGTTCCCAATGATGTATTGGCCACTCATGTACTCAACAGCATGCATGTGTTATTGCCTGCTGTTGAGCACTGGTTCTGTCGTCTTGCCAATAAAACCTTGCCCTATGTCAACGACAAAAATCTGAAAGCCGATATACGCGGATTTATTGCTCAGGAAGCTGCCCATGCCAATGCACACAAGGGCGCTGAAATCTATTTCCAGACCCATGGTATCGACCCGACACCTTTTAAACATTTTTTAGAGTGGATGTTTAAAGATGGTTTTATGGGCGATACCCCCTTTGGAATTTATGGACCTTTTAAACGCTATTCGAAACAGTGGCTTGCCTTTCGTATGGGCATCATTGCCGGTTTGGAACATTATTTTTGCTTCTTCGGCACTTGGGTGCTAGATGCTGAAGGTCTGGAACATGCCGACCCTGCGATGCTGGATATTGTACGTTGGCATGGTGCCGAAGAAGTTGAACATCGTACTGTTGGTTATGATGCTTATCGTGCACTGGCTGGTGATCATCTCAAAGGCTATTTAGGTCGTCAGCTCAGTATGAGCTTCGCCTTTATTGCAATGGTCGGGTTCTGGTTAGGTGCATCTGTGTATCTGTGTAAGTTGGACAATACCCCTGAAGCAAATCGAATTTCCCGCAAGAATCCATTGGCGTTGATTTGGGAGTTTCAGCAAACCGCAAAGCAGAAAAAAAGCCTCCCCGATCTAGTGATGATTCTGACCGCACTGAAAGGCTGGAGCAAATTTAACTATCATCCAGAACATGATGGTGATGTGAAAAAGGCGCTGGCTTATATCGCGAATTCCCCTGCTGCCCAGCAAGTTGCCGAAACCTATACTCAAGCGCTTGTAGCCAAAATGAATCGCTGAGGCCGTTATGAAAAGTGATCAACTTATTCTGCAACGTGACGGATTAAGCTTGCAGGCCAATCTGTATGGTCATCCTGCTCATCCTCTAGTGGTGTTGCTACATGGCTTTCCAGATACACCGCATTGCTGGGACAAGCTTTACCCGATTCTGGTCGATGCAGGCTATCAGGTTCTCGTCCCTTGGTTACGGGGTTATACACTCGATTCGGTAAGCCGCAGTGCTCACTATGGCTTGGCCTCTGCAACTGCTGACTTAAAAGCTTGGTTAGAAATGCTCGGTGTTCAAAAATTTCATCTGGTGGGACATGACTGGGGAGCAGCCATCGCCATGTGCTATACCAGTCAATATACGGCCTCGCTGTATAGTGTGAGCTTGCTGGCCGTTCCTCCGATTCCTGCCATGAAGAATATTTTGATCAATTTAAAATATTTTCCAAAGCAACTCTATTTATCTTCATATATGTTGCTGATGCAATCGCATTTTGCCAAAACCTTGCTATCGCAAAATCAAGCTGAATTTGTTGCAAAAATCTGGAAAAAATGGTCATCCACATGGCAATTTACACAAGCAGATTTTGCAGCCACGCGTGAGGCTTTTAGCCAGCCGCAAATCGCATGGGCAGCCACGCGCTACTACCGTAACTTATTTTCAGTTCATCACCCTGTCAACTTAAAAGCCAATCGAGATTTACTCCTTCCAATCCAGCTTCCCACATTGGCTTTGGCTGGACTGGATGATGGCTGCATGAGTATTCCATTACATCGAGCTTTGGCTCAATCCAGACATTTTCCTCAAGGCTTACGCAGTATTCATTTACCCAATTGTGGGCATTTCTTACAAGCAGAACAGCCAGGACGTGTTGCTGAGTTACTGCTTGAGCATTTTCAACAGACCACCGTCTAAGTACTAATTTGAACCTTTTTGTTTAGGTGTATGTCTATTTCATACCAGGATTTTCCAATGAATAAAGCAGTTAAACCATCCAAACCCACCCAACTGGTTGATGTATTGATTATTGGTGCAGGACCCTCTGGACTGAGTACCTGTATAAAGTTAAAGGAGCAAGGCATTCACAATGTCGTGATTCTGGATATGGCCAACCGTATTGGGGGTACATGGGCACTGAATGATTACCCAGGCCTGTTTTGTGATGTTCCAAGTGAAATGTATTCGCTGGGCTTTGCACCCAATCCTAATTGGTCACGCACATATGCCCCTCAGGCTGAAATTCGCCAATATTTAGAAGATGTGGCACATCAGTTTAATATTGTTTCCCAGATTCAGTTGGGCACTGAAGTGACCGAAGCCCGATGGGACAAAGGATTGAATCGCTGGATAATCAGCACAGCGGATGGTAAAAGCTACAGTGCGAAATTTTTTGTTCCGGCAACGGGCTTCATTGGTGAAGCCAAAATGCCCAGCTTTCCAGGACAAGAGCAATTCAAAGGGACCATGTTTCATTCCGGCAAATGGAACCACGAATACGATTTAACCGGTAAACGTGTTGCCGTGATCGGTAGCGGTGCATCAGCAATTCAATTCTTACCCGCAATTCAGCCAAAAGTTGGGCATTTATACAGTTTTCAACGTACCCCATCTTGGGTACTACCTAAACCTGATTTTGCTGTACCAAATATTGTGAAAACGGTTTTCAAAAAAGCACCATTGCTAGAAAAAATCATTCGTGAAGGTGCTTTGTGGAGTTTAGAGCCCTCACTTCCTGTATTTATGAACATCAAGATCATGGAAAAGCTGCATGCTCTGGGTAAACTCAATATCAATCTCAGCATCAAAGATCCTGAAATGCGTCAGGCACTTACACCTACACATACCCTGGGATGCAAACGCCCGATGTTTTCCAATAACTGGTATGCTGCGTTGGTGAAACCCAATGTATCTGTGCTGTTCCAAGGCCTGTCACATATCACTGAACATGGGGTTGTCGGTGAAGATGGTAAAGAAATTCAGGTAGATGCGATTATTTTTGGTACAGGTTATGCGGTCGCTGAGCCTGCGATTTATAAAATAATTAAAGGGGTTGAAGGTCGCAGCCTGAGTGATACATGGCAACGTCAACCACGCGCTTACATGGGAATGGCCATTCACGGCTTTCCGAATATGTTTATGATGCTCGGTCCTAATTCACAAAATACAGTCGGCTCAGTGATGTGGACGGCAGAACAACAATCCATTTATATTTCCAAAGCCATTAAACTCATGCAACAACGGCGTATCGATTACATTGAAGTGAAAGAAGCCGTGCAAAAACAATTTAATGCCCGCATCGATAAACGTCTGGCGAAAATGCCCGTCAGAGCTGATATCTGTAAGAGCTATTATTTAGATGACGCCGGTCGTAATCATATCATCTGGCCAGAATTTGGTTTTGTGATTAAACACAAACTGCACCATGTGAATCTGAAGGACTACCGTATCGAAAGTAAAGTGATTAAAGTAGTCGCCTAAGTCTGTTATCAGGGCTGACGTATGCAAGCGTCAGCCTTTATAGTAGATGAGTTTAAATGAGAAAATAATTACTTCACTATGTTTACACTTTCAATTACCCCAAGATTCTACGAAACCGATGCTTTCGGGCATATTAACAATACCGTGATCACCGGCTGGTTTGAAACCGCACGTGAACCCGTTTTCCGTCTGTTTAACCCGGATATGGAAATTAAAAATCTGCCTTTGATTCTGGCGCGTGTTGAAGTCGATTTTGTTGCCCAGATCTATTACGGTGCTGACATCGAAATCAAAACATGGATCGAGCATATCGGCAATTCTTCATTCGTAGTCGCCCATGAAGCTTGGCAAAATGATCATTGCGTTGCCCGTGGCAAGGCTGTTCAGGTGTATTTTGATTTCAGCACACAAAAATCAGGGCGTATTCCCGATCAATTCCGTGAACAGTTACAACAATATCTGATCAGCCAATAAAAATTTCCCGCTGAAATAAGCTGATTTATTTCAGCGGATTCAACTTATTCGCCTAAATCTTCGAGAAAATCAAAGGTCGGCACAAAAAATAAGCTGCCTGAAACAGGTGTACTGAAATCTAGTAAGCGGTCGACATGTCCGGTTTCTTTACCCAAGAACATATTCTCAAGCATGGTTTTGGTGATATTAAAAGAACGGGAATAGCCAATAAAGAAGGTGCCATATTCCCCTTCAGTTGGATTGGAAAATGGCATATTGGCTCTTAAGATTTTAAGTTCATTGCCGTCAGCATCATGTGCCTTACTCGCCACATTATGTGCACTTTGCGGTTTGACATCATCACCCAGCTCGACATCATCATATTTCTTGCGTCCAATAACTTTTTCCTGTTCTTCAGTGCTTAGACCTTTCCACATCTCCATGTTATGCAGGTATTTTTGGATAAATACATAACTGCCACCAATGAACTCGGCATCTTCTTGCCCGACATAGGCAATCTCTCTGGCAATTTCATGTTCAGGATTTTCAGTCCCATCGACAAAACCAAGAATGGCACGACCATCAAAATATCTAAACCCTTTGGTTTCACTAATTGGATAGGTATCTTGTTTTAATTGCTCATGCAAAATTGAGGCAAGTTCATAGCAAATCGCCATCTGGTTGGCACGGATATGAAAGAATAAATCGCCTGTTGTCGCTACCGCGGTATGTCTTGGCCCTTTGATCTCTTGAAAGGGTGCCAGCTCTTTCGGTTTATTTAAATTAGGGAATAGCAAATCCCAGGCATTTGAGCCAATTCCCACCGAAGCACTGAAATTACTATTCGGAAAACGATTGGTCAGACTGCGCACCAATGCGGAAAAATTCGCAAGGAAATCAATTACACCGGAATGATCTGGATTGGTATTGATGCCAAGTACGATAAATAAAGCATTTTCACCTGAAAGATTATTAATTACAGGCTGAGGTCTTAAAGGTATATTCATAATATCGGGGAATAAAAAAACTTAATGCTCATATCCTACACATTTTTTTAGATTTATTCTGTATATAACACAAAGCTCTCACCACGACAAAAACTGGCCAAAGTCAGATTTAATTGCTTGGCCATTTCTATCGCCATACTGGTCGGCGCAGAAATAGTGGCTAGTAGTCCAATATCGTATTGTGCACATTTACGAATCAGCTCATAACTGGCGCGACTGGTCATCACCACAAAGCCCTCGGCAACATTCAGCTTTTGCTCAGCCAAATGACCGATTAATTTATCCAGAGCATTGTGTCGCCCGACATCTTCAAAGAGTGCCACGATTTGCCCTTGGACCACCCATGCCGCAGCATGCGCACCACCAGTGAGTTCAGTAATTTTTTGTCGGGCTTTCAGTTGAGCAATGGCATTTGGAATTTGCTTGAGCCACAAAGGCGAAACCTTGCTGCTAACTAAAGGTAGATCGGCATAAAATTGCTTTAAGCTCTCAATCCCGCATAAACCACAGCCCGTACGTCCCACCATCATTCGGCGATGTTGCTTGAGTGCCATAAATGCACGCGATGAAATCGTCATATCGACCTCAACCCCTAATGCATTGTGACGAATTTCAAGCGAATACAACTCGTTTAGACTGTGCAATATTCCTTCCGAGAGACTAAACCCCTTGGCAAATACCTCAAGGTCTGACGGCGTTGCCATCATCACGGCATGCGAGATGCCATTATAAATCAGTGCAACAGGATACTCCTGAACAATATAATCCATTTCATTTTCAGAATGATCCTGATGAAAACGATGCACTGGCACCGTTTCATAGCCGCGTGTTTTGGTATCCAAATTGACCTCTTTACTTAGATGCGCGACTAGACACCACCGACACGCTCATTGGCATGTTCAGGATCAACTGCAACCGCCAAGTTAAAATGCTCAGGCGCCTGACCTGCATGCAGGATCACCGGGATACTTTTTGATGCTGGAATTTTGGCATATTTATCATGACTGCCCAAAGCCACCAGTGGATTGGTCTCTGGATAATAGGCGGCCAGACTGCCTTGTGGAATGTTATAAGGCACGATACGAAAACTATGCACGATTCGTTTAACCCCATCCGAGAAGACACTTTCGATATCAACCCATTGATCAGCTACAAAGCCTGCTGCATCAATATCCGCCTGATTCATAAACAGCACACGGCGTTGCCCGAATACGCCCCGATAACGGTCATCCAGACCATATAAGGTAGTATTGTACTGGTCATGCGAACGTGTGGTCATCAAGGTATACACCTGTTGCTCACTATAGGCGGCGGCATACTGATTTTCTTTATCTTCATACACTTCGGACAATGGTGTAATCAAGAACTGTGCTTTGCCACTTGGCGTGTTCCAGACATGCTGATTGGCTGGATGCTCTAAATGGAAACCACTCGGTTGATAAACCCGCTGGTTAAAATCATGGAATTCGTCAAACACCTCGGCAATCGAATCACGAATACGATCATAACTTTCAATATACCAGCGCCATTTCACCTTACTGTCGGGTAACGCGGCTTCCGCCATACGCGCCACAATATCGGGTTCAGACAAAATATTTTCAGAGATCGGCGGATTACGCCCTGCCGAAAGATGCACGTTCGACATTGAATCTTCTACCGAAATCGCTTGAGGGCCATGCACCTGCATATCCACTTCAGTACGCCCCAGACATGGCAACATCAGGGCGTCCTGACCACACACCAGATGGCTACGGTTCAGCTTGGTAGTAATGTTGACGGTTAAATTACAACGGCGTAAAGCTTGTTGGGTATAAGGTGTATCTGGTGTTGCAACCGCAAAGTTACCGCCTAGACCAATAAAGACTTTGACATCACTTTCATACATCGCCTTGATGGTATCGACCACGCCAAAACCATGTTTACGCGGTGACTTGATACCAAATACACGATCAATACTGTCGAGTAGCTTATCACTTGGGTTTTCATTGATGCCCATGGTGCGGTCGCCCTGCACATTACTATGCCCACGCACTGGACATAGCCCCGAACCCGGTCGTCCGATATGTCCGCGTGCCAGCATCAGATTTGCCAGCATATGAATATTGGCAGTGCCGTGACGATGCTGGGTAATCCCCATGCCCCAACAGAAAATAGCCGTTTTTGCATCCAGATACATCTGGGCAATGGATTGTAAATGTTCAGGTGAAAGTCCGGTGTGTTTGTGAATTTCTGGCCATTCAGTCCGCTCAATTTCCGCCAGCATCTTATCAAAACCGATGGTATTCATTTCGATAAAACTGCGGTCGAAAACGCTAGGCTGTCCTTGGGCAAGGGCTTGTTTATCCCATTCCAGTAAATGCTTCATCACCCCAAACATCAGCGCGTAATCACCGCCAATTTTGGGCTGGAAGTAATAGCGGCTGATCGGGGTACTGCCATTGGTCATCATTTCCAAAGGAGCTTGCGGATCTTGAAAGCGCTCCAAACCACGTTCTTTAATCGGATTAATTGCAACGATGTTACCCCCGCGTCTTGACACCTCTCTCAGGGTGGCCAGCATCCGCGGATGATTGGTGCCGGGGTTATGCCCAAAACTAAAGATGGCATCCGCCTGATCAAAGTCATCCAGAATAACCGTCCCTTTACCTAAGCCAATGGCATCTTTCAAACCCACACTGGTAGTTTCATGGCACATATTGGAACAGTCTGGAAAGTTATTGGTACCAAAGCTTCTGACGAACAGCTGATATAAAAATGCCGCTTCATTACTGGCTCGTCCCGAGGTATAGAATGCCGCCTGATCAGGATGGTCTAAGGCTTGTAAATGTTTGGCAATCAGTTGAAAGGCCTCATCCCAAGAAATCGGTACATATTTATCCGTAACAGGATCGTAGCGCATCGGGTCGGTTAAACGCCCTAAGTCTTCCAGATAAAAATCACTCTGCTCGGCTAACCAGCTGACTGTATGCTGAGCAAAAAACTCTGGTGTCACCGTTTTACTGGTGGCTTCAAAAGCAACGGCTTTGGCACCGTTCTCGCAAAAGTTAAAGGCATGGGCATCTTTTTTCTCTGGCCATGCACAACCGGGACAGTCAAAACCGGTCGGCTGATTGATATTAAGTAAAGTAATCGAACCTTTTTTAAGGATATCCTGACGTTTGAGATTGCGGGCCACACTCAATAATGCGCCCCATCCGCCAGCGGGCTGGGTATATGGCTCAATTCTCGCGTAGCCATTATTTTCTTGTTTATGAATTGTTTGTTCTGAATGATCCATTACATCGCCCTCAGCTGAGCTATTTTCATTTCTTACTGCTCTAGAAGTAACATGAATCTGCTGATTTTTCTATTCCAGATTTGTCTTATTCTCTGATCGTGAGACTGGCCAGCGCTATCCTGCTAGACAACGAATTAAACAGAAGGGTATTGGCACCGCTGGCTTGCCTCTAAGGTGGATCAAGATTGAGTTCAGGTATTGGAATGAGTAAATTATTTATTGGCTGAACTGAGCTGCTGTGCTTCAGTGGTATTATGCTTTTGCTGCGACGGCATATAATCGGGTTGATTACTGACTGCCAGAAAGAAAAACACCAGAAATAAACAGCCGAGCAAAATACTGATACCCACTGCTAAATAGGGAAATTTGGATTGCTGTTGCGACATAAGGCCTGCTCCTGTTCAAAGATTAAGAAATGTTTAACCTTGTTTATATCGTGGACAAAACTTTAAAACTGGCACCATTTTGAATCCGGGTCTGCATATATTCAGCATAGACCGACAACTTCTCGAAAATGTGTTCGGAATAAAACATATCTTCAATCAGATGCGCAGCCTGCTGTTCGGTAAACTGGCCAATATTTGCCACCAATCTGGCATTCAGACTGGAAAATAAGGTACAAATTCCTTTATGGAATTCATCTTTATTTTTAAACAACAGTTGGCGCATATTGATCATGTCATGATTTACTTGAGGTATATCCTGACCGCTATCAATCACCGTAATTCTGACCTGTAGATAATCTTGCAATATTTTGAGCTGATGCATATCGATCGGCAGATGAGTCACCAGAAAAATATGGGAAATATCTGTTCTGCACAGGGCTTTCACCAGACTCCGAAAAAGAAAATCCTGCTCATTTTTCGGATCATTCACCAGCTCAATATAGAGTCTCAGACTATCAAGCACCTCTTCGATCTTGAAATGGATGCTTTTCTCTGCCTGATAATATTGATTTAAAACGGTCAATACAGCAGCTGTGATAGGCGTGGTATAAATCACCGGCTGATTTAAATTAGCAATAATAAATGGCGCAAACACATAAGCCAGATGTCCTTCATTTTCTGCAATGGGGGCCTGGGCAATGTAGGTGACTTTTTCTTTAGAAAAATCTCTAAGCACCTTGCCTCTTAACAACGTTGCTTCAAGATTGACATATTCAAGTTGTAACTGTTCTTGTACTGATTGCGATGGTGCCTTGCCCTGAAAAAGCCGGGGCAATGCATTAAGCTCAGGGGTTATAAACATAATTAAACGCCATTCAGTCCGAAGTAAGGTCAGATAAACGACTTACAATGCTTGATCATTATTTAACACACTGTATCGTTGTGTATGCTATTTTGAATGAGCATCTTGATACTGAATAGCTACAGAATTTTGCTAAAAAAATATAACAGATTACTTAGCTCAAGCTTATCTGTTATAAAAAAACAAGAAGAAATTGTACCTACTCATATACAGCAGAACACGGGATGATGGATAAAACTTAAAAGGCTTTTAAATCCAACCAGAACAGTCACAAGGTTCTATGTATTTTCAGTCGTTTAAGTCCGTTCTTTCACATTTTCCTAGCGACTGCTTTACTCGTCTGTTATAGGAGAGGATATATGGATCTCGGTTTTACTGCCTTAGAATTAGCCCGAATACAGTTCGCCTTTACTGTTTCATTTCACATCATCTTTCCTGCCACCTCGATTGGTCTGGCCTGTTTTCTGGCCATGCTGGAGTGGAAATGGCTTCGTACCCAAAACCCGATTTATAAGGATCTGTTCAAGTTCTGGATCAAGATCTTTGCGGTTGCCTTCGGTATGGGCGTGGTCTCCGGTGTGGTGATGAGCTATCAGTTTGGAACCAACTGGAGTGAATTTTCCCGAATCGCAGGGAGTGTAACTGGCCCCTTACTGACCTATGAAGTACTGAGTGCTTTCTTCCTCGAAGCGGGCTTCCTCGGCATCATGCTGTTCGGTTGGGGACGGGTCAGTCCCAAGGCACACTTTTTTGCCACCTTGATGGTTGCCATCGGTACCTGTATTTCCATGTTCTGGATCCTGTCTTCCAATAGCTGGATGCAAACCCCGCAAGGATTTAGCATTGAAAACGGGATCGTGATTCCTACCGACTGGTGGGCGATTGTTTTCAATCCATCCTTCCCTTATCGTCTGGCGCATATGGCGGCGGCGGCATTTTTAGTCTCGTCACTTCTCGTGGTGGGTACTGCTGCATGGCATTTAATTCAAGGCCGTCGCGATGAACTGGTCAAAAAATCATTTTCGATGGGTCTATGGATGGTTCTGGTCACTTCATGTCTGCAAGTGGTGATTGGTGACAATCATGGTTTAAATACCTTAAAGCACCAGCCCGCCAAACTGGCAGCCATTGAAGGACACTGGGAAACCAATCATAACGAATCCATGCCACTCTTGCTTTTTGCCATTCCAGATATGGATAAAGAGGAAAATCTGTATGAAGTCGGAATTCCGCATCTCGGCAGCCTGATCCTGACCCACTCGCTGGATGGAAAAGTAACAGGTTTAAAAGACTTTGCAGCTGAAGACCGTCCCAATGCCACCATTGTGTTCTGGAGTTTCCGCGTCATGGTCGGTCTGGGCATGCTGATGGTACTGCTTTCACTGGTTGCTTTATGGCTGCGTAAAACCGGCAAACTGTATGGCACTTCATGGTTTCACAAATTTGCTTTCGTCATGGGACCGGCAGGTTATATCGCCCTGCTTGCAGGCTGGGTCACCACAGAAGTCGGACGCCAGCCCTGGGTCATTTATGGCGTGATGCGGACCAAAGATGGTCTGTCGCAGACCGTTACCGCCGATCAGGTCGGCATCAGTCTGATTATTTTTGTCGGGGTCTATACCATCGTTTTTGGTAGCGGTATTTACTATATGCTGAAACTGCTGAAAAAAGGTCCTGAATTTATTGATGCCATTGAACATGAACCCGCAGGTCCGGGACATTTCAAAACACCGATGCGTCCACTGAGTGCTGTCGATGAAAGCATTGACGGGCAAGATCAAAGTAAGGAGAAACACCATGATTGATTTATCTCTGATCTGGGTCGGTATTATTGGTCTGGGCGTACTGATCTATGTGGTGCTGGACGGTTTTGATCTCGGCATTGGCATCCTGTTCCCCTTTATTAAAAACCGTGAAGAGCGCGATGTGATGATGAATACTGTCGCGCCAGTCTGGGATGGAAATGAAACCTGGATGGTGCTTGGGGGCGCAGGCTTATTTGCTGCTTTTCCACTGGTCTATTCCACTGTGCTTTCTGCCCTGTATATGCCAATTACCTTGATGGTGATTGCATTGATTTTCCGTGGCGTCGCTTTTGAATTCCGCTTTAAGGCCAATCGTACCAAGCATTTATGGGATCTGGCCTTTATCTGGGGCTCGGTCTTGTCCAGCTTCTTTCAGGGCGTGATTCTCGGGGCGTATATTCAGGGAATCCAGACGACCAACGGGATTTTCTCAGGGTCGGGTCTGGACTGGCTAACCCCTTTCGCACTGTTTACCGGACTGGGTGTGGTGGCCATGTATGCAGCACTGGGTTGTGGCTGGCTGATTATGAAAACAGATCACGAATTACAGGACCAGATGTATCGGTTAATGCCGAAGCTGATCATCCTGTTATTTGTGGTGTTTGCCGGGGTCAGTCTTTATACCCCGCTGACTCACCCTGAAATTGCAGCACGTTGGTTTGCCTTGCCAAATCTGCTGTATTTTAGTCCTGTACCGGTTTTGGTGTTGCTCTTTACTGCCTTAATTTTAAAAGCCTGTCAAAAGCGTCAGGATCTGAAGCCATTTATCTACACCCTGGCACTGGTGTTTTTGGCCTTCACCGGTTTTGTCATTAGTTTATGGCCGCATATTATTCCGCCATCGGTTACGATCTGGGAGGCAGCAGCCCCTGCTTCGAGTCAGAAATTTGCGCTGGTCGGTGCGGTAATTCTTATTCCGATTATCATTGCCTATACCATCCTTTCCTACTGGGTATTCAGAGATAAGGTCCGTGTCGGTGATGCAGGTTATCACTAAGGAGGAAGGTTGCATGAAAATAAAATCTCAGCATTTAAGTTCAACGCAATGGTTTATAATCTTGTGGTTACTTGGATTTTTTGCACTCGCCATAATTGCTGGTCTATTTAGACTACTATTGATGTTTGCTTATTAGAACTAGGAATGGAGCAGCCTTTTTAACAAGGCTGCTCTGTTTATTCGGATCAGCCCTATTTTATGTATAAATCAGAACAGTTAGCGCATAACCTGAAACTTCTCATTGAAAACGGGACATGGAAGCCACATACCAAACTGCCATCTTTACGTGAACAGGTCCAGCGCTCAGGCTTTAGTCTCATTACTGTCATGAATGCGTATCAGGAACTGGAAGCACAAGGCCTGATTTATTCCAAAGAAAAATCGGGATATTTTGTCGCTGAGCACAATCATATCCAGATTCCGCAAGCCTATTCAGTGGTGTCTTTAAATCCGAAGATTGAAATCAACTCGCTGGTATTTAAATATCTTAAATCGATTCAATCCAAACACGTCAGTCCATTAGGCTCTGCTTTTCCAGACAGTCAGTTGCTCTATCCCCCCAAACTGATTCAGATCATGGGGCAACTTTCCCGTAATCGACAGAGTTATGATCAAACCACTAATCTGCCACCGGGCAACTTAGCGCTCAGAAAGCTGATCGCGCAACGCTATTGCATGCAAGGCATCCCCACGGATGCAGATGACATTGTCATTACATCTGGCGGCTTAGAAGCCCTGAATCTTTCGCTGCAAGCGATTACGCAACCAGGCGATTATATTTTGTTGCAGCAAACTATTTTTTATGGGGCTTGGCAGGCTGCAGAGCGTTTAGGACTCAAGGTGATTACCATTCCTGAGCATCCGCAACATGGCTTTGATATAGAAGCTTTTGAACAGGTCATTAAAAATTATCCGATCAAAGTGTGCTGGTTTATGCTCAATGCACATAACCCGATCGGATTTACGGTCAGCGAGGAAATTAAATATAAAATTGCCAAACTATTGCATGAGCATCAAATCCATTTAATCGAAGATGATGTCTATGAAGAACTGTTTTATGGCAATCAAAAACCTTTGCCGATGAAGTATTTTGACCAGCAAAATCTGGTGCTGCACTGCTCTTCTTTTTCCAAAACCCTAGGTTCAGGTTTCCGTATGGGCTGGGTCTATGCAGGCAAATTTTCCGAGCATATTCAGCATCTACAGTTGATGAGCACCATTTCAGCCAATGCGCTGATCCAGAATACACTGGTTGAGTTTCTCTCTCATCATCATTATGAAAAGCATCTCAGAACGCTCAGACGTGCTTTGGAAAAGAATAAAAAGCAGTTCTTTCAATATCTCAAACAGCATTTACCCAAAGGCTGTAAGGTCTACAATTATCCGAGTGGCTATTTTCTCTGGATTCAATTGCCCGATAAAGTCAACAGTATGAAAATCTATGAACAATTGATCCAGCAACAGGTCGGCGTTGCCCCCAGCCCTTTATTTAATGTATTGCCCTCGCATCAACATTTTATCCGTATGAACTGTTCTTTTGAATGGACGGAACAGATTGAACATGCTGTCATGCAATTTATCAATACCATTCAAAAAGAAGTACTCATCTAATTAAATTTCGGGAAAGCATTTTTGAATAATAAATAATGAAAATCTTTTCCAGTTCCATAGAAATAAAAAAACGACCTTAAAACATGCGTCTTAAGGTCGTTTCAAAAGCACAGCTCAATTAGCCTGGGAAAATACCACGCTCTTTACGTGCTTTTAAAATACGCTCACAACCCAAGATAAAGGCCGCTGTACGTAAGGTACATTCTTTTTCGCTTGATTTATGCCATACATCGTTAATGGCTTGAATCATTAACTTGTCGAGTCTTTCGTTAATTTCTTCTTCAGACCAGAAGTAGCTCGACATATCCTGAACCCATTCGAAGTAAGATACGGTTACACCACCCGCATTACAGATTACGTCAGGAACAACCGTGATACCACGTTCAACCAGGATGTCATCTGCTTCTGGATAAGTCGGGCCGTTCGCGCCTTCAAGAACCAGTTTTGCCGATAAGTTTTTCGCACGTTCAACCGTGATCTGGCTTTCTAAAGCAGCAGGGATCAAAATATCCATGTCTACTGTCCAGAACTCTTCATCGCTGATCGCTTGAGCACCTTCAAAACCACCCACACCTTGATGAGTTTCCATGTAGGTTTTTAATGCAGCGAGATCAATCCCTTCAGGATTATAAATCGTACCAGTATGATCTTGAATGGTCACGATTTTAGATTTTGAATCACCGAATAGATATGCAGCTTCACTACCCACGTTACCAAAACCTTGAACCGCGATTTTAGCGCCTTCTAAAGGTAATTTGATTTTTTCAGCAACTTGCTGACCTGTGATAAATACACCACGGCCTGTTGCCTTGATACGACCTAGCGAACCGCCTAGGTGAACCGGTTTACCCGTTACCACACCTGTTACGGTATGACCTTGACCAGATGAATAAGTATCCATGATCCAGCCCATCACGTTTGGATTCGTCCCTACGTCAGGTGCAGGAATATCTTTTTGTGGGCCAATAATATGGCTGATTTCACTGGTGTAACGGCGTGTTAAGCGTTCTAATTCACGTGGAGAAAGCTGACGCGGATCAACACGGATACCACCTTTTGCACCGCCGAATGGTAAATTCACCACCGCAGTCTTAATTGTCATCCATGCTGAAAGAGCCATTACTTCATTTAAATCTACATCTGGGTGATAGCGAATACCGCCTTTACCCGGACCACGTGACAAATTGTGTTGTACACGATAACCTTCAAAATGACGGATAGTGCCATCGTCCATAACAATTGGCACGTCAACGATCAAAGCACGTTTTGGGCGCTTTAATGTATCCACATAACCTTCTAGACCTTCTAGATATGGAGCAACACGCTCGATCTGTTCAAGATAGGTTGCCCATGGACCGTCATTTTGAGAGACATAAGATAAATTAGACATGTTTTAACCTTTTGATGAATTCACATGATCCATCAATCAAATATGTAGTTAAAAATTATATAAGCGGCTAATTTGGCAGTTCTACTGTCCAAATCAAACCGTGGATTACATTCCGCCACATCAAAAACTTTAATCTTTCCGGTTTCCTTAATGGCCTCTAGTAATGGGTCAAAGACTGATAAATCAATTCCTTTTACCGCAGGTGCACTTACACCTGGAGCAATGCTAGCACTAAATACATCAAGATCAACTGTAATATACAAATAGTCAACTTTTCCGATAAAAGCATTGATTTTTTCGAGTAAAATTTCAACGTTTTTCGGTTGTAATTCAAAGTCGTAGATATAACTGCAATTTAGTCGGTCTGCCGTTTCAAAAAGGACTCGAGTATTTGAGTGTTTTGCCACCCCGATACACAGATAATGAAATTCTTGCTGATGCTGTTCAGACAGTCTTGCTGCATTTAGAAAAGGCGTACCTGAGGTGACATGTTCCGCTTCACGCAAGTCAAAATGGGCATCAAAATTGATAATACCGATTTTCTTATCTGGCTCATGATTTTGCAGGTATTGAAACAGACCTGAAAAGCTACCAAAAGCCACTTCATGACCACCGCCTAAAACAATCGGTTTCATGCCCTGTTTTAGACTACGTTCTACCTGATCGGCCAGTTCAGCCTGTGCCTGTTCCAGTTTGCCATTGTCACATAGCACTGTGCCCAGATCTGCAATTGTCACCGCTTGATGGACCGGCAAGTTTGCCAATTGTGCCCGAATCATATCCGGGGCATCGGCTGCACCTAAACGGCCTTTATTGCGTTTCACCCCTTCATCGGAACTAAAACCGATCAAAGCGAATGACGCATGCTGCTGCGTATTGACCACCTGATAGAGACGTAAATGTGCTTCACCGTCACCATCGTGTCGTCCTTGCCATTTAAATGAGTGATTCATTATCAATACCACGCTTTAAAAATGAGCCTAGGCTTAGATCGAAATTTCATTGCCATGCTGAATGATACGTTTTGGCAAATCGCCACCTAACCAGTAAACGATTTCTGAAGGATGCTCGATGTCCCAGGCAACAAAATCTGCCACTTTGCCCTGCTCCAGACTGCCATGCGTGTCTTGCAAGCCCAATGCATGTGCTGCATGAAGGGTTACCGCAGCTAAAGTCTGTTCAGGGGTTAAACGGAATAAGGTGCTGCCCATATTCATCATTAAACGCAAAGATAAAGCTGGCGATGTACCCGGATTTAAATCACTGGACAAGGCAATCCGCACACCATGTTGCTGCAAACTCTGCAACGGCGGATACTGGGTTTCTCTCAAGAAATAAAATGCGCCTGGCAATAACACTGCAACCGTCCCCGCAGCAGCCATGGCTTTCACATCCTCTTCTGTCATGAATTCCAGATGATCTGCCGACAAAGCCAGATAACGCGCAGCCAGACTTGAGCCACCGAGCGAAGAAAGCTGTTCTGCATGCAGCTTGATGGGTAAATTTAAAGACTGTGCGGTTTTAAAGACGCGCTCAACCTGAGCAGGAGAAAATGCCAGATATTCACAAAAGGCATCGACTGCATCAACCAGACCTTCCTGATGGAGTTTTGGCAGCATGTCATTACAGATATGCTCAATATACGCATCGCTTTGATCCTGATATTCAGGCGGTAAAGCATGCGCTGCCAGGCAAGTACTGCGAACCGTCATTGGCAGTGTTTCTGCAATCTGACGAATCACACGCAGCATTTTCCGTTCGTTGGCGTAGTCCAGACCGTAACCTGATTTAATCTCAATGGTGGTGACCCCATCTTTGAGCAGGCAACGAACGCGCTTCAGTGCTGATGCCAGCAACTGTTGTTCACTTGCTTCACGCGTGGCGCGAACCGTACTGGCAATTCCGCCACCACTCGCCGCGATTTCGGCATAACTCACACCTTGTAAGCGTTTTTCAAACTCAACACTACGGTTGCCGCCAAATACACTATGGGTATGACAATCAATTAAGCCAGGAGTCACCCACGCGCCATTCAAATCAATGGTTTCGGAATAAGCATCGGCAGGAACATCGTCAAAGGTTCCAATCCAGTGGATGTGCTGCCCCGACGTGACCATTGCAGCATGTTCGATACTGGAATATTGCCCATTTTGCATGGTGGCAATATGACAGTTTTTCCAAAGCTTTTTCATTCACATTTCCTCTCACTGCTCAGGTAGGATAAGTACCTGAGCAGCTTGATCTTTAGCTTTCCATTTCGATATTTTGTTGCAAGCTTGCGCTTTCTTTTACCGTATCTTTCTTCGGCTTCACCCAGATGCTATACGCAATCCAGAGTAGAACTAACCAGGTTGCACCGACATAAATTGCAGGTCGTGAGTCTTGAAAATACCCCATCATGGCTAGAATGAACAGCATGAACGCAATTGCAAATGCAGGGGCATACGGCCAGCCAATGACTGGGAAATCCAGTGACTTGATTTCTTCTTTCGATAATTTACGACGCATCGCAACCTGAGAAAGTAGAATCATCAGCCAGACCCAAACGGTTGCAAAAGTCGCGATTGAAGCAATGATGAT
The DNA here is from genome assembly GCF_904886855.1 of Acinetobacter sp. 'aerobic (ED)'. Taxonomy (NCBI): domain Bacteria; kingdom Pseudomonadati; phylum Pseudomonadota; class Gammaproteobacteria; order Moraxellales; family Moraxellaceae; genus Acinetobacter; species Acinetobacter sp. 'aerobic (ED)'. The sequence continues at coordinate 66,629 of NZ_CAJHGI010000006.1, forward strand.
GAAGACATTTTCAGGAATCAGATAGTTCAGCAAGACACCGATCAACAACACGCCTGCCATCACCACCACGGTCATCCAAGGCACACCGTTTTTCGAAATTTTCTGGAATACTTTTGGCGCTTGTCCACGGTTTGACATCCCGTACAGCATACGTCCTGCACCAAACACATCACTATTGATGGCAGATACAGCCGCTGTAATGACCACAATATTCAGAACGGTTGCCGCTGATCCAATGCCCAGATTTTCAAAAATCTGTACGAATGGACTGCCCTGACTCCCAATCTGGTTCCACGGGAAAATCGACATCAATACAAAAATCGTCAGGACATAGAACAACAGGATACGTACCGGCACGGCATTAATCGCTTTTGGAATCGAAGTTTTTGGATCTTGCGATTCACCAGCAGTGATCCCGATAATTTCAATCCCGCCAAAAGCAAATACCACCACGGACAAACAGGCAACTAAACCTGCAATGCCATTTGGCATAAAGCCTTCATGAATCCATAGATTTTGAATGCCTGTGGTAAAGCCACTGTGGTCCGCATGGAAGCCATAGAACATCAATCCCAAACCACCAACAATCATGGCCACAATGGCAGTGACTTTGACGATGGAAAGCCAAAACTCAAGCTCGCCAAAGACCTTGACGTGAATCAAATTGATTGCACCCAAGAACATGATCAGTGACAAAATCCAGATCCAGCGTGGCACATCGGGATACCAGAATCCCATATAGATTCCGAATGCTGTCACATCGGCAAGTGCAACGATGATCATTTCGAAAACGTAGGTCCAACCGGTGGTAAAACCTGCAAGCGGGCCAATATATTGAGAAGCATAATGACTGAATGAACCTGATACCGGGTTATGTACCGCCATTTCACCGAGTGCGCGCATCACGATATAAATTGCAATCCCTGCAACAATATATGCGAGTAATACGGACGGGCCTGCCATTTTGATGGCAGTAGCCGAACCGTAAAAGAGTCCTGTCCCAATGGCTGAACCCAATGCCAAAAAACGAATATGGCGGGTGTTTAGCCCCCGCTGTAATGTGGAGTGCTGTGACATTATAATCTCCAATCCTTGAGGAAATTTAGTTAGATTCGGCCACTCCATGTGACCGATTTATTGATCACACTTCAGACAAACTCGGTAATAGCTTCGGAATGAGTAATTCGTTCAGGCAACCACTCGCGAGCAATTCACTTGCCTGCTCGATATCTGGCGCAAAGAAACGATCTTCACTGTAGTAAGGCACTTGATCACGCAACACTTTACGCGCACGCTCAAGTTTTGGAGAACTCTTCAATCCTTCACGGAAATCAAGCCCCTGACATGCACCTAGCCATTCAACTGCAAGGATGCCGCGAACGTTGTCAGCCATATACCACAAGCGTTTCCCAGCATTCGGCGCCATGGAAACATGGTCTTCCTGATTTGCAGAAGTCGGTAAACTATCAACACTGGCAGGATGTGCAAGTGCTTTATTGTCACTTGCTAACGCAGCGGCTGTTACTTGAGCAATCATGAAGCCAGAATTGACTCCACCATTGGCAACCAGGAACGGCGGCAACTGTGACATGTGACGGTCCATCATCATGGAAATACGACGTTCAGACAATGAACCGATTTCTGCAATCGCCAATGCCAGATTATCCGCTGCCATGGCAACAGGTTCGGCATGGAAGTTACCACCCGAAATCACATCGCCTTCAGCAGCAAAGACCAATGGGTTATCCGATACCGCATTTGCTTCGATTTCCAGTACTTCTGCCGCCTGACGGATCTGGGTCAAACACGCCCCCATCACCTGTGGTTGGCAACGTAGTGAGTATGGATCCTGAACCTTGCTGCAATCTTCATGTGAATGAGAAATCTCACTTGATTCAGTCAACAAGTCACGATAAGCCGCAGCCACATCAATTTGACCACGTTGACCACGCACTTCATGAATACGTGCATCGAATGGCGCACGCGAACCCAGCATGGCTTCAACACTTAAACCACCGCACACTGTTGCAGCAGCAAATAGATCTTCTGCTTCAAACAGACCACGTAAAGCATAGGCGGTTGAAACTTGCGTACCATTTAACAGTGCCAAACCTTCTTTCGCCGCTAAAGAAATTGGCTCTAGACCCGCAATTTTAAGTGCTTCAACTGCCGGCAACCATTCACCTTTATAGCGTGCTTTACTTTCGCCTAATAACACCAGAGACATATGTGCCAGTGGTGCCAAGTCACCTGAAGCACCAACAGAACCTTTGAGTGGAATATGCGGATAAACTTCGGCATTGATTAAAGCCAGAATGGCGTCAATCACTTTACGACGAATCCCAGAAAAACCACGTGCCAAGCTATTTGCTTTAAGCAACATAATCAGACGCACCATCGCATCATCAAGCGGCTCACCCACACCAGCAGCGTGTGACAGTACCAATGAGCGTTGTAATTGCTCCAGGTCTTCTGGTGCAATTTTGGTTGAAGCCAGTAAACCAAAACCGGTATTGATCCCGTAGGCAGTACGGCCTTCATTCACGATTTTTTCGACACAAGCCACACTTGCATTAATGCCAGCAGAAGCGCTGTCATCGAGTTTCACTTTAATTGGATTTAAATAAGCGTGGCGCAGATCTGCTAAGCTAAGTTTGCCGGGTTGAATTAGAAGTTCCATTGTTGGCGTCCTGTTTTGCACTCTATTGTTCGCTTACGATGCTGTTTACACAATTGCAAAAAGCATCGTAATGTCCTTGTCTGTTTATTGCGTGATCATCGGCAAGTTCAAGCCTTGCTCTTTGGCACAGTCAATTGCGATGTCATAACCAGCATCGGCATGACGCATCACCCCTGTTGCAGGGTCATTGGTCAGTACACGTGCAATACGTGCTGCTGCTTCATCTGTACCATCACACACAATCACCACACCTGAGTGTTGCGAGAAGCCCATACCTACACCACCGCCATGGTGCAATGACACCCAAGTCGCACCGCCAGCAGTATTCAATAAGGCATTCAATAATGGCCAGTCCGATACGGCATCAGAACCATCTTTCATTGATTCGGTTTCACGGTTCGGACTAGACACTGAACCTGAATCCAGATGATCACGACCAATCACGATTGGTGCTGAAAGTTCACCGCTACGCACCATTTCATTAAATGCCAAGCCTAGTTTTGCGCGTAAGCCTAAGCCCACCCAGCAAATACGTGCTGGCAAACCTTGGAAGCTAATACGTTCACGCGCCATATCTAACCAGCGATGTAAATGTTCATCATCTGGAATTAACTCTTTTACTTTGGCATCTGTCTTATAGATATCTTCCGGGTCACCTGACAGCGCAGCCCAACGGAACGGACCAATACCACGGCAGAACAATGGACGGATATAGGCAGGAACGAAGCCCGGGAAATCAAAGGCATTTTCTACGCCTTCATCTTGTGCCATTTGACGGATGTTGTTGCCATAGTCAAAAGTTGGCACACCCATTTTCTGGAAGTCCAGCATGGCTTGAACATGTTGCGCCATCGATTGTTTAGCCGCTTTCACCACAACTTCTGGCTCAGTTTTAGCACGCTGACGGTACTCTTCCCATGTCCAGCCAATTGGCAAATAACCATTCAAAGGATCATGTGCGCTGGTTTGGTCAGTCACCATATCTGGATGCACACCACGACGAACCAATTCAGGTAAAATTTCAGCAGCATTGCCATGCAGTGCAATCGAAACCGCCTTACCTTCTTTGGTATATTTTTCAATACGCGCCAAAGCATCATCCAGATCAGTGGCTTGCTCATCGACATAACGGGTACGTAAACGGAAATCGATACTAGTTTGTTGGCATTCGATATTGAGTGAACATGCACCTGCAAGTGTTGCAGCCAAAGGTTGTGCACCGCCCATACCGCCTAAACCAGCCGTTAATACCCAACGGCCTTTCAAGTCACCGTTATAATGCTGACGACCTGCTTCGACAAAGGTTTCATAAGTGCCTTGTACAATGCCTTGGCTACCAATATAAATCCAAGAGCCCGCTGTCATCTGGCCATACATTGCCAAACCTTTGGCATCCAGTTCATTGAAATGTTCCCAGTTGCCCCAGTGTGGCACCAGATTCGAGTTGGCAATCAAAACACGTGGCGCATCTTTATGGGTTTTAAATACGCCTACCGGCTTACCCGATTGAACCAATAAAGTTTCATCTGTTTCTAAATTCTTTAGCGTTTCAACGATCTTGTCGAAACATTCCCAGTTACGTGCAGCACGACCGATACCACCATAAACCACCAGTTCTTTTGGATTTTCTGCGACATCAGGATCTAGGTTGTTCATCAACATACGCAGTGGCGCTTCTGTTAACCAGCTTTTGGCATTGAGCTGTGTACCACGCGGTGCGCGAATTTCTACATCACGAAATTTTGTTGTCGTTGTTGTCACAATCGGACTCCTTCCATTGAGTTTGAACCAGCAAATTAATCTGCTTTTACTGTATAGCAATGTATTAACTTGTATATACATCCATATACTACACAAAACTTTTATATTGAAAAGATGCTTTTCAATTCTTTTATGAAAATAAATTACAAGATAATGAAATAAATAGATTTATTTTTTGATCGACAATAAAAAACACATACAACCTGTGATCATATGTGTTTTTTAAAAAGTCTAAAAATTAGATTTTTGTGAGCTCAATGAGACAGGTCTGCTTTAAAAACTGTGACTTTATAAGCAATTTTTTTAATGTTTTTTGCTGCTCAATCTTGAGACTTTGCTGGTGTGCCAAATGAAAAACCTGCTGATCAACTTCAATTTCCAAGGGTTCTGGACTCTGATTAAAAATAAAAATCAGATCGGCTGAACTGAAAATCTCAGTGCTGGCTGACTCAAACAGCCATTGGTAGCTAGAACGCCATTTTGCAGGATTATAGATCAGATTAAAGTCCCTAATTGGTCCATCAATCAGTTCACAGCTGGTCTTTCGATCGCCACTAAATTGCGCAGATTGTAAAGTTTTCAGATGTTCAGAATCATCTTCAATATTCAATACGATGCCAGCACCTTCCAGTACCGTGAGGATACGCTGCATGCCCTTAAATAGGGAAAAATCACCCGAAGTTTTGACATCTGCCATGGAAATACGCCAATCAAACGTATCCAGACTGTCACCGTCACTTCGGGCAAGTTCAATGGTATAACCCGCCCCGTTTTTCCATAGCATCTGCTGATAATCAGCTATGTCTAAGTGTTGAATCATTGGGTAAATTTACCTTCCAGATAATAACGACTGCCTGGATAAATCAATCGGGCACTAGAAATCAGCTGTTTATTTGACCAAGTTCTGCGACGAATCAACAGACAAGGTTCAGTCTTATTAATTTTCAGCCATTTACATTCTTGTGCTGACGCTAAAATTGCGGTGACCACATGTTCACCTTCTGTCACCGGCGCTTTCGACATTAAATATGCATTGGGTGTAATGCTTTTAAAATCTTGTGCCAAATAATCTGGAATCAACATCGGATCGACCAGACGATCTTCAATCTGTACCGGTACATCATTTTCATAATGCACGATGATCGAGTGAAAGAGCTTTTGCCCTTCCCGAATCTGCATCAGCATACTTTGTTCGGCATTGGCCTGAATCTGTTCCAGCACCAAGACTTCAGCATGATGTTTGTGGTTTCGGGCAATAATTTCTTCGGCAATATTATTGACATGAAATAAAGCGGTACGCCCTTGTCCCTCGGCAACGAAAGAACCGACACCCTGAATACGCACCAATAAACCTTCACTGGTGAGCTCGCGTAAAGCCCGATTCACGGTCATGCGACTACAGCCCAGTAAATTGACCAATTCACTTTCTGAAGGAATCTTTTTATTAACAGTCCAGCTTCCCTCATAAATCTTTTGTGAAATCATTTGTTTCACACGTAGATACAAAGGAACCGGACTATCTTCTTCTAAGGACAAATCTAAATCGTTTTGCTTTGTCGCTCTTGACATTGGCTAAAACTCATACTAAATATTCTAAGTCATTGTATATTGAAATGAGGTAAATTGTATATACAAGCCTATACAAATAAATGATATGTTTTTAATTATGCACCAAGACTAAAATTGTCTTACCACATTATTATCTTGATTAGATTATAAGCTGACCACTTTGATTTATCACCCCATCCTTATCGCTAGAAAAGCTGTAGGGATACAAGATACATTCAACTCTTTATAATAAATTTGATTATATCTTGCGTTGAACGATACATGTCCCTTTCATCCAGCCCTGAAAAAATGCTCCATTTTTGACAAACTTATTATAATCCTCCTTATTATGTTGAAGGCGTTCAAAACCATCTTGTAATATAATTTCAACGGCATCCAGACTATCGTAAACTGAGTTTAAGCCCATATTGTTATAAGCCGCAGTAACCGTTAAAAAAGCATCTTCATGGCTGAAACCATGCTTAATTCTATTTGTATAGTAGTCATATAGAAAATTACAGAATGTTTTTACCTGCTTGTTATATTCACGTCGCTCTGTATCAGTCGCTGTAAGTTTCTTTCTTTTATAAAACTCTCTGTCCTTCTCAAGTATTGTCAGTCGATCAAGTTCTTTTTTTTCTTCGACCTCTTTTAATTTTTGGTCAGTAATCTGTTTAATCCGCTCAAGCTCTTCTTCTCGTTCTTTCCGTGCTTGTTCTTCCTGCTCCTTTCTTATTTGCTCTTCTTGTTGAACTTGCTCATAGTAAAGCTGATTTCTAAATTCTTTTTCATCTGAGACACCCATACAACCACTCAGTATATAGACGTAATAAAAATCCTCTTGATAATCTTCATCGCCTGACGCGAGATAGGATGCCCCATCGACATACATAAATGGTGTAAAACCGACATAACCTCCAAAAGCATTTTTTGCATTTACCTCACCACAGACAGCCCTTTCTCCTCTTAAATTCTTCACTACTCGAATATGTTGGAATTGTGCTGATCTCGGATCTTTTATACTATCTCTAATACTTTGCTTAGCATTTTTAATAAGAGATGTATTATTTGCATAAGTAATTGTAGGAATAGTGATTAAAACGGCAAGAGTAAGTTTTTTAAGCATGACTTATAATAAAAATCTATGTGATCTAGAAAGTATAAATGATTTTCCCAAAAATAAACTTAAGTTACCTTTTTTTAAATCATATTGAATGTTTTTCAAATCAATCTACATTATTTCGGATGCTCGTCCTAAAATAATATAGATTGATTTTCATCATACCTTGTAACTTTGAAAACCGGGTCAGTTATCTAGCCTAAAAGAGTTTTAACTTATACCGTATAGCGTTTGCTTAACCCCCATTCAGCCAAGATCCGGCGATACATCGCCGAAGAGCGGTCTGCTTCAAAATGTGCTTCCATACTCATATCTAAAGGTAATTCTTCTGGCTTTTGCGCCTCCACCATCTCCTGATCCTCCGCAAAAATCTGCGCATTAAAATCATAGACAGCCTGTAAGTCCCCTGTGGTATCGAAATTACGGGTCAAGGGTACAAATAAACGGGTCTTGTTATGTGAGACGGGACAACAGGCATTTAAAATCTTGAGCACTCCATCATTCGGAAAATGAATGGTCAGTACGGCTGAAAATGGCGGATAAACGTCAAAGATCCGTTCCCATAAAAAATCATCAGGTGCTAAATGCTGCATCCCATGCGGATAGTTACTGACATTACTGGTGTAATTGGTATGCAAGCCATAATCGGTACGTTCAGTCGAATATTTAGGTACCACAGGATTGTCTCGATCGGCAAAGGCCTGATGATGCACCCAAGCAAAGTGTGCCACATCAATAAAACCCTCCAATTGACGACCGCTTGAACCTGCAATATCCACAGAAGGCGGTAAAATGGCTTGATGCTCCTCCTGTTCCCATGTGTCTAATACAGGAAAATTAGCCAAACTTTCATCTCTGCCCAAAATGCTAGTCCAGACCAATCCATATTTTAAAACCACAGGAAACTTGGTCAGCGAAAAGCGCTCTGAGATATGAGTTAAATCAGGTTGCGCTGGAATTTTGCTGCATTTGCCATCTTCATTAAAATGTAAGCCATGATAAGGGCAAATCAAAGTGTCTCCTTCAACCCAGCCCTTACTCAAAGGCACGCCGCGATGCGGGCAAATATCCCGAGCTAAATGAATCTGCCCTGTTTCGGTCTTATACAAAGCTAGATTCATATCCAGTAAGGTCACTTGCTGTGGTTTGCTGCTCACATCTTCGATACGTGCCACGGGATACCAATGCTGCGCAAGAATCTGCCAGTCCTGATCATCAAATTGGCTATGGCATGGCTTATTGGGAAGATTGATGAATGGAATTGCGTTCATATCCTGTGCTCGTTCTTGAGTATTTTCTCTATTGTTTGCAGTGTGGAATAGATCGATATTTCCGTCTATTAGAATGATTTATATGCATCATTCTAAAAATTAGAACAGGCTGGGCACTAAAATTGCTTTTGTATTAAAACCTGCTTTATCTCAAGTGAGTTTACAATGGCATTGCCATTTTCACGTTTTGCTGATTATTTTATTGCCGTTGCCAAAACAGGTAGTTTAAGAAAAGCGGCCGATCAACTGTTTATTTCTGTCTCCGCTGTACATCGACAAATCGTTTTGGCAGAAGAAGAACTCGGTGTGGCTTTATTTGAACGTTTGCCCAATGGACTCAAGCTGACCTTAGCTGGCGAATTGCTCTATGCTGATCTACGCAGCTGGCAAAAAGAGTTTCAAATCACACAGAAACGTCTAAATGAAATCCAAGGCATACAACGCGGTTCAATTGATTTTGGGATGATTGCAGCACTCAGTGAAAGCTTTGTCAGTGCCGTGATGCAGTCGATTGTTCAGCAATATCCATGGATTAATTTTAAGCTTCGGGTTTCGGACAGTGAGCGTATTGCTGATCTGGTAATCAATGCTGAACTCGACTTTGGCTTGATACTGAATCCCAAACATCAGCACCAATTACAGATCAGTGACTTTATTGAAATGCCCTTGGGTTTCGTCATTCCTAAACAGCATGCTTTAGCCCATAAAGAAAAAATCTACTTTTCCGATACGCTGGAGTTCAATCATATTGTTGCTGCCGAACCATTGATTATTCATGATCATGTGCATGCACTCTATAAAAAGCATGACTTCAACCCAGCACACACAATCGAATGTAATGATATCCGTATGATGGTCTCATTGCTTAAGCAAAACTTAGGCATCAGCATCATGAGTTATCTGGATGCAGCCCCTTATATTGAAAATGGTGCATTTGAGTTTAGAACAATCAATGACCACGGCCTTCATCCGATTACGGTCGCACTTTGTACTGCACCAAAACGGCAACTTTCTCGGATTGCGCAAATCATGATGAATCATATCATTATCGAGATGGAGGCACTAAAATCGCGCATGCAAAACAATATTCATCAATAAAATTGTATTTTTGCACCAAAACAAAACACTCAAGCTATTGATTTAAATAAATATAGTGTTTGACACCCGAAGATTTAATCGGGTAAGTTGATGTGAAGATTCACCTTTTTCATGATTCAGGCATTGCTATGGTTTGGTCCAGTACAGACGCTCATTTAACAGCAGATTATCCACGCGATATGGTCGGTTATGCCGATCAACCGCCCCATGCCCAATGGCCCAATCAAGCAAAAATCGCGGTGCAGTTTGTGCTGAATTATGAAGAAGGGGGTGAAAAACATATTCTGCATGGCGATGAAGGTTCGGAACAGTTCTTATCTGAAATCAGTGGTGCAGAAAGTTATCCTGCACGCCATCTTTCGATGGACTCGATTTATGAATATGGCTCACGGGTCGGTTTCTGGCGCATTCAGCAGGAGTTTGCCAAACGCCAATTGCCCATGACCATTTTTGCCGTTGCGATGGCTTTACAACGTAATCCTCTGGTGGTCGAAGCCATCAAACAACACAACTATGATGTGGTCTCACATGGCTTACGCTGGATTCATTATCAAAATATGGATATTGAAACCGAGAAACAACATATGGATGAAGCCATGCACATCCTTAAAGATTTGTTTGGTGAAATGCCGACAGGCTGGTATACGGGCCGTGATAGCCCCAATACCCGTCAATTATTGGCGGAATATGATCAGGTGCAATATGACAGTGATTATTACGGTGATGACTTACCTTTTTGGACAACACTTCGCAATGCAGCAGGTGCAACCCGTCCGCATTTAATTATTCCTTATACACTTGATACCAACGATATGAAATTTGCATCTCCTACGGGTTTTAATCGTAGTGAGGATTTTTTTGAATATTTAAAAGATGCTTTTGATGTCTTGTACGCGGAAGGAGCAACTCGTCCGAAAATGCTTTCTATTGGCATGCATTGCCGCATTTTAGGACGTCCTGCCCGCTTTAAGGCGCTACAACGTTTTCTCGATTATGTGCAAAATCATGATCGGGTCTGGATTTGTACCCGTCAGCAAATTGCTGAGCATTGGTATAGACATCATCCTTTTCAAGCTTAATTTTATTAAAGCGTCCTAAAGTGTCGTATATCCGATTTAAACAATTTATTCAAAGAAAATAAGCTTTAAGCTACTCCTTTAGAATAAGGAGATAATCAGAATGAAAGTACAATATTTTGCAGCGAGTAGCCTAGACGGATTTATTGCGACCGAAGACGATTCTTTAGAATGGTTATTTACATTAGGCGGACTAGATAACTCAAGTTATCCAACCTTTATTGCAAATGTTGGTGCTTTGGTCATGGGCTCAGCAACTTATGAATGGATATTGAATAACGCAGAGCATGTTGCTGCCGAAACAGGTTCACCTTGGCCCTATACCCAGCCAGCCTGGGTGTTTTCCAGCCGTAAACTGCCACTAATTGAAGGAGCAGATATCCATTTTGTGCAAGGAGACATCACTCCGGTTTATGCTGAAATTCAATCCATCATCGGGAACAAGAATATCTGGGTTGTAGGTGGTGGAGAATTGGCTGGACAGTTCTACGATGCCAATTTACTTGATGAACTTATTATACAAATTGGTTCAGTCACCCTTGCAAAAGGAAAAGTACTATTTCCCCGACGAGTACTTGCGCCAACGCTTAAATTAATCTCCGTTCATCATATGGGTGAAGGTATGGTTGAATTACATTATACCGTTGCACCCATATAAAATTAGCCAGATGTTGAATGCCTTAAATGATCTATTGCCTTAAATGATTTATTTATCTACCTTACTAGAGAACAGCAAAGCAATTGGCACCCCCCTCAACTCAGTCGAAACAACCCATTCTGTTAAATAAAATGGGTGATTCGGAAGAATTTTCCAATCTTTTAGCTGATACAATTTTATGACCTGATTGCGAATCGACAACATGTGTCTATATGGCATTTCTTAATGCCCAAAGGGAAAATAACTTAAAAGGAAGAACACTTATGGCGCTTATTTCATGCCCCGAATGCAGCAGTCAGGTTTCGACCCAAGCCAACTCCTGCCCGCATTGCGGTTATCCGCTACAGCCCCAACGTCACGCGCCCGAGTCAGGGGCATTACAATCACCGCATGTCTTGAGCCGCGCCATCATGGCACTCGGTGCTTGGCTGGTCACACCCTGGATCGCGCGACTTCTGTTCGGACTAGCGGTGCTTGTCTTCGCCTATTTTTTACTCAAGAGTAAATAATTGATCTTAATGAAACAACTACATCGCCTTGTTGTACAGTTGTACACGTGATTTTGTTAAGCAAGATAGACATTTGAAGGACTTAAAGCGACTCAATTAAAACAAAACACGGTCAACATATAAGTAGAGTAATTAGACATGTTTTCAATGAACAGGTTCATGGTGCTGGGAATGGCATTGCTCGCTTGCTCCTGCACGAAGTCCCCCTCGACTGACGAGGCAAAGACCAATGATGCAACTGCGAAAACAGCCAAAGTCGCAGCCAAGTCCGCCGGGGATGTCGACTTCCCGGTAATCCCGCAAATCGTTGTGCCAGAGATCATCGGTATTGGCCCGGCCCAGCGAGCACTGGAAGCATCAATGCAAGACATCACTGATCCAGTTGCAGGTATTAGCGTTAAGCCCGCTCACTGTGCAACCGACGGCGCATTACTCAACGATGCAGGCATCACCAGCATGGATGCGCAAGGCAATCTGTCGCGCAACGGTAATGAAGGCATCTTCCATATCAAAGCAGATGGCAGTGGCACCGCCAACTATGAAGGCGGCGTCATCGTCGTCAACGCAGACGGTAGTGGTACAATCAACGGTAATGGCGACGGTGGTGCTGACGATGGGATCATCTCGGTCGAGGCCGACGGTTCGGGCACGTATAACGGCAAGTACGGCATCATCGTGCTAGATGGCAAAGGTGGCGGCACCTGGAACGGCGATCATGGTGTGATTCGCAACGAAGGTGATGGTTCAGGTAGTTGGAGCGGTCCGCAAGGCATTGTCACTATCAATGCCGATGGCAGCGGTACCTGGAACGGCCCACACGGGTTGGTGAGCAACGATGGTAAAGGCAGCGGCAGCATAGGTACACCAGCACGTCAAGTGAAAATGGCACCAATTCCCAAGGTCGCGCCAGCTGGCAAGTTTCCGCCGTTAAAAAAATTCGCTCCATCAGGCGCGCCATGCGGGTTCATCATCACTCTCAATGATCAGGTGTTGTTCGATTTCGACAAGACGAATATACGTCCTGACGCAGCGAAGGTGCTGGACAGCTTGGCCGTGGCCTTGCAGAAAGTACCAGCCAAAGCAATAGAAATTCGCGGTCATACCGATGCCAAGGGCAGTGACGCCTACAATCTGGATTTGTCCGAGCGCCGTGCCAAATCAGTGGGCATGGCCTTGCGCCAGCGTGGTGCCGCAGCTGCCGCCAGTACACATGGTTACGGCGAGTCGCAGCCTGTAGCGCCCAACGAGGTCAGCGGCCAAGACAACCCCGCTGGCAGGCAGTTAAACCGACGGGTGGAAATCTTCGTACGCACTTGATGATGTTGAATGGCTTATCTAGCCTGTAAATACTGGTAAAGCAATTAAAGAACTCCTAAACTCAATCTACATAACCCATTCTGTTAAATAAAATGGGGTATTCGGAAGAATTATCCCATCTTTGAACTGATACAATTTTATGAGCTGATTGCGAATCGAGGAGATGCGTTTATACGACACTCCTTAATGCTCAAATGGAAAATAACTAACTACGATAAAATTAGAATTTAAATCAGTATCATTATTTAAATGGTGAGTAATGGTGCAGTTTTTGGAGATATAAATCATGAAATACGATGATGCTTCTTGGCATTATGGAGGTGACTTCCCTGCAGATCTTCCACAAGAAGCAGGAGCAACCCATATTGGAATGTTTTTAACATGGATGCTTCTTCAAACTTTGCTAGTGAAGAATTAATTGAAGATTCACGAGATGCAATTAAACATCTAAAGACAAAACAAATTACAGGAGCACATTTTCTCATTGATGAACTTGATGAAAAGCTCACTGACAATGATTTTAACGAAGAAGGTAATGATTTTGCTTTGGCGTATTACGAAGGATTAAATAATGAAAGTCGATATATTGATGACTACTTGCTTAGCTTTTCGGTAGATACGAATAACGTGTATAGAGTCGCTGATACTTGGGAAAATTACCACAAATTGGCAAACCATATTGCTGAAAGGTATCGTAGGTGGGTCATAGATGGTAGGCCAAAATACATAGCTGAACGGTAGCAATAAAACAGTAATCAAAAACTCTCTGAAAAAATAAAGCTTTATATATAAAAAATGTTTTTTAATAATGAACTAGAGGTATTTCGTGTCCTTATATCAAAAAGGAAAATATTGGTATGGTCAAAATCGAGACGACTTGCGTTTAGAAATGACTCGTTTTAGCCACCTAAATGGTTATGAAGCAAAAGAATTTGCATCAAGTTTCTGTCGATGTGGAAACCATATTTTCTGTTTAGAAAGTGACGAAAATGAAGGAATTGCTAGACGGATCTGTACTCAATGTAACCATGCACATTTGATGGGAGATAATGCTGAATATATTGAGGATGCAGAGCTAGAAGAACATATTTGTATTTGTGACAATCAACAATTTGAACTGGAATCTGCTGTTGCACTTTATGATGGATCAAATGATGTCCGCTGGTATTACATAGGCTGTCGTTGTACAAACTGCTCACTTATTGGTGTATTTGCAGATTGGAAATGTGAAGGCGGAAATGCAACCAAATTTTTAGCTAAAATATAAATACAAGTATTTTAACTCTTGGATAGTCACTCTTTAAGAAAGAGAGCTATCCAATTCCATAAGGTAATCCATTAGCTTAGGCTATTTTTGCCATGTCCATACTCCGCTGTTGTAACAGCTTCACCGCTTGCTTGGCTTGCCAAGCTAACTCCATCATATCCAGATCAGGAACCTGATCATTTTCCATCACCATTTTCCCTGCTACAAACATCGCCTTAATATGCGCGCGTCCGCCACTTGCCACAGGTCCAATCGCCATATCATGTAATCCAAAATAACGAGGATCATCTAACTGATATATGACCAAGTCAGCCTGTTGCCCCACCTCGATTGTCCCGACTTGATCAAGCCCTAAAATCTTGGCTCCCCCCACCGTTCCCCAACGGATTACATCCTCAATACTGGCAGCATCTGCACCCCCTTCAAATTGTCCGCCCTCATATTGTGGCTTGGCTAACATCCCCTTTCTGGCTCGCTGCAATAACCAAGCGGCATGGGTTTCAGATAACATATCTGCAGCCTCATTGGAACCTGCACCATCTACCCCGATCGAAATCGTCATGCCTGCCTGTTCCAAAGCAACCAGATCGGCAATACCACTCCCCAAACGGGCATTACTCTGAGGACAATGCGCAATACCTGTTTTGGTCTGACCCAACAACTGAATTTCTTCGGGTAATAATTTCACCAGATGGGCAAACCAGACATCACTGCCAATCCAGTCCTGCTCGGCACAGAACTGGACTGGTGTCATGCCAAACTTGGCGCGTGCTGCATCCAGATAATCCACCGTTTCAGATAAATGGCTATGCATCCGGATCCCCAATTGTCTGGCGACTTTGGCGCTTTCCCGTAATTGCTGTGCTGTGGTCGAATGCAAAGTCGAGGTCGGTGCCATCACGATTTTTCGGAAAGCTTTTGAATCTGGTTGATGATAGTGCTGCACCAAACGCTCAATATCCGCCATATAGTCTTCAAATTTCTCAGGGCGTAGGGCTTGAGGCAATTCACTTTCCAAGCCACGTGTAAGTGTTGCACCACCACGACACAACACAAAGCGCATACCCAGTTTTTCGGCTTCATCAAATAAAATCGCAGCGCCATCAAACGGCATCTTGGGCCAATACAAATAATGATGATCAGCTATCGTTGCACACCCCGAACGTAATAGCTCGACAAGACCAATCCGTACAGCAATCCGAAACGTATTTTCATCAAACACACCACGAAACCGATATGGCGTACTGGCAAGCCATGAGGTCAGGTTTTGATTCAACCCTTGTGGCTCACCCTTTAACAAGGACTGAAATAAATGATGATGGGTATTCACCCATGCCGGATAAATTACGCAATCTTTAGCATCAATCACCTGCTCATTTGGCTGAGCACCTAACCGACCTATTTCAGTAATCTTACCTGACTGGATACGGATATCAGTGGATGAAGCACGTGCAGCCTCTCCAGATAAACCCGTTAAAATGGCATGGGCATTTTGAATTAAATAGCTTTGATTTAATTGCTCTGGACTCATACTTGTTCACTCTCATGCCATTTGTTTAGAAAGAACTGGCTTAATAAAGACATCAACATAAACAAGCCCAAACCCGTACAGGTTATCAGGAATAAGGCAGCAAACATCAGCGGTAAATCCAGTTGAAAACCTGCTTGCAAGATTTGATAAGCCAAGCCTGCACTGGTCCCTCCCGCACCGGCAACGAACTCGGAAACCACCGCACCAATCAGCGCCAAACCGCAGGAAATACGTAAGCCTCCAAAGAAATAAGGCAACGCATTCGGTACACGTAAGCGCATCAGAATTTGCCAGCGACTGGCTTTATTGATTTGAAAAAGATTGAGCAAGCCTTTATTGACACTACGCAGACCCAAGGTGGTATTGGTTAATATAGGAAAAACCGCAACCAGCATGGCACAGACCACTAACGCTAAAGTGGTATTTTGAATCCAGATAATGACCAGAGGTGCGATTGCAACAATCGGTGTGACCTGAAATAAAATGGCATAAGGCATAAAACAGGCTTCGAGCACGCGACTCTGTACAAACACAAAAGCGACCAATGTACCGATTAGCACCGCGCATGCAAAAGCCAATAAGGTAATTTTTAGAGTGACCCATAAACTGCCAAATAACATACTGGATTGATGAATCAACGCCATCACAATATCACTAGGCTTGGGTACCACATAAACCGGCACCGCAAGCTGCTGGAAGCTCAACTGCCAAATCAGCAGGAAGACCAGCCCCAACCCGAGCGGAGCCGCGATACGTTGTACGGTTGGATGTTGTATCAAGGGTTTAATCATGAGCATGCCCTCCGCTTGCCTCAGCCAATAATTGCGATAGATGCGAACATTGTCGGATAAAAATCTCTGAGCTTCGGAAAGCGTCGTCACGTAAATAAGGTCCTTCAATGTCCAGATCGGCGACTACCCGCCCAGGCCGTGCGCCCATCACAATAACCCGTGAAGACAGATACACAGCCTCATAAATACTATGCGTCACAAACACCACCGTGAGATCTCGTTCTGACCATAATTGCCGGATATCACTATCCAGTTTATGGCGAGTAAACTCATCCAAAGCGCCAAAAGGTTCATCCATCAATAACAGATCAGGTTCAGTCACCAAGGCTCTAGCCAAAGAAGCACGCATTTGCATACCACCTGAAAGTTCCCGTGGATAGGCTTTACTAAATTTCTCTAAACCTACAGCTGCTAAAGCCGCCATCACTTTCGGGGTGCTCACTGATTTTGAGATATGTTGTAAATCGAGAGGTAAACGCACATTGTCTTCGATATTGGCCCATGGCATCAGCGTTGCCTCCTGAAACACCATGGCCATTTTGCATTGAGATTGCATCTCAGCCTTGCCATTCCAGCGCACCACACCCGCAGAAGGCTGCTCCAGATCGGCAAACATTTTCAGCAAGGTGCTTTTACCGCAACCTGACGGCCCCAGTAATGAAACAATTTCACCGCGGGCAATATTTAAATCTAATCGTTGTAAGGCGTTGGTGCCATTTGGATAGGTTTTTTCAACCCCTCTGGCCATAATCATCGGCGTAATAAAGCTCGAAGACTCAGGTATTGGCGTATCTATTGGTAAAGCAGAATTCATGTGATTTCCCCTTGATGCAAATGCGCTATTTTATTAACCCTTTCACCATGGCTTCCTTGTAAGGAAAGTATCTAAGATTATTTGGCTGGTTTAATAAACTGCGTGGTATAAGCGGTTTTCCAATTGGTTTTAGTGTTCAGCAACCCTGCACTCACCATAAAATCTCGCGTTGCTTTCCAACGTGCATCCGTCATGACGCCAATGCCTTGAGTCTTGGCATCTCCACCATCAATCAACTTCAATTTGCGCATTTGTCCTACAGCAAAAGTGAGTAGTTCATCATTCATATTCGGGTTTTCTTTTTTAATGATGCTATTGCCCAAACGTGGATCGGCTAAGTAGTTTTTCCATCCCTCCATCGATGCCTGAACAAAACGGCGTAGTACCTCTGGTTTGTTTTGAATCACATCATTACGGGTCACCAAGATACCGCCGTAGGCTGGATAACCCGCATCAGCAAATAAAAAGAAATGACTCGAAGGTTCTGCTTTTTTGGCCTGAAAAACCTCAGATGTGGCATAGGCTTGTTGTGCGACATTTTTGCCTGCTAAAAAAGGCTGCATATTGAAGGTATATGGGCGAGCTTGTGCTGCATCTAATTTATATTTGCCTTTTAACCAAGGCCACCAGCTTGCTTGTCCACTGGTCGAGACCAGAATCGTTTTTCCTTTCAGATCGGCCAAAGACTTTACATCGCTATGGGTTAGTACACCTTGCGGATCAAACTGGAATGGTGCTGCCACCGCTTTGATGGGAAAGTTGCTTTCGATGCCTTTTAAGACCTGTAGATCATAATTAATAATAATATCGGCTCGCTTGGACAATAATAAGCTCATGTTATTGACTTGTGGCCCGCCGATTTTGATATCGACATCAAGTCCGTATTTTTTATAAATTCCCTGTGCCAGTGCCTGATAATATCCACCTTGCTCGGCTTGCGCATACCATGTGGTTTGTAAAACAAGTTTATCGGCTGCAAAACTGGTTGAGCTGATAACTGTTGCCAACCCCAATAACGCGCCCGCAATTACAGTACGTCGCCCTTTGCCTACATAGTGCTGAATATTCATAAGTAAGACCCCTAAATCTGTATGGATTCATCTTGCTATTCTTTTTAGGGGGATAATCAATGTATAAGTACACATTTCTCTCAAAGCCAAATCAATTGGCTTTGTCCCCGAAAGAGGAACAGCAAACGCTGTAGAGCAATGTCCCGTATGTTCACAACATACTGACCGCTTATACTCAATCATGATTTAGCAAGCTCTGTGCCAAGATTGATTCCACCTTGTTTTTATTGGTAATTCTCTAGGTCGGATTTATTTTTAATTGTTCTAAGATGAATAAACTGTATTAAGTCTTTGGTGTTGAGTGCAGTTTAATGGTGCATTCAGTACATGCAGCTGCACCTTAAATGAACTACCTACTGGACAAATGGATGTTTTAAATAGCCATGTTGCATATTAACAATTATTCTAAAACTGGGTTTTAAAAAATAAGTAGCCATCAAGTTCCCGACACACATTCCTCGAAGTACCCATCAATCGTCACTATAGCGGGTAAAAAATCCAAATGTTGTGGTGACTCAAAAATAATCATTATATTGATCCGATTATCTTCACCACCAAAATAGTTTTCATCGGAAACCTCTATTTCACAAGGGGAAAGATACTGCCAGATATGATGCACATCAGAACCAAAGTCGCTTGGAAGAAGTTCACAATCCTCAAAAACATCAACCATTGCCTTACTTGCCAATGTCTTGATGATCGCGACATCAGAAAGCAAACGAGTCATTGCTGCAATCTGCGCATCTGTTGGACCATCACGCTTTGCTCGAACAATAACCCTAAGCATCCCTTCAAATGCCCCAAGTTCAACTTCTCCCAGCCAATGTGGACTGCCATATTTCAATCTTCCAAATGGTGGACAATTCACTGTATGCCGATTAAATACGCTCATTACTGTCCTTTCTTGCAGATAGCTTAACCATTGAATTAATTTTACGCAGTGTGAATTAAACCATTCAACATAGCTCAAAATTCAGGCCGATTTTAACATCATTGTATTTCACTTTATAAACTGGCACAAAAACTGCTTCATCCTTTATGTCAGAGTAGAAGCGTTCAGCATAGTCAGTCACATCGGCTGTTATGTGGGTCATTGCTCAGAAATTAGCTTAGGCTCTTCATCAGAACGATCTTTTGAAGTGAATGAAGCTTTTTTTTGAATGTGACCCCGTCTCTTTCAATTCATTTGATTGGGTCACGGTTTATCCAGAAGATGAGGTTGAAATATGAATAGCGCCAACATGTCTGCATTAGCGGAAAATGACTACAGCTTAGAAGAACTGCAAAAAGAAGCGCGTATGGGCGCTTTAGGTCAAGAGACCTTTGAACGTGAAGTTCGGGTGATTGATTTATCCAACTTTGAACAACGTAAATATGAAATTGCCGAACAGCTTTGGGCAGCAGCAACGGATATTGGTTTTTTTCAGGTCTCGCATCATGGTATTCCACTTGAGCAAATCCAAACTGCATTTGACATGACACAACAGTTTTTTGCTCTACCTGAACCTGTCAAAGCGCGTTACCCGCTCAATCGCAATGCAGGTTGGGAAAGTAAGGCGCAGGTTCGTCCATCAACCAGTACCCCAGACCAGAAAGAATCCTACCAAATCACTCGCCCACGTATGGACGGACTTTATCCAACCGAGCAAGAGCTACCTGACTTTAAAAATACCATGCTTGAATTTGAACAGGCCTGCTGGCAAGTGGGTATGAAAATACTTTCCTGTTTCGCTTATAAACTGGGTTTTGCCGATAATTTCTTTACGCTGGCGCATGATCCGGAACAAGACAGCTATCAAAGTACTTTAAGAATGTTGCATTACTATGCCATTGATCCTGCTTTAAAAGATCAATTGGGGCTATGGCGTGCAGGCGCACATACCGATTTTGATTGTTTAACCTTGTTGTTTCAACGTAATGGTCAAGGTGGTCTGCAAGTGTGCCCAGGTAAAGATATGGAACAGCAACAATGGACCAGTATCGAACCACGAGATGATGTGATCACCTGTAATATTGGCGATATGCTGATGCGTTGGAGTGATGACCAATTACCTTCTAATTTCCATCGGGTCAAAAATCCGGAAGCAGATGAATATCAAGGGCCGCGTTATAGTCTGGCATTCTTCTGCCAAGCCAATGAAGATGTGCTGATTGAAAGTCCACAACAGAAATATCCAGCAATTACAGCGAAGGAATATTTAAAACAACGCATCAGTGCGAATTTTAAAGGGAAATATTAATCGTTGATTCCTTGTAGACAGAGGCAGATGGTCTCTGTCTACCATTAAAAATTATCGATTTATTTTTTCCGTGATCTCTTCTTGGTTCTTTTAGGTACCACTTTTTGGGGAACAATAATTTTTCCAGTGCCTAATCCTCGGAAAAAATAGTTAACAAGATAAATAAATAAAAAACCAAAATAAAAAAATGGGAATATAGTAAAGACACTAAACATACTTTCCCAAAAAAGTACACCAATCCGATAATTATAACCTAACTGGATAAGTGCACCTCTACGACTACCATCCTGAAAGGAGATATTTTCCAAAAGAAAATGGCCCATCCCCATGATAAAGCAGAATAAAAATATCCCTGAAACAATCGTTTTTTTAATCCATGGCTTCTCCAGCCACGGATATTTCTTCGATGCCTCAAACTCAGCCTGAAAAAACTTACTATAAATTTTTTCCTGAAACGCCTTGTTCATGCCTACTTTCTTAATAAATAACAGGCACATGTAACAGCCCGCGACAAAAGTTAAAATAGTACAATAAATACTTGAAAGAATAGTAAAAAATGGCAATGGACCTTTAGTCCCCACCGTAATCAACATCTGCTCTGTAATATAACGATAAATCTCATACTGCCACTGATTGCGTGGATATGCTGGAAATAAAAATAAGGGTAAAACAAATAAGATAATCCAAAAAGCAATCTGTAATTTCGCTTTTCTTTTTACTTTAGCTTGTTGTTCAAGCGCCAAACGTCTTTGTTCTAATTTTTCTTGCTTCTTTTGCTTTGTGTGCTGCTCAAGCAATTCTCTTGCTACATAACGTTTTGTTGACATAGAAAATCAATATTTATGTTTTATATAAAAATCTTAATTAGAAAATAATAAAGATACGCGAATATTAATATGCTTGAGAATTCTAAATTAAAACGAATCTCCTTCCAATATTCTAAGGCAAATATATTTTTTCAATATACAGTCAGAGATTAACGATCTCTGACTGTGCTAAAGCTTCACTGATCCATACAGGTTGAGATAAATGATGCACATCACAATTACTGCCGCCACCAATACGATCGACCACGAGAAAATCACTATTGGCTTCCAAAGTAATTAAAGGATGGTGCCATACCCCTTGATGATAAGTAACTCCCTGTTGTCCGTTACCCATAAATGCATAAATCCTTTGTTCATCGGGACGATTCTGATCAAACGGTAATGCTACTACAACAATAAATTTTTGTTGCTGTAATGGAATAAAAGACTGCGAACCATAAGGATGTCGTTCCAGCATCTCAATTTGAAATGGAATCTGAGTTGCAAATAAATTGTGAAAAATGCTCATCCCAACAGCAACATGATCACCTGATACCTGTGCCAGTGATAAGGCGTGATAACGCTCAGTGAGTCCCTGATTAATCGGGATAAAGTCTTTGCCTCTCTTTTCAATCACATCACCAAAAGCAGCAAAACTATCTTGAGTTAAAGGCCGAATTTCAATATTTTTCTCATGCATAGGTTGATTCTCTTTAGATCAGTTGCATCGCGTGAGCAACACTGTCGCGCAAGGCAACTTTTGCGCTGTTGCTTTATTTGCTTAAAAATAACTACAGGTTATGCAATCAGATTAAAATCAAAAGCTCAAAAACCAATGGCTGCGCCATTGGTTTTTGAGGGTGTGCTAAGGGGCTTCGCCCCTTAACCCCCTGAAAAATCATTTTGCAACCAGTGCCGCTTTCCCCCATAAACGAATCCGACTAATCCCGCCATCAGGAATCATATTGACGCGGATATAGTTCACTTTTTGATGTTGCAGTACTTCTGCAATATATTCATGAATATGGTCCATGGTCAAAGGCTGCTGTTCCAATAGGAATGGCCAGAACATACTTTGCGGAATCAGTTGTGCATCGGTTGCATTTTCAACATAAGCGGCTTGAATCGAACAAAATGCGGGGAAATTGCCTTTAAAAAATGCGGTATCGACTTCAATTTTTTCAACGAATCCAGATTGTCCCAAAGCAATAATGCACCAGTCAAAACCAGGGGCACGGCGACGTTTGGTTTCCCAACCATCGCCCATATTTAGCCCACGATCCGGACTGAGCAAATTATTCGGATGGCCAAAATGCGCATCGCTAAAGGCCACAATACGCCCGCCATTTTTTAAACCAATCAAATCCATCTGCCGGGTTGTATCGACATGTTCGAGCACCACACGGCCATACACTCTTAAACGAGCAATCCCACCATCAGGGAAAATATTAATACGAATATGGGTAACTTTCTGAGCAGCGCAGTCGAAAAAATGATGCTGATCCGGAGATAAAACCGAGTTTTCTAATAAAGCAGTCCAGGTGATCCCTTCTAATTGATTATCTGGTGCATAACAGCCCTCAATAGAAGCAGATGCCGGATAATTGCCTGTAAAGAATGAGGTATCAATATCAAATCCAGATACAATCCCCGTTACGCCCAAACGAACAATACACCAGTCATAGCCAGACTCACGTTTGCGGCGGGTCTCCCATCCATCCATCCATTTGCCATTGTCATCATATTTTCCTTCAATGAATTGAGCGGGTGCACTTTGCAACATTCTTGCAGCTTCTGCAAAGAACTCATCGGAACAACTCACAATCGTTGCACCAATTCTGGCATCAGCGAGATTGGTTAACGCTTGCAAATGGGTCGGTAAAGCTACGGTTTTAGCAATATGCACTGTCATTGATCGTTCCTGAAGGTTTGATTTCTATTCTATTATGCAAGATCCAGTCCAACTGGTCTGACCTGTTGTTAAAAATATAGCGATTTTTGATCAACATCACCAACAAAAAGGTGAATTTTGTGTAGAATCAAACTGTTTATTTTTATCTTTAAGGCGTGTTGCTTATGAGTCCACAAGCGATGCTCAATGGAAAATCATCTCAGGTGACTGAGCAAGCGGTGGAAGTGATTCATCAACGCATTCAACAAAATACCTATCCTGTCGGTTCTGCCTTACCCTCACAACGTGATCTTGCCCTCCAGTTGGGCATCAGCCGTGCTTCGTTACGCGAGGCCCTCACCCGTCTTGCCGCTTTAGGATTATTGGAAATCAAGGCAGGTAAAGGGGTTTATGTGATTTCACAACACAGTCAGGCCGCCGAACAATGGGATGGCGAACACCGTGTTTCGCTTAAAGATTTCTATCAATTACGCTATGTACTGGAGGGTTTTTGTGCGCTGTTGGCCTGCGAATATTTAACTGAACAGGATAAGTCGACCTTACAGCAACATTACCAGTCACTGGCCTCTGCAATTCAGGCACAGAACTGGCAGGCAGCCTCTGAGGCAGATTATGCCTTTCATCAGCATATTATTGAACTTAGTCATAATCAGTCGATTATTCAAACACTTAAGATGCATACTGAATGGATTAAAAAAAGCCAGATCCTGCCTTTTGTCCAGCCGAATCTGGCATTTAAAACCATTCAGGAACATGAATTCATTCTGCAAGCCTTATTTAATCAGGATGCAGCTGCGGCTGAAAAAGCCATGCAAGCGCATATTATTGGTGCTGCGCAACGTGCGGGTGTGTACTTTGCTCGGCATAACAGCTCAATCTAAGTATGAAAATTAAATCTGCACTACTTTGCTCCATGCCTTGAACCATATCCATGCAGCCTTCCTTTTTATGCTTTTTAATAAAGCAAATCATCTGGTATGACCAGTAAAACCAGTTGCTAAAATTGGCACACTTCTCGCTTAGAACTGTTTAGAAACTTATTTATATATTTAGGGTCTGAACGATGAATATTGCGATTGTAGGTGCTGGTATGGGCGGTTTGACTGCTGGTATCGCGTTAAAAAAATTTGGTCATCAGGTCACGATCTATGAACAGGCAGCCGAAATATTACCTGTCGGTGCGGCCATTTCACTGTGGTCAAATGGAGTCAAATGCCTGAATTATCTAGGCCTTACCGATCAAATTCAGGCGCTCGGCGGGCAAATGGAGTCTTTGGCCTATGTCGATGGACTGAGCCAACAAACCATGACTCAATTTAGCTTATCTCCTTTATATAAAGAAGTCGGGCAACGTGCCTATCCGGTCGCCCGGGCCGATCTACAACATTTATTAATGCAGCAATTTGGTCTGGCAGATATCAAACTGGGCATGAAAATGACGGCGATTGAAACCCATCAAGATGAGGTCACCATTTATTTTCAGGATGGCTCACAAGTTCGGGCTGATTTACTGATTGGTGCAGATGGTACACATTCTCTCACCCGACAATTTGTACTGGGCTATCAAGTCGAACGCCGCTATGCGGGTTATGTCAATTGGAACGGTCTAGTTAATATTGATGAAGCCATTGCGCCTGCCATGCAATGGACCACTTATATCGGCGAAGGCAAACGTGTGTCACTGATGCCGGTGGCCCAAAATCGTTTTTATTTCTTCTTTGATGTCCCCTTAGAGGTAGGACTGGAAAATCGACGTGAATACTATAAGCAAGATCTCAAAACTCATTTTAGCGGCTGGTGTGAACCCGTACAAAAACTGATTGAACATTTAGATGAGCAAAAAACCAATCGTGTCGAAATCCATGATATTGAACCTTTTATGGACTTTTACAAAGGACGTGTGGTGCTGTTAGGTGATGCAGCACATAGCACCACACCAGATATTGGCCAAGGTGGCTGCCAGGCCATGGAAGATGCGATATATCTCGCCCGTGCCTTGCAAATCAATACCTTCGGTCTGGAAGATGCTTTGGCACGTTATCAAAATAAACGTAATGAACGCACACGAGAAATGGTCTTGAGAGCACGTAAACGTTGTGATGTCACCCATATGAAAGATCCGCAGGTGACTGAAGAATGGTATCAATCGCTCTATCAGGAGCAAGGGTCACACATCATGCAAGGCATCATCAGTAATATTATCGGCAATCCACTAGATTAAGTGTTTTTGTTTTTAACTCCCCCCTATCTAGGGGGCTTTTTTTCGTCTCAGGTTGCAGTCCAAAAAAATGCATATCCCGACGAGAATATGCATTCGATGTTGAACTTATTGCTTAAAATTTATAACTCAGTGTCAAACGGTTCTGCAAGAAGTTCTTGTCATAACGTGGGGAGGTCTGAATCCCTGCAAAATTACTGACACTAAAACCTTTTAAAGCACCTGTGAAATTATAAATACCGAATAGCATATATTCAGATTGGTTTCGACTGGAGAGATTTTCAGCCTCTTTTAAATCCATAAATGAATAACGTGCCCCTGCAATCACTTGATCTGTTAGTTTACCCTCTAAGGACAACATCAAAGCATTGCCCGCACCTAAATCCTGAGTACTGGTAAAAAAAGGCTGGGCAAAAATTTCACCTGAAGAGGTTTTGGCGGCATAGGGCGTTAACAGTGCACCATTCAGATAACTTTCACGATCCGGTTTAATATAGTTATATGCAACTTTTAAAGTGGTTACAGGCAAGAACTTAACTGCTGCCTGTGCACCAAAAATCTGGCTGTTCACCTCACCTGCCAGTGCTTTGCCCTGATCTTTGCCAGACATATATTGCAGTGAAAACTCAGGGGCATATTTAAGTTTTGGCATTGCCAGATCCGCTTGTGTATAAATCAGGCGGGTATAATCATCATAACTTTGATACCACAACTGCGTTTTTAGACTTCGGTCTTCGGCTAGGTTGAAACGCTTGCCGACACCCACTGACCAAACCCCATCGGTTTGCAGATTCGAATTCTGACGAGCGCTTTTTGTAAACTCATCTTCGCCATAACTTTTATATTTATTGACTTTGGTCAGGCGCAAGAAATCGTTATTGTCTCCGATCTGGACATCGGCGGCCTGATATAAAAACATCAAGACACGGCGGTCTGCATAATCCCCCATAAACGGTAAATTGAGACGCTGATTCCCGACGGTCACCCGAGCCAAATCATTTTTCCACGTCAGATAGGCTTCTGCTAAACCATCACCATCTTCCTTGAGTTCATCGACTTCAGCCTTATTATCTTTCTCATCTAAACGACGCTGAATATCATAACCAACAGCGGCCTGTACCCCATAAAAAGGCGCTGTTTCATACTTTATATAACCACCGATGACAGCCGTATCCTGATTCAGATTATCCACAAAATAAGCATTATTGAGTGAGTAATAAGTTGATTTCACTGCACCATGCAGACTGCCACAGGCAAATACCGCAGCCAGTTGATCGTTCGCC
Organism: Acinetobacter sp. 'aerobic (ED)'; assembly: GCF_904886855.1. NCBI lineage: Bacteria > Pseudomonadati > Pseudomonadota > Gammaproteobacteria > Moraxellales > Moraxellaceae > Acinetobacter > Acinetobacter sp. 'aerobic (ED)'. The sequence goes on from NZ_CAJHGI010000006.1 coordinate 93,599, forward strand.
TGACAATCCTGTTGCAGGTTCAATAGATGATTCAGGCTAGTATCCGTTGCCCACGCCTGTATGGCTGGGCTCATCACGAGCACGAATACGGCTGATTTTAATTTAAAACTTCTCATAAAATTCCCCGTAAGATTTGATTTAAAAATCACTTTTGGCTTTTAAAAATCCTGTTTCTGGCTTTTTCAAGACAAAAACTCCCCTTGACCTATTCAAGCTTGAATAAGCAACTTTGAATAATGTGCAGGTAAAAAGCGGGATTCAGACTAAATATTCGACCCTGAACCCGCGATGATCAATGCCCTGAATTTACAGGCAAGCTTGCTACTTCCACTGTTTTTTTAGTGAACGGTAGATGGTTAAAAATGATGTTAAGTAAGATAGCGGTAATACAGGCTGAGCTAATACCTGAATGCAATAAGGTTTTTACCCATGTTGGAAATTGTGCATAGAATTCCTGATTGACGATAGGAATCATGCCGATAGCCAGTGAAGTGGCCACAATAATCAGGTTTTTATGATCGTTATAATCCACTTTGGCTAAGGTACGTATACCACTGGCGGCAACCGTACCGAACAACACGATGCCAGCACCACCCAAAACAGGCATGGGAATCGATGCCACCAGACGCCCCACGATGGGCAATAAGCCGAGGATAATCAAGATTCCTCCTGCAGTCGCCACCACAAAACGGCTTTTAATGCCAGTCATGGCAACCAACCCGACATTTTGGGCAAAAGCTGTTTGCATGAATGAACCAAAGATCGGAGAAATGGCGCTCGATAACATATCGGCACGTAAACCGTCGCCTATACGTTTCGAATCAACTTTGCTTCCAACAATTTCACCGATGGCAATAATATCGGCGGTGGTTTCGGTCATAATCACCAAGGTCACAATCGTCATGGAAAGAATGGCAGAAAACTCAAATACAGGCGAACCAAAATGGAAGAAACTTGGAAATGCAAAAACCGGACCTGTACTGACCTTTGAAAAATCGGTAAATCCTGCCGCATAGGCGAGCACAGTACCTAGAATAATGGCAACCAGAATCGCGAGCCGACGGAGCATCTGACTACGCAACATGCTGAAGATAATCACAATCGCCAGCGTCATCACCGCCAGACCGACATTAGCCGGATCGCCCCAGTTCTCAGCTTTGGGATTACCCCCCATAATCCAGCGGATCGCCACAGGCAGCAGTGAAATACCAATCATGGTAATCACACAACCGGTTACCACGGGGGGAAAAAAGCGGATGATTTTGGCAAAAAATGGCGTCAGCAATAAACCAATGAGGGAAGCAACAATTACGGCACCAAAGGCAGAGGCTAACCCGCCACCGGTGCTGACAATTGCCAGAATGGTCGCAACACCTGCAAAAGAAACGCCTTGAACAATCGGTAATTTTGCTCCGAAATGCTTGAAACCTAGGGTTTGCAACACCGTCGCCAGGCCCCCTACAAACAAGGCAGCAGCCACCAGCAATCCAATTTCTGAAGCCTCCAGTCCTGCAGCAGCTCCAATAATCAATGGGGGTGCAATAATTCCACCATACATCGTCAACACATGCTGCAAACCATATAAAATGTTTTTATTCATGCCTAAATATTGATGTTCTGCCGAGATCAGCGTATCTCGTTCTGTGGGTGTGTTGTCTTGATGCATGGTTAATTCCTCAAATTAGATTCATAAGGTCCACATTGTTTAAGTTGATTTAGCTGCCGCGATAAGTTGAATAGGAAAATGCACTGATCAATAAAGGCACGTGGTAATGCTGTTGCGTATCAGTGACCTTAAAATCGATACAGACGCTTGGATAGAAACTGGCTGTGTTCAAAGTCTGAAAATAATCCCCTACTTCAAAAATCAACTGATAATTGGCTTGGATAAATGCTTCGATCCTGAAAGCCGGAATACGGCCATCCGCATCCGTCAATTGTTCATCTTGCAAAACATATTGCTGATTGATTTCCTGATAGAGTTTCACCAATACCTGAGGTGCTGGCTGCCCCAGTGCTGCATTTAAAATATGTGTGCTGATCCCCGCCATTATTGAATCTCCTGTTCTAAACGAATCAAGGCAATTTCAGCCAACTGTTGTTTTACTTCGACTTGCTCTTGTTCGACCGTATTGAGTAAGCGACGTTGCAATTCGGACAAGATTTGCTGACCAGAGCGGCCCGCCGCACGGATCAGAAAAATATGCCCAAATTTGTGCTCGTAATCTAAATTGCCCTGATATAGCGCCAGTTGCAGCACAGCATCCGTTTCAACCTGAGCTTGTTCACGTTGGGAAAAATGCTGCTCTTTCTCAGACAAAACTGCTGCTGCTTTTTTCTCGCCAATGCGGGGATGTTGCGCCAAAGCTATAGAAATTTCTGGCCATGACCATGCCTGCGCTTGTGTCACTGCAGCCTGATAAAGTTGCTCTTTAGCTGGATAAGGACGTTGCTGTAGCAGTTCAGCAATCCAGTTCGGGATATGCGCACAGGCCTGTAAAACACGTGCTGCTCTGTCTGGATCGAGTTGATTAAATGTTTCGAGTTGCATCTCTGCTCCAATTTAAGGCATTGTCTGACTGGTCAGACCAGATATCCTAAATAAAGCAATGAATATGCCAATTATGGCGTGTAGACTTTTCGATAGCGTTTATAAAAAAATGATCTGGATATTTAAATAAAAAACGGCAATCACCGAGGATTGCCGTTTTTTTTATTACTATCGATTAAAAAAGCTTTAGTTCAGGCTATACGCAATCACATAATCACCATGATCAGGTGATTGACGCGCGCCACCCGCAGTAATCAGCACATACTGCTTACCTGATTTCGGTGACACATAACTGATTGGCGTACCTTGGCTACCGACAGGTAAACGCGCTTTCCACAGCTCCTTACCTGAAGACGAATCCAGTGCACGCAAGTAATAATCCTGAGTCGCGGCAAAGAAGACTAAACCACCTTGAGTTGCCATTGGACCGCCAATGGTTGGCATACCAATTGGAACAGGCAGGCCCATTTTGATTCCCATCGGACCAGTATCTTCTACCGTTCCCATTGGCACTTGCCATGCAACCTGACGAGTTTTCATATCTACTGCAGTCATGGTGCCATACGGTGGTTTTTGGCAAGGAATCATCAATTTTGACCAGAAGCGGTCTTTATTGACTTTATATGGGGTTCCTTTCATTGGCACGGCGCCCATACCAGTATTCACTTTTTCACCACCATTGGCCTGAACTGCCAGATCTTCCGGCGTCTGTTTAATTAACTGAATCCATAAGCCCAAACGCATGTCATTGACGAACATATATTGATGGCTTGGATCAAAGGCAATACTGCCCCAGTTCATACCGCCTAGGGAACCTGGGAAGCTTAATGATTTATCAGTCCCCGGTGCAGTGAATAAACCTTCATAACGCATCGATTTAAAGTTAATACGACACATGAGCTGGTCAAATGGTGTGGCGCCCCACATATCAGATTCCGTTATGGTCTGGTTACCAATCTGCGGCATTTCGACTGAACGTGGCTGTGTCGGGCTATATTGTTCCCCTGGGATATCCGCAGGCTTCACCGCTTGCTCAACCACCTTGGTTAATGGCTGCCCGGTTACACGATCCAGTACAAAGAACTGGCCGGATTTGGTACCAATCACCACAGCAGGCTTGTTGCTACCATCCTTCATCGGGAAATCGACCAGGCTTGGCTGCATTGGCAAATCAAAATCCCACAAATCATTATGAACCGTTTGATAGACCCACTTTTCCTGACCTGTGGTCGCATCTAAAGCCAGTACGGATGAGTTGTATTTATGGTCCAATGGTTGACGGTTACCGCCCCAGACATCAACAGATGAGCTACCCATTGGCAAAAACACCGTGTTCATTTGCGGATCGTAAGACATCGCCGCCCATGAATTTGCTGAACTGCGTTTATAGGTTTCACCATCTTTCAACACATAGTTTGGATCAGGATTGCGTGGATCAAAGGCCCAACGTAATTCACCTGTAATGACATCATATGCACGAATTACACCACCAGGCATATCCGCTGCAAAATTATCGGCAATACGGCTACCGACCACAATCACCGTACCGGCAATGGTTGGCGCTGAAGTCACTTCAAAACGTGGTGCTGTGGTTCCCTCACCCAAGCCTTTGAGCAAGTCAACCGTGCCTTCTACACCAAAATCTTTACAACGTTCACCCGTATCTGCATTGACTGCAATTAAACGACCATCCGGTGTATTGGTATAAACACGACGTAGGCATGAGGTATTGTTTGCCACCGCTTTTACCGGTGTCGCTCCCGCTAAAGTCGGCTGAACCAATGCTTGCGTTGAGTCAAAATAAGCAACACCACGGCAACGTTCCCATGCATCTGACTTGGAATTGACTTCTGCTTTCCAGAGTTGTTTACCAGAATCCGCTGCCAAGGCAAAAATATTGTTATGCGGGGTACACAGGAAAATCTTGTTGCCGACTTGTAGAGGGGTCATCTGATCTTCTGCACCATTTCCCGAACCTGTGGTGAAATCACCGGTACGGAACCGCCAGACTTCTTTCAACTGATGCACATTATCACGTGTGATCTGATCCAGTGCCGCAAAACGGCTACCACCTGCATCCTGACCATAATGCTGCCAGTTAGTCTGCTTCATATCGGTTTTTACCGGGATCAGCGGTAATGCCTGTCCCGACGCAGTGACGGTTGGATGTGGCTGGAACATCTGATAGAGACCAATCACCATGCCAATCACTATCAATATTCCAAGACCATAAGCAGGTAAATCCGCACTCGGTTGAAACTGGTAACGACGAATGGCAGGTAAAGTAAACATCAGGGCTGCAAATAAGCCTGCTGGAAACATCAGTCGAGAAAATAAAGGCCAGAACTCCAACCCTGCATCAAACAACGACCAGACGATTGTCCCCGCAAACACCAGGGTAAATAACCAGACACCGAGCGCTTTTTTCCTGAAAATAAAAAGTGCAGCGATCAGCGTGAGTACACCTGAAATCACGAAATACCATGATCCACCTAAAGTCGCCAGCTTTACTCCACCGACTGTAAAAAACAGTCCGGTCAGCAATAAAACCAGCCCCAAAATAAAACACCATATTTTCAGCATGGTATGCGAGCTTGAAGATTCAGACATCTGTCATACTCCTGTATTAGAAATTCAGCCCAACTGAAATACCGGCTACCCAGACATTATCACGAGACGGATTGCCCCTTGGCTGATAAACATACTGGATATTGGGACGTAACATTACGGCTGGGGAATAGTTGTAAACATAGTTCAGTTCAACATTCATCTCATCATCACGATCATGATTGGCAAGGATCTGGTCGTTAAATTTATAACGTCCCACCCCAAAACCGATCTGGTCGGCCGGTCGTGATGGCAAGGCTCCCTTGTACCAGAAGGCGATTTGCTGGGTATCAGAAATATTGGCGGTTTTATCGTTGTTCCAGACCAGATTCACGGCGCCATATAAACCACCCTTTGAATCCGTGGCATTGCTGCTCAACTGTTGCTGGGTATTCAGCCAGATGGCCGACTTTGGATCTTGTCCTGCTTGTGCATCAACCCGGTCATAGTCATGACTACTCCAGAAACCGCCAACTTTATACTCGCCCGCCAAACCGTTTAATTTGTTGGTTTTCCAAGCCAATTCGACTGGAATCAGGACACCTTTGGCCCGATCCGTAGACAGGTTGAAATTGGCATTGTCCTTCACTTCAGTATTTTCGGGATTATTTTCATAAACGCCCACACCAAACGTCCATTCAGGCAGAAACTGGTATTTAACATTTGCAGCCCAGCCACTCACCGGACCGTTATACCAGACATCGCCCTGACTCTTGCCCACTTGGCCACCACATAAAATCAGACTCTGGAAATTACAGTGTGAACCATTAAAGTCCTCGGACATGCCCATCCGCCCAAGCTTAAACTGCAGGGTATTGTCCAGAAATCCTGTTTTAATCCATGCTTGCGTCAAGCGCCAGATATTGCCGCGCCCATAGATTTCCGTTGGACTACCGTTCATGCCAATATTGCTGGCAATATTACGTCCATCCCGTTTGGTCACGGTGAGAGCGGCTGTCGTGTTGGGTAATCCCGCAATTTTAGCCAAATCAAAATTTGCACCCAATGCCACCTGATTGGCATTTTTGGTGGGATGATGGTCCAGACCGTCCAGCACTGTTGCTGTCTGGTTCATGACATTGAGGTTAAATTTATAGCCCTCTTTTTCCAGTTGCTGGCGCTGGCCATTCCAGTCGCCGAGGAGCCATTTACGATCCTGTGACCAGGGCTGATCCGCAAAACCAGATTGAGCTGCACATAGCGCCACAGCCAGACAGCTCATCTTGAGCAAAAATGCATTCGAATTCATATTCAGCCTCCTTGCCGTTTATTTCAGTTTTACAGCTGAACTGAGTTCAGACGTTGCACCCAAACGATCTGTAATATTTGCTGTCACTGAAGCAACTTGTGCTGTCGGTTTCCAAGTCAGCGTCGCTATTCCTTGCGCATTGGTGGCAGCAATCGCCGAACCTAAATAAAACTCGGCTTCATTTGAAGTTGCCGATGAGTTTCCAAAAAACTCGACCTGATAACGCTGGTTCGGCTGCGCTTTAACTTCGACTGCAATTTGTCCTTTGGACAAGGTTAATTTCGGTGCCTGAATATTTTGGTTAGGTTGAGCATTACAGCCTTGTTCATTGGCCTGCTTGCAGGTCTTCTGCAAGTTTGCAGGATCAATCTTGACGCCATGACCGCGAGATCCTACAAAATGAGCATGTTCCAGTCCTGGAACGTCAAAAACAATCGCGCCGACACGTTGATTCGGTACGCAACTGCCACCTGCTTCACAACGTGTAATCTCTTTACCATTATTCCAGATTTGGTTTTTAGTCAATGTGATATGTGCATCGGCATCTTTCTCGGAACGAATGGCAATGCCAACCCGGTTGCCGTGTACCTTATTGCTGTCAAAAATGTTGCCATCACCCGTCAGGTTAAAACCGTTGGAGTTATTGGTCAGCTCGTTATAAGCAATATAGTTGCGTTTGCCCCAGTTGATCTGTAGGCCATCCGAATAGTTTTCAAATTTATTGCCGACGACTGCATTGTCATTGCCCCACAAGATTTCAATCCCTTGTGATGGTTCAGGATTGGCTGCCGTAGAAATAAAATGGTTATTGGCAACCAAATTGAATGCTGCACCACGGGTCAGTTCAAGACCATCGCCATTGTCCTGAAAATAGTTATTCAATACTTTGTTGTTATTGGTGGTGGTCGCTGTTGGATTGCCCTTGCCATCGTCTCCAGTCAACATTACCCCTGCGCCGCCATAGTTATGCATGATGCGGTTATTTTGAATCAGGTTATTGCTGGCACGGTTCATTAAAATTCCAATACAGAAATGACGGATTTCCAAACCTTGGATGGTGACGCCATTGATGTCACGTAACACGATGCCCGGTAAAGTCGTGGTACGGACATTGGTTCCGAACTGCCCTTCAACTGCACCAGGACAGGCTTCAACACCCGTTCCTTTAATATAATTCGATCCATCGACTGCAATAAACTCCCCTGTTTTTGCCCATTGCGTTCCGATAATTTTTACCGGTGCTTTGATCTCAGGTAATGGACTGTTGACCTTAATGGCATAAGGCGCTTTGCCGACTGCCTGAATCAGAATCTCGCTGGCTTCAGTCGGCTTGCTGTTGGCTTGCTCAATTGCCCAGCGCAAAGAACCTTTATCCGCATCATCCTGATAACGATCAACAATATACGTTTCTGCTGCTGCCCAACCCGAAACTGCCATAGCGATGGCTAAAGTACTTAAACGTAAGTAAATTGTTTTCATGTCTAAACATCCTTTTTAAATTATTGTGTAGGCTGAACCGTTTTTAAAAACTGTTTCAGTTGGGTCACATCAATCTGGCCGGGTGCAGATGCTTCACCAATCATGCCAAAGCTAAAGCTACCGCCCATGTTGGCAGTGGCGATGCGGGAAATCGTGCCCAGTTTGCCCATCGACATGGTCAGTAATGGTTTTTTAGACTGTTGACTGACTTTCAAGGTCGCATTCATGAGGGTAAATACATCCTGTTTGTTTTGCGGCATGACTGCAATTTTCAGAATATCGGCGCCTAACTCATCCTGTTTAAGTAACCTCTTGATAATCTCAGACTCGGGTGGCGTTTTCTGGAAGTCGTGATTGGACATGACGATCAGTACTTTTTTCGCATGAGCTAATTTGACCGTATTCTTTACAATTTGATGATCACGGAACATTTCCACATCCAGCATGTCCATAAATGGCTGCTGTAAATACGCTTGATAGGTCTTGCCATAATCTGCATCACTTATTGTTAATTGCCCACCTTCGTTATGGGTACGAATCGTGGCGATCAGCGGTTTAGTGCCTAATATCTGTTTGAGCTCATGGCCTAAGGCAATCACCTGCTTGCGATCACTGGCAAAATTCAGTAAATCAATCCGAAACTCCGCAAGATCGGCATCCGCATTGGCTGCAATCACTTTTGCCTGAGCAATGGCCTGCTCTCTGGTTTTGGCCGTAATGGGCACAATGGTTTTCACAGGCAGCTTTGCCAGCTCAGATAATTCAACCTGCTTTTGCTGATGATCTTGCGCTTGTGCTGTTTGAACCATCAATAAGGGGCTAACAAGCAACATTACTGCTGCCAGTGTTTTCATTTTCATCTGTATCGTCCTTAATAAATTTTTTGCAACTCTGCGGTCTTGCCGAGTTCTCATTTCATTTTTTGATTGCTCCTCACCGGTTCAAAATGAGGAGTATTTCCAATTTCAGGAATCAATTAATTCCATGATCAGCCCATCGCTGAAACGAAGACATTTAAAAGAAATATCTAAATATCAAAGAACACGGTCTCATCATCACCCTGAATACGGATATCAAAGCGATAGACTACTTCACCATCCACGTCACTGCGTTTGGCGATTAAAGTCTGGCGACGTACTGCCCACTCAATGCTGTTCAGCACTGGATCATTGGCATTGGCATCCACCTCATCATCAAAATAGATACGGGTGTGCAAACCGATATTAATGCCACGTGCAAAAACTGCGACTGCAATATGTGGTGCCTGAATTGAGCCTTTACGACCGGCAACAGCGCCCGGTTTTACCGTATGAAAACTCCAGAAGCCTGTTTCAAAATTGGCACCTGTACGTCCCCATCCTTGAAAATGTGGGTCGGCAGTTTTGCCTTGGGTATCCGCCTGACTTGGATAAACCCCATTGGCATCTGCCTGCCAGATTTCCAGTAACACATCTCTTAATGGCAAACCGAGTCCGTCAAACACCTGACCTTCCAGACGAATCCGTTGCCCTTGTGTCTGCTCATTGACTAACTGGTTATCGAAGTTATACTCAAATACTTCAATATTGGCCTGTTGTGGTAATAAGCCGATATGCACATAAGGACCGCCGGTTTGTGATGGGGTCTCTTTCAATTCCTGAAAATTCCATGCATTCATCGTATGTCTCCCTTATGTCAAATCATTTTCAAAATAAGTCGCACGACGACCACGCAGATGAATATCAAAGCGGTAACAACGGCTATCTGCTTCAATGAAATTGTTTTTATCTTCCAGTGCGATCAAGGCACGACGCTGATCTTCAGATGGAATGGTTTTTAAAATCGGACAGGTGTCAATCAGCGTATCGCCTTCAAAATAAAACTGCGAAATCAGACGCTGTGCCCAACCATCAGCGATCAGGGAAAAATGGATATGCGCCGGACGCCATTCATTAATCCGGTTACGCCACGGATATGGTCCGGGCTTGATGGTGCGGAAAATATAGAAACCATTTTCGTCGGTTAAGGTGCGGCCACAGCCACCAAAGTTAGGGTCCATTGCACCAATAAACTTGTCATTGGGATGACGATACCGACCCGATGCATTGGCTTGCCATACTTCCAGCAAAGCATTTTTCACAGGACGACCAAACTGATCACGTACATAACCATGTACAATGATACGTTCACCAATCGGCAATCCTTCTTTGGCATAGTTCAGGATCAGGTCATTATCTTTGGGGCCAAAAATACTCGGTGAAAAATGCGGTGACGTCACTTCAGTCAAGGTTTCATTAATTGAAATCAATGCATTCTTTGGCGAGCGTAATACACTGGTCTTATAGCCGGGTGTATATGCTGGCGGATGATCATCGGTGTTTCGTTGTGGGTATGCCCCTAATGTATGCTTTAACATGCCTGTCTCCTTAATCCTGTGGTTGTGCCGCAACGGGTTGCACGTCTATGCCAAGTTCTTTAAAGACGTCTTCGGCCATATGCATCGCCGCATTCGCTGCTGGTAAACCGGCATATAAAGAACTATGTAAAATCAGTTCCTTTAATTCATCTTTAGTCACACCGTTATTGAAGCAGGCACGTAAATGCATTCTCAGTTCGTCTTCTCGCCCTAAAGCCAATAAGATGGCAATCGTGACCAGACTGCGGGTATGGCGTGGCAAACCTTCACGTGACCACACTTCCCCCCAGGCGAAGCGACTAATAAAGTTCTGGAAGTCCTGATTGAAATCATTCAGGTTCTGTAAAGAACGTCCGACATGTTTTTCGCCCAGTACTTCGGTACGGACTTTCAGTCCTTGTTGATAACGCTGCTCATCATTCATTGACTTTTTCCTCGATTAAGTTGCATCGGTATGGGCAACGATAGATTTAACAAAAATGGCGACTGCGGCTGCTGCGGCAGGAATCATTAGCAGGCTCAGAATGGCGGTAAATGACCAGTTATTTCCAAGCAGGATCGCCCCGATCCATGCACCAAATACCGCACCAAAACGTCCAATTCCCATCATCCATGCAATCCCTGTTGCACGACATTGAGTCGGGTAGAAACGGGCACTTAATGCAGGCATGGAAGACTGGGCACCATTGATGGCAACACCGGCACAAAGCACCAGAATGGCCAATAAAGTCGGGCTATTCAGGCTTTGACCAACGGCTACAGCGAAAATACCTGCCACGACATAGAACACTGCCAATACCCGGTTTGGATTGAATTTATCCATTGCCCAGCCAATCACCAATGCACTGAGTACACCGCCAAACTGGAATAACCCGCCGATAAATGCCGCACGTTCCATGCTCGCACCGGTTTCACGCATCAAGGTTGGCAACCAGCTGGTCAATAGATAAATAATGACCAGCCCCATGAAATAGGTGAGCCACAATAAAACCGTACCTTTGGCATATTGTTTGGAAAACAACATCTTGAATACGTTGCCCTTGGGTGCAACATTGGATTCTTCTTCAGGAATATGAAACTGGGTAATACCTTGGACTTGTGAAGGCGCAATATGATTTAAAATTTTACGTACTTTTTCAGGGCTCTTATTTTTTACAATCAGGAAGCGATAAGACTCCGGCAAGAACACAATCACCAGAAGCATCAATATCAAAGGAATGATTCCGCCAAACAGGAATAAGCTGTGCCAACCAAAAGCAGGAATCAGCCAACTACTGATAAAGCCACCAATCGCCATGCCCAGATTAAAACCACAGAACATACACACCACTAAAATAGAGCGTACGCGTTTCGGGCAATATTCCGAGAACAAGGTTGTGGCATTCGGCATGGCTGCACCCAAACCAATACCGGTTAAAAAGCGTAATACCACCAATTGATCCAGACCGGATGCATAGGCAGAAGCAAAGGTAAAACCACCAAAAATCAACATGGCCACAGTCAAAACGATCTTACGGCCAAAACGGTCAGCAGTTGGTCCCGAGACTAAAGCCCCAATAATCATACCGCCCAAAGCGGCACTCATCACCGGTCCTAACTGGGAACGGTCAATGCCCCAGTCCTGTGTGAGGGCTGGTGCAATAAAACCCATTGCAGCAGTATCCACACCATCAAAAAAAACAATTAAAAAACAGATGATTGCAATCATCCATTGATACTTGCTAATCGGCGCATTATCAATTAATTCCTGTGCATCCATGCTGTTATTTTTTGCAGCGTAATCCTGAAACGCCATAGTAGTCTCCTTGAGGCGAAATCCTTTTAACAAACCTAAGTGTTTATATTCTTTGGATAAACTTTGTCAGTTCCTGAGTAAATACTTGTGGTTGCTCAATATTCGATAAATGTGAAGCCAGCAAAATCTCAAGCTGACTGTTTGCAATGTGATGATGCATAAACTCTGCATCCTGGATTGTGGTGACGGGGTCGTATTGCCCTGCGATAATTAAAGTAGGAATTTGAATCTGAGCAAGTTGCGCCCGAACATCGGCATCAGCTAAAGCACGACATGCATTGGCATACCCCTGTGCAGGTGTCACCGCCAGACTCTGAATGGTTTTTTGTGCCAGCACATCATGCGCATAATCAAAATGCTCACTAAACCAACGGGTATGCGTGGTTTTTACAAGTTCTGCCAAACCGTTTTGTTCTACGCTATCTGCACGGCTATTCCATGCCTCGGCATGACCGATTTTTGCAGCCGAATTTGCAACCGTGATGCTATGAAAGCGTTGTGCATGATTGATGGCCAAGGCCAAAGCAGTGATTCCACCCATTGAAATGCCACAAAAATGTACTTTTTCAACAGCTAAAGCATCAAGAATATCGATCACATCTTCAGCCAGATTTTGCAAGGTGGTATCGGCAATCACACTACTGGTACCATGTCCACGTGTGTCATAGGTTATGACCTGATAATGCTCAGCTAAAGCTGTCACTTGCGCCTGCCACATTCCATGATCGGTTCCCAATGAGTTAGAGAACATGATCACCGGAGCATCTTTGCGCCCTTGAACCTGAACAGCCAGCGGATGCCCCTGACGATTATTGATATGCGTGATCATGTGCTTACTCTCCTTGTTGTGCATGTAGGACTGCATCGATTTGAGCCTGAATATTGCCTAGGTAAGATGCAGGATTGAACAACTCATCTAATGCCTGATCATTGAAATGGGCTTGCACTTGCTCCATGTCTGCTAACACGGTTTTTAAATGCTGCTGTTGGGCAACAGCTTGCTGGCAGGCTTGCTCAACCAGATGATGTGCATTCAAACGGCCAAGCTTTGGGGCCAACGCCATCATCACCGCCTCTGCCATGATCAGGCCATGGGTACATTCAAGATTACGTTGCATCGCGTCTGTGTTGACCTGCATGTGCTCAAGTACGTCACTGCTTCGCTCTAAAGCGCCTGCACATAGCTGGAAAATTTCTGGAATCGCCAGCCATTCCGCATGCCAAGCCCCTAAAGCCCGTTCATGCTCTTGCACCATGCTTTGATAAACACTTGCCATTAAGGCTGGCACACGATTGGCTGCGGCAAGAATTGAAGCTGCCGCCACCGGATTACGCTTATGCGGCATGGTCGATGATCCACCACGCCCTTTTGCTGCCAGTTCAAAAACTTCTGCGATTTCGGTTTGCATCAGCAATGACCAATCTTTTGCCATCTTGCCGACATTCCCTACAATCAAGGCAAGCGTGCTGGCAAGCTCAACCATACGGTCGCGCTCACCATGCCATGTACATTCAGGCGCTGTTAAATTGAGTTGTGCTGCAAAAGCTGCAACCACCGCAGAACCGTGATCCTGTAAAGATGCCAGTGAACCTACTGCACCACCGAGTTGTGCAGTCAATACGCGACCTTTCATGGCCTGTAGACGATCAAGATCACGTTTCAAGGCAGCTGCCCAACGGGCAAATTTATGACCTAAAGTAATCGGCAAAGCCTGCTGCAACCAGGTACGTCCAATCATGACCTGATCGCGATATTGCTGCGCTTGCTTTAAACAAATTTGATAGGCCCGTTGCAGTTGCTTTTCGATCAATGCCAAGGCATCACGACACTGCAAAATCGTTGCTGTATCAATGATATCCTGACTGGTTGCACCCCAATGCACATAGCGGGATGCATCTTCATTCTGCTGTTTTACCAAGGCAGTGAATTGCTTGACCAATGGAATCGCAACATTACCTGCCAGCCCTGCTGCTGTAGCCAACGCATCCATATCGATGTGCGCAACAGCATTTTGACCAACCTGTTCAATCATCGTTGCTGCTGAAGCAGGAATGACGTTGACCTGTGCCTGTGCATTGGCTAAAGCCACTTCGGCTTGTACCATATATCCCAATAAAGCGTGATCACTAAAAATTGCAGTGACATCAGGCTGATAAAATAAGCTGGCGTATAACTGGCTCATAACAGACCTCACTCAACACGTTGAATAATCAAGGCAATCCCTTGACCGACACCAATACACATCGAACACAAGGCATATTCACCTTTGATCTGTTCAAGCTGATTCAAGGCCGTGGTCACCAGACGTGCACCAGAGGCACCGAGTGGATGACCCAAGGCAATTGCACCGCCATTCGGATTAACCCGTGCATCATCATCTGCCAAAGCTAAATCACGGGTCACCGCCAAAGCCTGTGCCGCAAAAGCTTCATTCAATTCAATCACATCCATTTGTTCTAACGTGAGATTGGCCTGTTTCAGCAGTTTCTTGATCGCAGGCGCAGGCGCAAAGCCCATAATCCGTGGTTCAACCCCAACTGTAGTCGCAGCAATGATTTTGGCGCGTGGCTTGAGTTGGTATTTTTCTATAGCGTGATCCGAAGCAATCAATAAGGCAGCAGCACCATCATTAATTCCAGAAGCATTACCTGCGGTCACGGTACCTTCGGCTTTGACCACACCTTTGAGTTTGGTTAATGCTTCTAAAGTGGTCGATGCACGTGGATGCTCATCAGTATCCACCACAATGGCATCGCCTTTACGCTGTGGAATCGTCACCGGGATGATTTCATTGCTGAAGAAGCCTTTGGCTTGTGCCGCTGCAGTACGTTGTTGGCTGTTAAGCGCAAACTGGTCCTGATCGGCACGGTTAATATTGAACTGTTCCGCCACGTTTTCTGCGGTTTGCGGCATGCTGTCGACGCCATACATGTCTTTGAGCTTTGGATTGATGAAACGCCAGCCCATGGTGGTGTCTTCAATCTTTTGACTACGGCCAAAGGCACTGTCTGATTTGCCCATCACATAAGGGGCACGGCTCATGCTTTCGACGCCACCTGCAATAATCAGGTCGGCTTCATCGGCTTTAATCGCACGGGCAGCCATGGCAATGGCATCCAGTGATGAACCACACAAACGGTTTACCGTGGTGGCAGGCACCTGATACGGTACGCCTGCCAATAAGGCTGACATACGCCCCACATTACGGTTATCTTCACCCGCTTGGTTGGCACAACCATAGATGACATCATCTACCTGTTGCCAATCCACAGTGGGGTTACGTTGCATCAGAGCCTGAATTGGAACTGCCCCAAGATCGTCGGCACGTACAGGAGCAAGACCGCCTGCATAACGACCAAATGGGGTACGGATGGCATCGATGATATAAGCGTTTTTCATAGTCTTACATTTCCATTTCTAAATCTGTTGTGAGCACTGCCACAAATTATGGGTTTAGTCATTCTTCCTTTGCGTAGGCAATGCCTCACTTTTGACAGGACAAAAGTGACAAAACCCTTTGTTGAACAGAGGAAGCTTCCTTGCCTCCCTGTCCAACGGGCGACATCCCTGTCGCCTGTCACGATAGTAAATTAGGTGAAAAGTCTAAATCTTCGTAAGCAGAAGCTGCATTTAAACCTTATCATTCAATGTTTCGCGATGGCGGCATGGATGCCGCCCGTTAGACTGTGGTATATGGATATACCATCAGTCTAACAAAGGATTTTTGTTACTTTTTATCCTTAAAAAGTAAGGCAATGCCTATACAAAAAGCCTCTGCTTTAACCCGTAATTAGTGGCTGTGTAAACATTATCATTGAGTCGCATCAATCAACTGAGCACCCGTCAATGCCTGTAACTCCTCAAAGCTCAGACCATCCACTTTTTCAATCACTTTCAAACCGTCTTGAGTCACATCAATCACACACAGGTCGGTATAAATCCGATCGACACACTTTAATCCCGTTGCTGGATAAGTGAGTGCTTCAACAATCTTGGGCTCACCTTGCTTGGTGTTGTGGTCAGTGGTGATAAATACTTTCTTGGCGCCGACAGCCAAATCCATGGCACCACCTACTGCAGGAATGGCATCTGCTGCACCAGTATGCCAGTTGGCCAGATCACCATTGGCCGCCACCTGAAATGCACCGAGTACCGCAATATCCAGATGTCCGCCACGCATCATGGCAAAGGAATCACCATGATGGAAAAAGCTACCACCCGTCAGCATGGTCACATATTCTTTACCTGCATTGATCAACTCAGGATCTTCCTCACCTTTGGCAGGCGGTGGACCGAATGCGAGTAGGCCATTTTCCGAATGTAGGAATACATCTTTATCGGCTGGAAGATAATTAGAAATCTTGGTTGGAAGGCCGATGCCGAGATTGACATAAGCACCATCTGGAATATCTTGAGCGACACGTTCAGCGATCTGGTCACGGCTTAGTTTTTGATAGCTCATTGTTCTGCTCCTATGCCGTTGGCTGCATCGACAGCGACTACATGCTGGACAAAAATCCCGGGGGTAATAATGTGTTCAGGGTCAAGCTGACCGAGTTCCGCCAGTTCAGACACCTGCGCAATAGTGACATCTGCGGCCATTGCCATGATCGGGCCGAAGTTACGCGCAGATTTGTTATAGACCAGATTGCCCCAGCGATCGCCTTTGTGTGCTTTGATCAATGCGAAGTCGGCTTTAATCGGATACTCAAGCACGTAGTCTTTACCATCGATATGGCGGACCTCTTTACCTTCAGCCAAAAGCGTACCAAAGCCTGTTGGGGTAAATACGGCACCTAAACCCATCCCAGCAGCTTGAATACGACAGGCCAGATTACCTTGTGGGACCAGTTCCAGTTCAATCTTGCCGGCACGATACAGTTCATCGAAGACCCATGAGTCAGACTGACGCGGGAAGGAACAGATGATTTTACGAACCGCACCTGTTTTGAGCAGTTTAGCCAGACCGTAATCGCCATTGCCTGCATTGTTATTGACGATGACCAGATCCTTGATGCCGAGTTCGATCAGTCCATCAATCAGTTCAGCGGGTTGTCCTGCAGTGCCAAAGCCACCGATCATGATGGTTGCGCCATCCTTGATCTGTGCCAGTGCCTCAGTCAATGTGAGCGTACTTTTATCAATCATCTACCTACTTCCTGTACGATGCATCACTCGTATTTTCATCCTGAAAACCGATGAAATTAAGTCGAGTGCTTTGTTCGGATTTCTTCTATTCATTCTTGATAAATTCTGCGCTCACTTCTAGACGTTGAAGTGCATTTTGTTCGATGATTATTTTTTATGTTCGATCATCGAACATTATCCAAGTAAAATAGTCATGTTTAGTTTAGAATAAATTCTTCAACAAAAGATTTGGAACGGATACCTAATCAATGGAAAATGATGAAGCTAAAAGTCCTCGATTAATTCACCATAATGAAAATAAAAAGACCATCCGCCATGAAGACTTTATTGCAGGAATCGCGAAAGGTCTTGCCATTCTGGAATGCTTCGGTCCCGAACGACATCGCTTGAATATGAGTACGGCGGCTGAAAAATCCGGGATGACCCGTGCTGCTGCACGACGCCATTTACTCACATTAGAATACTTAGGCTATTTAGATTTTGATGGACATTACTATTATTTATCACCCAAGATTCTAAAATTTTCAGGGGCTTATCTGGATGGTTCTACACTTCCCAAAATCTGTCAGCCCTTATTAAATCTTTTAACCAATCAGACTTCACTGATTTACTCGGTCATGGTTTTAGATGGTTATGAAGCAATTACCATTGCCCGTAGTGCGGCTCACCAACAAACCGATCGGGTCAACCCTTATGGTTTGCATTTAGGTAATCGCCTCCCTGCCCATGCCACCTCTGCTGGCAAAATTTTACTGGCACATTTAACGCCCGAACAACAAAAGCGCTGGCTGGAAAAATATCCCTTAAAACGCCTGACCAAATATACCCATACCGAAACTGAGCTATTTTTAGAATTACTGCATGAAATCAAGGAACAGGATTGGTGTTACTCTTGTGAAGAACATGAGTTGGGCGTGCATGCTGTGGCTGTCCCTATATATGACTCCAATGCAAGCGTCGTTGCTGCCTTAAATATCGTGTCTCCAACCATGCGCACTACCAAGGATTATTTAATTGCGCATATTTTACCTTTGCTACAGGAAACGGCGCGTGATTTGCGCCAAGTGATCTAACCCGTCATCTAAATTCAAGGCAAAAAAATGCCACATCTGGTATGTGGCGAAAGGTGTACTGTGTATACGGGTCATGTCCGTGTGTTTAAATTAATTACCCCAGCTTAAATGTATATTAATTTTTCAACTTCACACATCGAGATTGATGTGACTGACTAAAAAATACGCTGGATCAATCAGACAACTTACAGATCAAGCACCAATTTCTTGCCTTTGGCACGCGACACGCAGATCATCATCGACTGCTGTGAGGCTTTTTCATCATCACTCAGATATTGGTCAAAATGCTCTGCCTCACCTTCTAGGATCGTGGTTTCACACGTCCCACACACCCCTTCACGGCATAAACACTCCACATCAATATTCAGCAATTCAATCGCTTGTAAAATGGTTTGATTGCCTTGAACTTCGACTTGCTGATTGGATTTGGCCAACACCACCGTAAATGCTTCCCCCTCTTCAGGTACAGTTGAAGCAAATTGTTCCCAATGAATATATTCATCGCGGTAACGATGATAATTACAACGATCAATCACCGCATCAATCATCGGTTTCGGACCACATACATAGACATGCGTGCCTTTGGGTTGAGACCCAATCAGTTGATCCAGATCAAGACATTTTCCATCTGAGTCCACATAGCTAAATATATGTTCGCCATGTTTTTGTTTTAACTCTTCCAACAGTGCTGCATGCTCTGGTGAACGATAGGCATAATGCAACTCATAATCGGCACCGCGTGCAGCCAGTTCATCCATTTGCGGTACAAACGGGGTAATCCCAATCCCACCTGCAATCAGAATATGTTTCTCGCCATCTGCCGCCAATGGAAACAGGTTCTTCGGTTCAGAAATCAGAATCTCACAGCCTTCATTGCACTGATCATGCATAAAGACTGAACCGCCCTTACCTTCGACATCCTTGCGTACACAGACTTGATAAGTCGACAGATCTTGAGCACAGCTCATCAATGAATAAGCATTTGACAACTGGTCATTCATTTTCACAATGATATGACTGCCGCCATTAAACTGAGGGAAATTTTTTCCATCCTGACGTTTAAATGTGAACCGTTTAATCAATGGAGTCAGTTGCTCTACACAAGTGACCACTGAAGGGAACATTTCATAATGACTCGCCATGTCTAAATCCTCTTTACCGCCTGCTGCTCATCCCAGCATTTTCTATTTTTAAACGCAAATGGCCTGTTGGACCGATTATTCAGCGTATCCCAACAGGCTGTATTGCTATAATCCTAAACACATATACTTAATGGTCATGAATTCTTCTAAACCGTATTTAGAACCTTCACGACCAACACCTGATTGTTTGACACCACCAAATGGCACGACTTCGTTGGAAATAGCGGTGGAATTCATCCCGACCATGCCATATTCCAGTTGCTCAGCCACACGCCAAATCCGTGAAATATTTTCGCTATAAACATAAGCGGCCAAACCAAAAATCGTATCGTTGGCTTGTGCCACCACATCGGCTTCGTCTGTAAAGCGAATTAACGGTGCAACGGGGCCAAAAATTTCTTCCTGAACAATCTCCATGTCACGCGAAACATCGGTTAACACCGTTGGTTCAAAGAAAGTCTGACCCAATGCATGTTGTTGACCACCACAAGCCACTTGTGCACCTTTTTCACAGGCATCATCAATCAACTGTTTGGCTTTCAGTACCGCCTTGTCATTGATTAACGGTCCGATCTGCACATTCGGCTCCAAACCATTGCCGATTTTGAATTTCTGTACTTCTTGTACAAATTTCTCGGTAAAGGCCTGATAAACCTGGTCATGGACATAGATTCGATTGGCACAGACACAAGTTTGCCCAGCATTACGGAACTTGGCAAAGATTGCGCCTTGTACCGCTTTATCCAGATCGGCATCATCAAACACAATCAGGGGTGCATTGCCACCAAGTTCCAGCGCCAGTTTTTTAATGGTGCCTGAACATTGCTGCATCAATAAACGACCGACAGGTGTAGAACCGGTAAAGGTCAGTTTTTTGACTTTTTCATGGCTAGTAAAGACCGAACCAATCTCTTGCGATTTGCCTGTCACCACATTAATGACACCCGCAGGAATGCCCGCCATTTCTGCCAGTTTAGCAAGCGCAAGTGCACAATACGGCGTTTCATTGGCAGGTTTGATCACGATGCTACAGCCCGCTGCCAAAGCAGGCGCTGCTTTACGGGTAATCATCGCAATCGGGAAATTCCACGGTGTAATGGCGGCAACCACACCCACAGGTTCTTTGGTCACAATAAAACGTTGCTGACTGTTGGTGGTTGGAATCACATCGCCATAAACACGTTTGCCTTCTTCGGCAAACCATTGAATAAATGAAGCGGCATATTTCACTTCACCTAAGGCTTCGGCTAAAGGCTTACCCTGCTCAATGGTCATGATCCGTGCCAGCTCATCCGCATGGCTCAAAACCAGTTGATACCAAGCCAGTAACAGATCTGCACGTTTTTGTGCCGTTAATCCTTTCCATGCTGCTAAAGCTTGATACGCCAATTCTACCGCTTGCGTAGCTTCCGCTGCACCCATATTTGGAATCTGGCCAATTTCTTCACCCGTTGCCGGATTGGTCACAGGGATTGTGGCACTGGATTGTGCATTCACCCATTGACCATTGATCAATCCGCGTTGTTGAAATAATGAACTTCCTTGCAAAGTTGACATGTCATGATCCTATCGATTGAAAGCAAGGTACGGTCTGCGTCCCGTACCTTAAATGACTGAATAGCTGATACGGGATTATTTGTGATATTGCGCAACAAGATTCTGGAAATAGGCAATGCCATGCTCACTAATCCCTGAACGTTGCTTGTCGGTCATGATACGACCTTGACCACGATAACCCCGTGATTTCAAGCCACGTTGTACGCTTTCAACCAGTTCCAGGTCTTCAGGACGGAAGACATTGCGATACCATTCAATCAAGTCTTTCTGATCTTGGGTCAATTCTTCATTGGTGAAGAAAATGTCATAGTGCTGCAAAGTGGTTTCCGCATCCATCGGAAATTCATAGATCACGGTCATGAAGTTTGCACCGGGTGGCACGTTAAACATGGTGCATGGCCAGGTCCAGAAACCGCTAAAGGTCGGGTCTTTCACCGATGGGTCAAGCTTGAATGACTTTTCTGAAGAACGTGCATAACCATATTGCAGCGTCCAGTTCTGATGGGTGGTGTGCCAGTATTTATCCACCTGTACCGAGTCGGCAAAACCGGGATGCGCCGGACCACAGTGATAACATTCCAAATAGTTATCCACGATCACTTTCCAGTTGGCAGGCGTTTCCGTTACGAAACGTGCAGCCAGTTTCAAGTCTTTAATCACCGCACAGGCTTCATTCAGTTTTTGTGCAAATTCAGGCAACTGATCTTCAACACAAGTGGCATTTTCATCCATATTGATAAAGACAAAACCGCCATATTCTTCCACTTTTAACGGCACCATGCTGGAGTTTTGCTTGTCAAAAGACTCGACATGATCACAGTTACGCGCCAGTGCTAAACTCCCATCCAGCTTGAATGTCCATGCATGATACGGACAGGTAATCACGTTTTTGGCTTTACCGCTACCGCTTAACAGCTCATGACCACGATGTGGGCAGACATTATAAAATGCACGTAATACGCTGTCTTTACCGCGAATCACGATGATGTTTTCACCAATGACCTTACGGGTAATATAGTCATTGTTCTGGGCAACTTCACTGCCATGTGCCACGCAAATCCAGCTTTTCGCAAAAATTTCTTCTTTTTCACGCTCAAACACCTGAGATGAGGTATAGAACACTTTGGGAAATGTCCATGCCACATCCGGGTTTGAACAGAAATCTTCTGGTAATTTTTCAACTGCATTCATGGTTTTACTCCATTAAACTCTTTTGTCCTAACGACCGTTTTATCAAAATTGGCTGGTGTTCAAATCACTTGAACATTTGCTTTAACGAACTCAGCATGTGCTGATATAAATCCTGTACCACAGGACAGTCCCGTACTAAACGTAAACTGCCATGCAGTAATCCTTTGCCGAGATAAAACTCGGCAGCAATATTGGCTTGTTTTAACTTGTCTACGAAAATACGTCCGTCGTCACTCAGTGGATCGTATTCAGCCACCGCAACAAAACTACGCGGCATGTCAGAAAAATCCTGTGCGTTCAATGGCGCTAAACGTGTATCTTTCCAGTCGCTTGCATTCGGTGCATATTCCTTCAGGTAATAATGCATTTCCTCTAGCGTCAGTAACGGTGCATGTGCATGCTGCTGGCAAGACGCGGTATCAAAACTACTGCCCAAACATGGGTAGATCAAAGCCAAACCACAAGCCTGATTGCCTGTATGCTGTAGCTGAACCGCCAGTGCCGCGGCTAAGTTGCCACCTGCACTATCACCTGCTAATACCACCTGCGCTGGATTGATGTTCCAGTCTGCGCCATGCTCACGTAGCCAGTGATAGACCGTTTCACAATCCTCATAAGCGGCGGGAAAATGATGTTCTGGTATCAAACGATAATCGACACTCAGTACCGCAACATTCAGATCACGGCATAAATAGCGGGTGATAAATTCATGCGAATCCAGATTGCCCAGCATCCAACCACCACCATGGATAAATAGGATACACGGCCAACCTTCCGCGGGTGCTTGGCCTAATGGTGTATACAACCGAACATTGACTGGATGAGTCGCATGCACAACGGTTTTATCTTCAATATGGACTGACCCATCGCGTGGCAAGGTGTAATGCCGGCACATCGCATCATAGGCTGCACGTATTGAATCAATATCATTATCCGCGGCTGAATAAATGCTGCTCCAGTACACCAGACTTTGCATTTCTTCGCTTAACTCATAGCGCGTGTTCGGTTGCTGTGTCATGACAATTCCTTTTGACTACTTTTATGGGCCAGTGCGGTTGCCGCAATATCAATCTGCATCTGTTGATTTGGGTCAGTATGCTCAAGCGCGTCCAGATCACTAAAGCTGCTTTGTTCAATCAAATGCGATGGCACTTTGGAATAATCCTCAATCAACCATTTCACCAGGCCATAGGTCTGTACCAGAATAATCACAATAAACGGTAAGGCAGTCACAATGGTGGCCGTTTTCATGGTGTCTAAGGGTGCCTTTGAAAAAATCATCGCAATCGGCACTAGGGTTAACATCAGACACCAGAACAAACGCGCATTCGGAGATGGATCTTGCCCTTCACTTAAACCACGGGTACAGGTTGCAGACACCGCATAGCCCACCGCATCCATATGTGCCGCAAGGAAAATCACCATAATGCCAAGGAACAACCACATCATCAGTTTGCCTGCTGGCAATAAACCCAACAGTTGACCAATCGCCACTTCGCCACCTTGCTGACTCAAGATTTGCGGCACATTGACCATGCCGTGAATGAAGCTGTGAACGCTGTAATTTTCAAATACCCCAAAGATGAACCATAAACCAACGCTACCGCCGATGACCATGGCAAGAATCACTTCTTTAATGGTGCGTCCTTTAGATACACGGGTCACAAACAACGCCACGCCCGGTGCATAAGAAATCCACCATAACCAGTAGAACACGGTCCATTCACGGGTGAACTTTCCATCGCCCATCGGATCGGTAAACAGACTCATATCGACAAAGTTAGTCGCCATCAGACCAAAACTCATCAATGAATTATTCATAATGAACTGGGTTGGTCCAAAGCACAGCACATAGATCGCAAACAGCACCACGCCCAAACACACCATATGACTCAAGCGCTGCATGCCTTTATCCATACCCACATACGAGCTCAGCGCAAATAAGATGGATACCGCTAAAATGATGATCACTTTGGTCATAAAGGTATTCGGGATACCCGTGAGTTGCGACAGAATGTTGGTAAAGGTCACCGCAGTCAAAACCAGCGAAATGGTCAAGGCACCAAACATACACAGCAAGAACATCAGGTCGACCACACGTCCAACCGGGCCCGTTGCTTTAAAGCCTGTGACCGCTTCCACCATTGATGCCAGACTCAAGCCTTTGTTCTTTCTGACATGATAGCTATAGCACAGTGAAATTGAAGCCAAAGCATAAATCGACCATGCACTCAAACCGGAGTGAAAGAAGGAATAAGCCACGCTGTATTTCAGCGCTGCTGCCGATTCAGGGGCTAAATTCAAACCCGGGGTCTGGTAATAATAGGCCCAGTCCAGAAAGCCCCAGTACAAGGTGGATGACCCAATCCCCGACAAAATGAACATGAAAATCCATGACATGGTGCTGTATTGGGGCTTGCCTTCACCAAGCTTGATTTTGCCGTATTTACTAAAGGCCAAACCGAAGGTAAAAATAATTGATAAAAAAGCAAATAACAGCACTGGCGTAGTGAATACCGAGGTGGTCCACTGCATCCATTTTGCCGCCAGTTGTATTGATTCAGATGAGTAGATTGCCAGACCAGCCACCGAGGTAAATACAACGGCTAGACTGGTGATCGCAAGCGTCTTATCTGTATAAGGTTTTGTAATTTGATTATCCATATCTATTCAATCCATCTCGGATAGTGACTATTCCCTGAGGGGTACTTACTCCATCGCGAATAAATCCATTTTTTGCTGAGTCACACAGGCTGCAATCGCATCACCCACTTCATAGGTCTTGGCAGTTCCACCGACATCAGGCGTTTTCGGGCCATGCACCAACACATGCTCAATCGCCTGCATAATCTCTTGTCCTGCCTGAATCACCTGCTCATCTCCATCTGCCAAGAAATCCAGCATCATGGCACCCGACCAGATCGCTGCAATCGGGTTGGCAATTTGCTGGCCGTAAATATCGGGTGCTGAACCATGGACAGGTTCAAACAAGGACGGAAACTTACGTTCAGGATTCAGGTTAGCCGAAGCCGCCAGACCAATGGTGCCAGTACATGCAGGACCTAAATCCGACAAGATGTCACCAAATAAATTCGATGCCACCACCACATCAAAACGCTCAGGCTGTAGAACAAAACGTGCTGCTAAAATATCAACATGCTGTTTATCTGCCTTGATCTGTGGGTAGTGTTTTGCCATTTCATCGACACGTTCATCCCAGTACGGCATGCTCACCGCAATCCCGTTCGACTTGGTTGCAGCCGTGATTTTTTTCGCCTCACGCTGATCCGCAAATTCAAAGGCATATTTCAAAATGCGATCGACACCATGACGGGTAAACACCGCTTCCTGCAAGACGAACTCACGATCAGTCCCTTCAAAAGCTTTACCACCAATCGCTGAATATTCACCCTCACTGTTTTCACGCACCACATAAAAATCGATATCGCCCGGTTGTTTGCCAGCCAGTGGACATTTCACCCCAGGCATTAACCGAACAGGGCGTAAGTTCACATACTGATCAAAACGACGGCGGAACTGCAGCAATGATCCCCACAGTGAAATGTGATCTGGCACCTTTTCAGGCCAACCCACCGCACCAAAGAAAATTGCATCATATTGCTGTAAGACTTCAAACCAGTTATCCGGCATCATTTTGCCGTGTTCAAGGTAATAATCGCAGCTGGCCCAATCGAAGCTATCCATTTGAACTTGAATGCCATATTTGTCTGCTGCTGCCTTTACAACCTTGATGCCTTCTGGTAGAACTTCTAAGCCAATTCCATCGCCTGCAATCGTGGCAACTTTATACTTTTTTGCCATAACGCTCCCTTACACCTTTGGTTAATATCCTGAGTTGTAAACATGCTGTTTTCGGCAGCAATGATCAATAAGAAAACTATCACCCCAATGGACACGGATCGTGAATAATCTACCTAACCTATCGGATTTAAAGGTTTTTTGCACAGTCGCCAAACGCAAGAGTTTCGTCGACTCAGCGGAGGAGCTCGGTGTTTCACCTGCATTTATCAGTAAACGCATCAATATTTTAGAAACCAACCTGAACTGCAAACTGTTCCACCGCAGTACCCGTCATGTCAGTTTGACTGAAGATGGCAAACTGATTCTGGATCGGGTCTCCAATATTCTGGACGAATTTGATGAAATCAGTGAGCTGGTGAATAACCCCTTAAGCACGCCCACCGGTCATCTCGACATTGTCAGCAGCTTTGGTTTTGGCCGTAAACATGTTGCGCCCATTTTGTCTAAACTGATGACCATGTATCCCAAACTGGAGATTCAGTTTGATACCATCGACAACACCAAAGACCTGATCCAGCACAGCATTGATCTGGATATTCGCATTGGCAATGAGATTGCCCCGAATATGATTGCCAAAAAACTGCTGTCGAATTTCCGGATTTTCTGCGCTGCGCCAAGCTATTTGTTGCAACAAGGCATGCCTGAAAGTCTGGACGATTTGCGTAATCATGATTGTCTGACCATCAGTGAACGAGATCAATCCTCAGTGTTATGGAAATTACGCCATCCTTCGGAAGATCGTTCGGTGCATGTCACACCACGTTTTATTTCCAATAACGGCGAGATTATTCACCAGTTGGCAATTGAAGGACATGGCATTATCTTACGTTCGATCTGGGATGTGGCGGATGAATTGATTAGCGGTCAGTTACAACATATCTTGCCGGAATACTGGCAAGATGCCGATGTCTGGGCAGTATATCCTTCACGTTTAAAAAGCTCATCCAAACTACAGACCTGTATCCTGTTTATTCAAAATGAACTGATCAACCGTTTACAGCATATCCAAAACCTGAACCGTGGTCAGTTAATCCAACCGATTGAGCCGATCAATCCAAATACAGAGAAAGTATTTCTATAATTGCGATAAGCTGCCTGCTTTCTTTTTTCAACTCTATCATGCACATTAGCAAGATCATGAATTAACAGGCAGCTTATGAGCACGGCAATATTTGGCCTTATTTTACTTGCGGCAACATGTCACGCCACATGGAATGCCATTGTAAAAGCGGGTACAAATAAGTTTTTAACCACGGTACTGGTTACGGCATCCGCAGCAGTTTTAGCCGCACTCCTGCTGCCCTTTTTTCCAATGCCGCATCGCGAGAGCTGGCCTTATATTCTGGCTTCAACCGCAATACAGATTCTGTATTTTGGCATGGTGGCTAAAATCTACCGTGTGGCCGATATGGGGCTAACCTATCCCTTAATGCGTGGCACAGCACCGCTGATTGTGGCCGTGTTAGGCACTTTGTTACTGCATGAACAACTTCAATTCAATGCATGGCTAGGCATCATCACCATTTCCATTGGCATTTTATCCATGATTTTGGCTGCGCCCAAAACGGGACGCAAAGGTATCGGTCTGGCTCTACTCAACGCTGTCTTAATTGCAGGTTATACCTTGCTGGATGGTCATGGTGTTCGCCTGGCAGGATCAGTCATTGCCTATATCCTATGGAGTTTCGTACTCTCTGGACTGATCTTTTTTATCTTTGCCCTGAAAATGCAATATCGTCAGATGGGTGAGTATTTTCGCCATAATTGGCATTTAGGTTTAATTGGTGGAATCGGTTCTTTTTTCTCTTATGGTTTGGCACTGTGGGCGATGACGCTTGCACCGGTTGCGATTGTTGCCGCACTAAGAGAAACCTCGATTTTATTTGCTACGCTGATCTCGATTTTTATTCTAAAAGAACGCATCAATGCAGTACGGATTATCTCCTCATGTATTATTTTAATCGGGGCGCTGATTTTAAGAACCGCCTAAATGAAAAAAGCCAGTCTATCGCAAACAGACTGGCTCATTTTCCAAGCTGGATTTAGAAATAATAACCCAGCGATAAATAGAACAATTTATTCCATTGATTGCTGTCACCTTGTGCCAGTCCATCTGCGCCACTACCCGTCATTGGGTCATTGCGACTCCAGATATATTCACCCTGTATGCCGACTTTTTTATAGTTAAAATATAGACCTGCGATTAAGCGATCAGAATCTTGATAGCCTGATTCATCTTTATAAAAACGGCTATACGATACATAAGGTTTAATATTTTCTAACTGATGAAAAGGCTTGGCAAAGGTGTAGTTAATTTCATTGGCCATATATTTGCCTTTGTTGGCCACCTGATAAGGATAATCAAATGCGCCAATGGTCGAGCTTTTTGGCAAAAGATCATCTGCATTTTTAATGTCCTGCTCGCCTGCCAGGAACAACCATTGCCATGCCTGATAATTGGTGGTGCTAAAAATGCTCCAGGTACTGCGATGCCCATCTCGGTTGCTGCGGTTATTTTCCAATTCCGAATACCAGTAAGAGCCACCAATTTCCGTGGAAAAATTTTGGGATTGATCTAGCTCAAATTTTCGGGATAAGCGCGTCACCCACATATTCTTTTCATCAATATCGGTGCCTTGGGTCAGATCATCTGCGCGCACAAAGTTACCGCTATAGCGGCTGGAATCCTTGGAGGTACCTTTGTAATTGCCGCCATCGGTCGGGTAAAAACCGAGAATGAAGTTATACAGATTATCCTTAAACTGGTACTTCACCCCAAGGTTTTGAATGTCTTCCAGTCCAACTGTATTCAGCAAAGTTTCATAATAGCTATTGCCCCACAGTCGCCCAAAGCCAAAATCAACCGATTGAAAACCGACTGTCAGCCGTTGCTGATCCGAGAATTTATAGCCTGCCCAAGCATCTTTTAAAAACAGTGCATCGCACAAGCGGTCATATTGATAGCAACGCACATCCATCGATGCAATCCAGTCTGGGTTTTCATAACTCAGCACCGCCTTGATATCGGCCAGTTGCCAGTCATCATTTTTAGAACCTTCATTGGCTTCGACAATATAGTCTTTATGGATATAGCGGGTACGGATTGCGCCTGTCAGTTTTAGTTCACCCGCTTGTGTTTTCGGATCACCGATACTGATATCGGTGGCCCAGACTGGCGTATTGGCCAACACACCCATTGAACCCAAGAGAAGCAGTGCTTTTTTCATTGTTGTACGTCCTTGTTTAACCTCATATGAAAATGAAGAAATTCACGCTGACAAACAATGCTTAAACTATAAAGTTGGTCTTTACAGAGTGTGTTTAATGGGACAATATTAAGCTCAGTCAAGTATGGAATATCCTTTGTAGATTGATAAAATCATCAACAATTGATTACAACCAAAAGAGCATAACTGAGCTTATAACTATCGTAGAACCAAAAAAAACAGATAACTTAATATAAAACCATAACTTTTTATGCTGCTCTACTACACTCATAGCCGAGTTAAAATCCAAGCCATAGAATATTTTTCTTTTTTCAAAAAAGTTTTTTAAACTCTTCTCAGAAAATAAGAAAATTGTATTAATAAAAGTAACACCTAAAATTATTGCTTCAATATTAGCAACGTCCATTGATTTGTTTTTATACAAGTTACCGTAAAATATACCTTTCAAATCTTCATTACGATTCACATATCTTGCTGCTAATTGGTGAAATATAGCCCACAATACAATTGACAACAATAAATAAATCACCAACAAATCTTTAATTAACATAGAAATACTCACAAAATTTCTGTCCTATTATGTTAAAAATAAGCGACCATAAAGTTTAAAATAGTGTGAATTGTAAAAATAATTAAATCACGCCTATTAATTATTGTTAAAAAAAGGAACCAACATTAAAATAAGCTCATTTAAATTTCAATAACAGCTTAGATTTAAATGAAAAATATTTTAGTTCTAACATCACTTATCTTCCTGATTTCATGTGGCAATTCTCAACAAAATTCAATCTCAAATACAAATAATTCAGATGCAGAAAACGTGTACATCTATGATCAAGAAACCAATAAAAAACTTAAGCAAGCAGAAGATTTGATCAATAATGACCAATATAATAAAGCATTTACGATTCTATTAGAGCTTGCTAAACAAGGAAATCCAGTTGCTCAGAATGATGTTGGTGCAAGTTACCAATATGGATTTAATGGTGAAACTGATGAAGAAAAAGCTATTCATTGGTATACATTAGCAGCTAAACAAAACCATGCCCCTTCAATACATAACTTAGGCTTAATAGCGTTTAATAAAGCAAAAAATGAAGATGACTATCAAAAAGCATTAATCCTTTTTGAAAAGGCAGCTCAACTGGGGTCCTATGAAGCAGTTAATTATATTGGTATATATCATATAAATGGTATTATTTTTCCTCAAGACTCAACCAAAGCACTTGAAAAATTTAAAATAGCAGCAGAGCACGGCAACGCCTCAGGTCAATTTAATCTTGGACAAGCCTATTACTACGGTAAAGGCGTAAAACAAAACTATAAAAAAGCATTTGAATGGTATACAAAATCCTCTGAACAAAACTATGAGGCTGCGTCAATCCAGTTAGCAAATTTATATGCAAATGGTAAAGGCACATCCAAGGATTTAGGAAAAGCTATCAACTTACTCAAACCAATAGCTGAGGATGGTAATGCTACCGCACAATATAATCTTGCTATAGCCTATAGAGAGCAAAAAAATGAAAAGGAATTTTTACTCTGGAAAGGTAAGTATGAGCGTAATCCCAACAAAACTGAATAAAACTTGAGATGAGAATTACTCATTTTTAGGTCCTAAATATGTTTCTTCTTCAACGACTAGTTCATGCTCTATAAAAATCTCTAAGCCATCATCTGTTTCATTTTTTTTGGTAAAACTAGGTTTAGCTGTTCCTTTACAATCTAAAACCCCTCCATAAATAACTTTTCCCTCTTTATAAATTCTATAAGTGGTTTGAAAACCATTTAAACTATCTTCATAACATTTTAACAATAACTCCTGAACAACTTGATTACCATTTTCTGCAATCATTTTTAATTCCTCATATGCATTTCCTATCTGAACATCATCACTATTGATCTGATCATTATGATTACTCTTATTAGCATTTACACTATCACATCCCCCAATTAAGGATGATAAAAACAACAAAGTAAAAAATTTACTTTTCATAATTTTTTACACCTCTTCATTCATAATTCCCCATTTGAGATTAAGATCATCTTTATTACATTAATTTAGATGATCAATATACCATTTCAAGTTTTGTTGCGCTTTTGGGTCACCTAACTCTGCTAAAGGCTTAATAATTTCAACAGCTTTCGCAACATTTTTATTGACACCTTTACCACTAAAGTACATCTCCGCCAATTGAATCTGCGCTAGACTATAATCTTGATTTGCAGACTTGGTAAGCCATACAAAAGCTTTTTTATAGTCTTGCTTGACCCCTTCTCCATAGTAATAAGCTTGTCCAATATTAAATAAAGCACTTGCATTATCCGCATCAATATCTATAGCTTGAGAAAAATTTGAAAGCGCCTTTTTATAATTTTGTTCAAAAACTATTCCTTCTTGATGATAAATTCCTACCATATTGATGGAATCAGCATTATTCATATTTGCAGCTTTTTCAAAATACGGTAAAGCCTGTTTATAATTTTCTTGTAAAAATTCTAAGATACCTAAATTATGGATGCCTCCCACATAATTTTGATCTGCCGCTTTTTGATACCAATACTTTGCTTGCTTTAAGTCAATCTCGCCCCAAAACCCATATTGATAGCCATTGCCTAAAGCGTTTTGAGATTTAGCATCTCCCTGCTCTGCAAGCTTCTTTAAGATGTTATATGCTTCTTGAGGTTTATCATCGTCAAATAAACTTTCTGCTTTTTTAAATAAGGTATCAATATCCTGTTGGCTATTGTTAGCTTCCTGCTTTGCTGGGCTTGTAGAATTACCACACCCCACTAAATAAAATGAAGATAAAAACAGAGTTATAATAACCAAGAAAATATTCTTTTTAGTCTTAATCCACATATTCAACACCTTTTAATTCACCTTATTTTTATCACAACAACTTAACAAAAATAAAATTTATAAAACCCACACTCATTAAAAAACACTAAAATCACACAAATTAATATTCAAAAATAAAGAAATAAGTTAACGATCCAACAAATAACACCCCAGAAATAAAAAAAATCAAAGAATATTTTTTTAAAAAAATGTAATTACTATTAATAAATTCAATCAACTCATCTTTAGAAAAGTTATTCGTTACTACATTATGTTTATCATCATAAACTGGGAGGCGCCCACTTTTCTTATAAAAAATATTATAATGAATAAAAAAAGAAAATAGCAGAGATTGTATTTCAAAAATCTCATAAAATGAGTATTTATCACCATTGATTTTAGGAAAATTCAATTGTATAAACTTATTTTTATTCATAAAATTACAAGAATATAAATAACCTACCAAAAACAATAATATACTTAAAATAAAGATAAAAAAATTAAAACCCATTATTTACACAATCCCATACTTTGATATAGTGCTTTATCCACAAACATACTTGAACCAGTAGCACCACCTAATACTGCTACAGTTATAATTACCTGCCCAACTTTAGCATGAGGCGTAATACCTAAAAATCCAAGTAGACGCTTGCTTAAAATTGCACCCACAGCTCCTCCAGCTAATGCCATTTCAGTTTAGTAAGATATTTGATCAATTTTTCTTATGTAATTAATAACCACCTCAGTATCAACTTAGTTAATTTTTCCCATCTAGTTGATACTGAGTAATTAATTTTATTTTTAATATAAAATATTATTCACAACCTGTAGTTCCTTTACACTTAACATCCCAATATTCATATTTCCCATTATCACCCATAGACTTATAGTAAAGTCTAATATTATAAATTGCGTCTGGATCACCCTTTTTAGCCATTTCACTAATAACATTTATAGCTTTCTCAACATTTTTCTCCACACCATATCCCTTATAATATGATGTTGCCAACTGAATTTTTGCAAAATCATAATTTTGCTTTGCAGACTCATCATACCAATAGAAAGACTTTTTATAGTCTTGTTTAACTCCCTCACCGTAAAAATACATTTGCCCTAAGTTGAATTTAGCATCAGGGTTCCCCAAATCAGCTGCTTTTTTGTAATACAAAAAAGCCTTATTTAAATCTTTATCAACATAATCCCCATTATTATACATGATACCCAAAAGATTAATAGCTGGCGCATAATTATCACTTTCTATTTTTTTTAATATAGATAAAGCTTCAGCCGAATTCCCATCCTCTAGTTTCAATCTACTAATATTGTACATTGCAGGTACATAATTATTATTACCCGCTTCAGCATAAAATTTTATTGCCTTCTTTATATCCTTTTCAACAAATATACCCTTCTCATAAAAAAAACCCATTTCATTCTTTGCAAAATCATCATTTTTTTCAACTAATTTTTCAAGTATACTAAAAGCACCTTTATAGTTTTCACTATCCATTTCAGCTTGATATTTAGAAACATATTCTTTTTTTTCAGCTTCAGAAATACCACTAGTACTTTTTGAGTTACAAGCACTACTAAAAACAAGAATGAAAACTGTAAAAATAAAAACTATTTTTTTAAAATCAAACATAATTAATCCTTAGACATCAAATCTATTTCGACAATCGGATCTCTATCAAAATGCTTTTTAGAGAAACGTCTATATGGATCAATAATTAATAATCCATAAGTCTGTGATTGTGCTAATGATGCTGAAATATGAGTTTTTTCATTAGCAATAGAAGATGCTTTCTTCGATCCAATTGCTGTTCCTGCACCATAGCCTTTTCCACGTATAGTACGTCCATCAGCTGTTTCAGCTATTGTATTTACTCTACTCAGATCAGCAATAAGTAATTTTACAGTGTTAGTAACACTATAACCAGATCCTGTAAGATCTTCGACATGTTGGGCATTTGTACTTACTATAGAATCGCCAATGCTAAATGAAAGCTTTTTGAGATGTTTTTTTATTTCCTCTTTAGACCATTTACGTTTTTTTAAAATACCTTTTTTCTTATAACTTTCAATAATTTCAGAAACTGTTCCTTTCCCACTTTGAACATCGGATACTATATTATTTATTAAATTCTGAGATAAATCTATTTGCTCAATAGTAGAGACATAAAGCATTTTATTACCATTTAAATCATATGCAAAACCTAATTCAAAACTCCCAACGAAGTTAAAGAAATCTGCTCCTAAACTTACCGATGCTTGAGTAGCTTTTTGTTTAAGTGCCATATGTACAGGAAAACCACTAGTACTCCCATAAAAAGCCCTTCTATTAATTTCTATGTCTATTTCTTGCCTTGTAAAGGCTTTTTTAAAATAATTTCTATTATTTAAAATTAAGATTTGGCCTATTTTCAAAGTATCAGTTATCTTTATTTTATTATCAAAAGCTATCTCATTAATATTTAGTGAATATTCTTTAGCTATTGAGCTTAATGTATCTCCATATCTAACTATATGAGATGATTTAATAAATATTTCTTTATCTGGACCAATTAGTTTTGGTTCAGAAATTTTTATTGGCTTATCACCAATATAAAGTCTTTGTCCTTTATAGATTTTAAATTCATGTGAAAGCCCATTATCCAACATGATACGCTCTTTAGATTTATTAAATTTCTTCGCAATAGATTCTACAGTATCTCCAGACTGAACTTCATAGAGGTCACTCCGTTCAGTCCCATTAACACCTTTAGCTTCAGTTTTAAAAACACCTATTTTTTCCACAGGGAGTTTAACCTTAATAAGTTCCTCATAATTAATAGATTTTAAGATATACGCACCCGTATCAATATTAAGTTTCTTTACAACCTTCCACTCTTTATACTTAGTAGGCAACCCCTTTATCTCTATAAGAATATAGCCATTAAAACCATTAATTTCGAATATTTTAGATAATCCAATCTTATTAGTTCTATCTCCGCTCTTTGTCAAAGTGCTTGCAATTGTTGGATAAGTTGTTGGGTAGCTTCTGATTCTGTACTCAACATTTGCGACACCCTCATCATAATTTGCATATATAAATTTAAATGAAAGCTTCAATTTCATTTCTTATCATCCAATTGAATTTCTAAAAACTCTTCTTCAATATCAATTTCGACATCAATTAACAATGAATAATCTTCACTAACTGTACTAAATATTCTTTTTGTTCTTCCTCGCTCATCTAACTCTCCTGCATGAAAGTAGCCCTTAGTGGAGAAAAATTTATAAGAAGTATTTTTATACTCCTGATTAGTTGAGTAATAAGACAAATCTGCTCTTACACTAAATTTAGTTATCTCTCCTAACCCTTTTAAAACAGGCATCTCATACTGAACTTTCGCCCCACCCATAAATAAATGCTGCCCCGCCTTGACCTCAAACTTGCCGCCCGTTACGGGGAAGATCCCTGAACCATTCAGCTTAATCTGAGAACCACCGGCAGTAATCACAATTTCTTTGGGGCTAGCGATCTCAATGCGGTCTTCGGTTGAAATAATCTGAATGCCTTGTTTGGCCAGTAAGTCCATGCCATCCGACTGCGCTTGGACTTCAAACTTGCCTTTCGCAGCCACCTGCTTGATCCCACTCTGTGCGGCAAACAGGCTAATTCGGTTTTGTGCATGCGTAATCAGATTTTTCTGCGTGCTTAAGTTGATACTGTCGCCTGCAAACTGGTTGATCTGCCCGTCCGCAGAGAGATGAATATCTTCATTGGTACTTAATCCAATACCCGCAGGTGAGTTCAGCAATAATAATGATTTTTTAAATTGCGCAATTTTCTCTTGAATCTGTTCAGCGAATTCTTTGAGTTGATCAACGGATTCAATCTCATCGGTCTGCTGATTCTTGGCCACTTCGCTGAGTGCCTTGGCATTGTTTTGATTACCTTCCAGCTGTTGCTTGGCAGGTTGTGCATCCAGATGTTCGCCTTGGGCTTGATCCTGTTTATGCGTGGAAACGAGTAAACCTTCTCCAGCTCGTACGGCTCCCCATTGATCGGTACGCAGTTCAAAACCTTCACCGCGGTCTTCACTTTCCGCTTTATCTTTCGGGTGGCTCAGTTTACCTAAGTTAAGTTGACTAGCAGCATGACTGCTCTGCAGTTGTGCGCTAATCTGTCCAGTGGTGTCATCAAAACGTAACTGGTTAAAGCCTTCGCCCTGATATTCTTTCGATTTGATCCCGGCCAGTTTCTTGGTGTCTGGCAGCTTGCCTGCATTGTCGAATTTGGTTGGGCTGCGATGCGCTTCATGAATACGTCCCACTACAAATGGACGGTCAATATTGCCATCAAAGAAGTCGATGACTACGATTTCATCGATACGCGGCAGAAAACGTGCGCCATAGCCTTCTCCGGCCCACGGGGTCAGTACATCGACCCAGGCTGAATCGGTGTCGTTGTCGTTGGCCCCTGCACCACCATCGTGGCTATGGTCTTCACTACGGGTAAACAGGAAACGGACTTTGATACGACCCCATTCATCCACATGGATTTCTTCGCCGCTTGGGCCAACCACTTTGGCACGTTGCGGTGAAGCGGCTGGACGGTGTTGTAATGGATTGTATTCAGGTACGGTTTTGATATTGCGGCGTTGCAGGATGAGCTGATTGGCTTGGCGTTCTTCTGTATTGCTTTGTTGGCTTGGCTGCCAGTTGCTTTGGGCCAATAGCTGATTAATCTGCTGGTGCAAATCTTTAGGCAAGTTGTTCTGATTGTAGAAGTGTTTGCCTGTGATCAGGAATTCTTTATCACTGCCATCGTGTTGGTCGATTTCAGGGTGTTCGGCCAGTTCAAACCAGTAACCGACATGGGTGTCACGGACGGTGGTCTTCGCTACGAACTGTTTCGATTGCAGATCGTAATATTGTCCGAGCTTCTGATTGAGCTTTTCTATCTGGGCATTGCCGGACTGGGTTGCACCATCTTCACCATTCAGGTCTTGCATCCATGCCGGTGAAAAATGCCAGGCCTGTTCCAGACCGAGACTGGCATTGTCGTGTTGTTCGCTGTGCTTATGCGTGCTTTGGACACTGCCTGCACCATCTTCCTGTTCCAGTGCATCAGCCTGCCAGCGTTGCACATGTACGCTGCTCGGTTGTAGAGAGCGCTGTCCGACCAGACTGGTCATGCTGTCGTATTGTTCGGTGGCACTGCTGCGGTGATAACGGATCTGGCGACGGTCTAAGGCCTGATACTGACTATTGTCATCAATCAGACGCAGTTTTTGCGGCTGAATCGCAGCACTACTTTGTGGAACGGTTCGTTCTGCTTCATCTACCAGCCAGTTGATGCCTTCGCTACGTAGTAAACGGGTGACAAAGTCATAGTCGCTCTCATTGGACTGCATTATGAATGGGCGGACATCGTAGTCCTGACTGAGTCCACTGAGGTCCAGCGTTAGGCTGGAGGCAAATAAGGGGCTTTTTTGTTGCCATTCTTTAAAGAAAACTTCCACCACATCACGCACGCTTTTATTCATAAACACGCGGCTGTTACGGCGTTGTTTCCACAGTGCGGTTGGGTCTTCGAGTGTGAGTTTATAAAGCGTTAAACTACCGTCCGACTGGCCTTGCAAGGCTTGCGTGATAATGCCTGTGACACGGCTGAGTTGTCCCTGATCGGTGACGGTATCAATGGCGGCTTGGCTGCCGATGAACTGTTTCAGGGGAATGCTGGCATTGGTCGACAAACAGATCAGCTCTGCCTTAAAACCGGCATTCAGCGCATGCTGACCATCAATGCGTTGCAGGAAAACTTGGGTATTTAAATTTTGATTCGAAAACTGAATATGAATGGCACGTTTTTGTGCTGTAAGGCCTAAACTTTCCAGAGCCTGAAAAATATTGTTCAGCATTTTTTATAGAACATTTCATTAAATTTGCCATATTTTACTCAAAAAAACGATTTAATGTCTATACAGTTCTGTCTATAGATGACCATAATTGTCACATTCTATTTATTTTTTTAAACTTCCCTGTTAAGTACCGCACACGCTGCTGCTCAAAAAGACGTTTTCCCTTTGTTCAGCCGCTGCGGATTTATTTGGTCAAGCGGATGGCTTTACCGTAATGTGTTGGGTTGAGCCTGATCACCAATATGGCCACCACCATGACCATGGCAAAGTGCCAGATCCAGCCGAGTGTATAATGACCTGTAACACCATGAAATACTGCAAGCAGCCAAGGCGCAAGCGCTGCAAGCAAAAATCCGCCGCCCTGCATCAAGGCGGAAAGCTGTCCGGCATGGGCAGGATCAGCCAGATGATCAAGTACCACAATCATCAGCAAGGCAAAACAGCCACCCAAGCCTGCGCCTAAAGTCACTACCCAAAAATAAGGCAAAGATTCGGGGATAAAAGCCAGACCTGCAAATCCAAGCAATTGCATGATCAGGGTTAAGGCAATCCAGAGACGGCGATCCTGATTGCGTCGGGATAAATAAGGCAACAGCAGCGCTGCCGCAGCCTGACTCAGTGTCAGTAGCGCCATCAGATTACCGCTCGCGGTCGCACTCCAGCCCAGCTCCTGATAGGCCGGCGCCAGCCATGCCACGATCGAGCTATAGCCGCCATTAATCAGTCCAAAACAGCAAATCAATAACCAGGTACGTGGCTGTTTCAATAACACTCCAACCGATGGCAGGGTGTACTGAGATTTTGCAGGTCGAGCTAAAAAACAACTAGCCAGTACAAATGCAGCCATTGCAGGCACGCTAAACACAGATAAACCAATTTTCCAGTTTCCGGTCATGCCGGTTATCAGAGGTGCAATCAAGGCGCCCACAGCGCCACCGCCCATCAACATGGCTGAATACAATCCCATCATCGGTCCTAGATGATCCGCAAATTCTCTTTTGATCATGCTCGGAAAACTGGCCTGTACAATCGCCACACCAAAGCCAATAATGGCCGCGGTCAGAATCAGGAATCCGCCATTCGGGCTGATAAAACGTAATGCACAGCCGAGACAGATAATTGCTAAAGCCGTCAGAATGGCCTTACGTTCACCCAAGGCACTTTGTATCGCCGGTCCAACGAAGGCAATGATGCCCATCAGCAGCATCGGCACCAAGGTGAGTAAGGCGATGCCTTGCAAACTCAGGCCAGTTCCCGTTCTTATCGAATTCGTGACCGGCCCGATACTGGTCATAAAAGGTCGCAAATTTAGCCCGACCAGTGCCACGGTCGCGATGAGTAACGGACGATGTTGAGGAGAAGTCAGCATGATTCAGACCAGTGATTTCCAGTATGCATACAAATCGGGCTTGTGCTCCAGCCGTACAGGAACATAGCGAATCTGCATCGACTGCTCGGCAAAAGGCTTGGCCAGGTCGGCATAAATTGCAGCGGTAGATAAGCCAAAGGGTTCACCCGCTTCATTTGAGTAGGCATAAGTCACGGCTTGTATACCTGCCATACGCATGGCAGCCATACACATCGGACAGGGATGTCCACTGGCAAACACCGAACATCCTTCCAGATTGGCCGAGTTCAGCTGTTTGCTGGCTGCACGGATGGCCTGTAACTCTGCATGCGCAGTGGGATCATTGCTGCTGAGAATCTGATTCACACCGGTCGCAATGACCACTCCATCTTTGACAATCACCGCCCCGAATGGACGGCCACCCGCCTCACTATTTTGATAAGCAAGTTCAATGGCCTGACGTAGAAAATCTGTATGTTGATCCATGTTTATCCCCCTCTCGGTTTTATTTTGCGCCTGCAGCCAATAATGCATTTTCAATCGTCTTGTAACCGCGTGACTGAGCGTGTGCCAATGGCGTTACGCCATCACGATCAGCCAGATTGACATTGGCACCTGCCTTAATTAGAAGGTCGACGATTTGCTGATATCGCGTGTCGCCATTACCCAGCATGATGGCTTCCAGTAATGCCGTCCAGCCCAAATGATTGACATGATCAACATTCACACCAGCCGCAATCAGGGTTTTTACCGTGTCTACATGTCCCCGTTCAGCCGCAGGAATCAAGGCTGTACCGCCATAACGATTGGTACTTTTCAGGTCTGCACCATGTTGCAAGGTCATGTTCAAGATCTCTAAATGCCCTCTTGCACCTGCATAGAGATAAGGACTGTCCTGAATATCGTCCTTGGCATTGACATCAGCCCCCGCCTTGATCAATGCCTGTGCCGCCTGAATATGGTTGGCGCGTGTCGCAATCATTAACGCGGTTGCATCTGATGAGTCACGCACATCGATGTCTGGACTTTTAGACAAGAGTTGCTCGATTCGGACCACATCATTGTGTGCTGCCGCCTGATGTAAGGCATTATTTTGCATCGTATCTCCTGAGCTGGCATTACCACAGGCGGATAATGTCATCACCAAAGCAGCCACGATTAAAGACTTGTTCATCGACTTCCTCCAAAGCAACAACAGAAATACAGCAAAGATCGGGACACCCCTGTTGGTTGCATGATTGCTATCCTTCCAGTCAACCCATTTATAAGTTGAGCATAGCGAGATTCCCTACTATTTAAAAATTAAATTATTGAATCAAATGTATTAAGATAATGAATATTCAGGTAATGTTTAAATCTTAAAAAATCCCCATCAATGAGTGACGGCCATGTTCGATCCACGTTTACTCCGTGCTTTTGTCACGATTATTGAAACAGGTAGTTTTACTCTCGCGGCCGAACGCTTGCACATGACGCAATCAACGGTTAGCCAGCAACTGGCAAGGCTGGAACAAGCTACAGGAAAGCAGCTGATTGATCGTCATGCCCGGCCAATGCAGTTGACCACCGCAGGTGAATACCTGATTAGTTATGCCCGACGCATTCTGGCACTGCAGCAAGAGGCTCAGAACGTGCTCGGTGATCCAACAGGCACCATCCCGATTCATATCGGCTTGCCGGAAGATATTATGAATACCGACATGGCGCTGGCCTTGAGTCGCTTTAGCAAACAGCATCGTAGTATTCGGCTAGATGTAACCGCTGGACTGAGTCGGGATCTGATGGAAGGCTATCGAAGTGGACAATTTGATCTGGTGATTGTGAAAGAAGCTATTGCCAGTGCGGATCGTCACGCGACTTTTCCAGAGCAAATGGCCTGGTTTGAAAGTATCGATCATAGTGGGAACTGGTCTGATCCCCTGCCACTGGTGACCTTTCCACAAGGCGGGCTGTATCGCGAAGATATGTTTGAGCAGATCGAACGTGAACGGCGTCACTGGTATATCGCCTTTACCAGCAATAGCCTCGCCAGCGTACTGGTGGGTGTTGAAACCGGACTGGGCGTATCACTGCTGCCTGTTGCAACCACTCAAGGTTATCGGGTACGTGAATATCTTGCATTAGGCAAGGCCAGCCCGATGAAGGTTTCACTCTATGCCTGGGATAAGGAGGGTCCAGTGGCTCAGTTGGTGGAGCAAATGACTGCGGTGCTGCAACATCGTTTTGATCAGAGCAAGACCGGATGAAGTAT
Organism: Acinetobacter sp. 'aerobic (ED)'; assembly: GCF_904886855.1. Lineage (NCBI taxonomy): Bacteria > Pseudomonadati > Pseudomonadota > Gammaproteobacteria > Moraxellales > Moraxellaceae > Acinetobacter > Acinetobacter sp. 'aerobic (ED)'. The sequence continues at coordinate 135,189 of NZ_CAJHGI010000006.1, forward strand.
CTGAACTAACCGCTTCTATCCATCCACCTACCGTCTTTAAGTGCCAAGTCTTAGGCTAAATGTGCCAAAAATAATAGCCATGGCACAGGAAGTTAAATCCCTTCATTTACTGTCAAGACAGCCTCCACAACGCTGACTACTATCCAGAGCAATAGACAGCTTTGATGAGTAAGTCAGTATGGTCAAACAGACAGAGAAACGATATAGCCAGTATAGCCGTAATAATCTGATTTTTAATGTGATTGATTCAGGTCCAATCGATGGCAAACCGGTTATCCTATTACACGGTTTTCCCGAAACGGCACACAGCTGGCAAGCCACCAGCGCGCTACTGAATCAGCAAAATTTCCGTACCTTTGCCATTGAGCAGCGCGGCTACAGCCAAGCCGCTTCACCCAAAGGCCGTTTTCAGTATGCCATTGCCGAGTTGGCTGCCGATGTCAAAAGCTTTATTGATCTGCTGGGCCAACCGGTCTATGTGATTGGTCATGACTGGGGGTCCATTGTGGCCTGTGAGTTGGCCCGGCAACATCCCGAGCTGGTCAAGCATCTGACCTTGATCTCGGTGCCACATACCGGCGCATTTCTAAAGGCGATGCTCACTAGCACGCAAATCTTTAGCTCGTACTATATCGGCTTTTTCCAACTGCCCTTTATTCCTGAACTGTTATTTAAGAGAGCCAAGACACTCAGCCATTTCTTGCTGAAAAACTCAGGCATGAATGCAGCACAAATCCAGGATTTTCAGCAATATCTTATTCAAGAAAACCGGATCGGTACAGCGATTCACTGGTATCGCAGTATGCCATTGGCACCCATCCGTTCAACATTTCAAAAAGTAAAAGTACCCACCCTGTTTATCTGGGGGGATAAGGATATTGCCGTGGGCAGGAAAAGTGCCCAACTCAATAAAAAGTTTTTTACCGGCTCATATCAAGCGGTCTATCTGGATGCCACGCATTGGATCCCTTCGCAAAATGCCGAGCAATTGAGCCATCATTTTATCAATGCCGTGAATGGAGGAGAAGCTCATGCATCCTAAACAACGACTGGAAAATCATTATCTTGAACAGCGCCGTGTTCAATTTGATTTTAGTCTTACCCCTGAACACTGGATTTATGACAATCCATTTGCCACCCACTTAATCAATGCGGTTCACTTGATTTTACCGGTTGGCGAGTTATGGATGTGCCGGACCTTTAATCAGGCACTGCCTTATGTGACAGATGAGAAGCTTCGCGCCGATGTCAAAGGCTTTGTACATCAGGAAGCCCATCACGCGGCAGCTCATAAAGTGGCGCAAGATTATTTAAGACATTATGGCTATGAAATTGATGAGTTTATTGCTTCACTAGATACGATTGCCAAGCAACTGAATACTTCCCCTTTCGGCTTGGCGCTGTCCAAAAATCTGGAATATCGTTGGCTGACCATTCGCGTGGGCATCGCCGCTGCGGTTGAACACTTTACTACCATGTTAGGTACCTGGTGTCTGGATGATCAACCTTGGCAAAATAAAACTGCGGATGAGATGATGTCTGATCTGATGACCTGGCATCTGGCTGAAGAAGTTGAACATCGAAGTGTTGCTTTTGATTTATATATGCATTTATGTGGTGAGGAAAATAAAATCTTTGCCTACTTGCAACGCCAAATCATCATGACAGCGGTAGCACCAGGCTTTACTTTCGCCATCTATCAATGCTTCAAAAAATTGGCACAGCAGGATGCTCAAGCCAAAAGCTTTCATCGCTATGGTCTGCTGCGCTCATTAGCACAAACTGTCATTGAAAATGGCCGTAGCAAACAGGTGCCGAGCTTTTTCTCGATGATGTTGAGCCTAAGACATTGGCTAAAACCGAGCTATCATCCATTTTATGAGGGCGATACTTTTAAAGCCTTACAGGTTATCGATAACTCGCCTGCAGTCAAAGCCTTAACCCAGCAGTTGCGGGTGTGTTAAGCAGTTCGGTAGTACTTTCCCCCTTTTAGGCACGTTCCCGTGCCTTTTTTTTATTTCTTCTGTTTAGCGCATAAATAAAAAGCCTTATTTTAAACAAGGCTTTTCAAAACGGGTTTATTATCGGTAAAAGATATAACTATAATGATCAAACTGCTTTAAATCATTTGTCATATATTGAGTGGTCCAGGGATAATTCACCACATTAGTTTTATGCTCATCAAGATAATAACTGGCACATCCGCCCTGATTAAACACAGTGCCGGCAAGTTTATGCTGTAGCTTCTGGTTATACTGTTTATCGGCATGGCTATTCAACTCAAAACCTTTCAGCTTATTATCCAGAATAAATCGAATGGCTTTAACCGCATAATTGACCTGATTTTCAGCAGCACTAATCAGGGAATTATAACTGATACTATTGGGACCCAGCAGCATAAAGGCATTTGGCAAATCTTTAATTACACAACCTTTATAAGCTTGAACGGTCTGATCTTGCCAGACCTCATCCAGTATAACGCCATTTTTGGTCATGATCCGCTTGGCAATCGGTGGTTTTGCCACCTCAAATCCGGTACTCCACACAATAATATCCAGTGGAATTTCTTTGCCGTCCACAAGCACGCCGTTTTCTGTTACTTGGGTAAGACCTTGATCAAACAACTGTACATTGTTGGCCGCTAATGCCGGATAATAGGTATTGGAAAATAAAATCCGCTTACATCCCAGGGTAAACTTCGGTCGGACCTTTTCTCGTAATACCGGGTCCTGAATCTGGTAATGCATCCAGTTAATCAAACCTTTACCGACCAGATCCAAGGTCTTGGGTTGATTGACGCTGGCACTGAACATATCCATGGAGATACTGGTCACTTTACGTAGCGAATGCATGGTAAAAGGCAATTTTTGCTGAACATTCTTAGAGGCATCATGAAGCACCAGATTCGGTTTTGGAATCACCCACGGTGCGGTGCGCTGAAATACATACAGCTGATCAACAATCGGCTGGATTGCAGGAATAATCTGTATCGCAGATGCCCCTGTACCTACCACCGCAACGCGTTTATGGCTTAAATCGACCGAATGATCCCATTGTGCCGAATGAAAGACTTTACCGTTAAAGCGATCCAGCCCCTCGACTGCCGGGGTCGTAGGTTCACTTAAAGGCCCGGTAGCAAAAAACACAAATCTGGCGGTATAGTTGCCCTGACTGGTTTCGACCGACCAGACATGATCTTCAGTTGACCAGTGTGCCGTATACAGTTCGGTATTAAATAAAAGATGTTGATCCATATTAAAGCGCTTGCTGACATCTTTAATATATTGCTGGATCTCCTTCTGTTTTGCGAAAATATGACTCCAGTTGGGATTCGGTGCGAATGAGTAGGAATAAATTGATGAGGGAACATCACATTCACAACCGGGATAGGTATTTTCTCGCCAGACCCCACCGACCTCGCTTGATTTTTCAATCACAATAAAATTATTGATGTTTTGCTGTTGCAGCCTGATGCCTGCTGCAAGTCCAGAAAAACCGGCACCGATAATGATCACATCAAATTGATGTTTATTTACCACAGGCTTTTGCTTTAAATCTGGCATTTTCCACTCCAAAATATAAAAATCTTGTTACCTCAATCAGTTAATATATTCACTAAATTATTAACAGACCTAGCTATGGAAAATAATTCGGTTGCCTGATAAAGACTTGACCTTGAATGCCAAGTTAAAATAAGCAAAGTCAAATAAAGAAATGAGAAAAACATTATATTTTATTAAGTTTAAATTTATCCTATCATGTACTTTGAGTATTAAATTCTGTCCTATGATGATAAATATCTCGAGCACTATATCGGTTAAAATAATAGATTGATTTAATCATGATAATCAACTGACGGATCGAGACAGAGTTAAAATATTTAACTTTAAAATGAGCTGAGTAATTATGACTGAAATTCCAAGCATTCCCTCAGTTCTTCTGGAACTGATTGAAAAATATCTCCAGCAAAAAAATATATCGAATTTACAGCTCAGTGAATTGAGCAAGCAATATGCGCATCAACAGCGAATGCCGTTGTATAAATGGAGCAACCTGCTTGAAGAAATCTACCAGCAGCATCCTGTGCCAGTGATGGGATATTATATCGGTGAGTTGGTCGAACCGCATCATATCCATATCATGGGCTATCTGGCACTTTCAAGTCCTGATTTATATGGTTTTTTAAACAGCTTCAAGAACTTTCAACTGATCCTGCAAAACTCCGCTGCTTTCTCAATTACACATACAGCAGATCAGTTTTGCATGTGCTGGACTCCGGTCACAGAGAAGAATTCACAACTGACCAATGAGGTTCTCATCTCAGGTATACTTAATACCATCCGCAAAATCCTGCACCGTCCAGATATCAACGCTTCGAAAATCGAATTTTCTGCTGTTGCGCCAGCAGATACCACTGCATATCCGGAAGTTTATGGTTGTCCTGTGAGCTTTGATGCCGATGCATTAAGACTGTGGCTACCGATTGAAATTCTACAGTTGCCGATTCCGAGCAGCGATCCTCATCTCAAAAAGATTCTTGACCAGCAAGCCGAAGCCTTGCTCAAGAGTATTCCCAATCCGGATACGTTTTTAAAAGACTTGCAACTGCTCATCGTGCATATGCTAAAAGCAGGTGAACCTTCAGCAGAACATATTGCCAGACAGCTCAATCTGTCCTTAAGAAGTTTTTATCGCAAACTGAGTGGCTACCAATTACAGTACAGTGATCTGGTCAAAAGCATTCGTCTGGAACTGGCAAAAACCTATCTCAGCAGCTCAGAACTCTCGCTCACAGAAATTGCCTTTTTACTGGGTTATGCAGAACAAAGCGCGTTTAGCCGTGCCTTTAAACAGTGGGAAAATATGTCTCCGTCTGATTATCGAAAAAATCATCTTGCCTAGCCCACGCTTAAAAAGCAAAAGGAGTGAATCATCGACATGATCCACCCCTCTCAAGAATTTATAGATGAGGATTTAGAAACTAAAGCCTATATTTAAATTGATACGGTATAACCATTGGTCACTATAGGGTGAAACCGTTGAGGTATAACCTGTGGCATTGGACGCACCGCCGATAATATTGGAGTTTTTACCCCAGGTATAATCAGCCCAGACCATAAACGGCGAAGCAATAAACATCATCCCGGTGGTATTCATTTGTGAAGCCGACCAGTCATCACGTTTCTTGTCCATATAACTATAGTCATTATAGAAACGGATGGCCTTGAGTTTGCCCATATTTTGCACAGGCAAGGTATAAGCCAGATTTAAACTGGCCACCGTGGCTTCTGACGCAATGAAATAGGCAGGCGTAAAGCCGTTATTACCCATCAAAGTCACATCATTGCTGACTCCATCCGGATTTTTGGCATCATATTGATAATGAATTACCGAGCTTTGTAGATTAAAGCGCTTGTAATTATTGTCGCTATGCAGACCGACCGCATAATATTGGCCATTCTTATCGGTGCTCTTGTTATGCAATTGCGCAATCGCACCCGACACACCAAATTCCTGTTTACCGAATTCAGTTTCCAGTTTACGTACAATACGGGTATTAAACTGATGGCGCTTTTCATTTTGGTAGGCTTTTTGGGTTGGGAAAGCATTTTCAGCTAAATCATCATAAGTGGCACTTTCAGGCGAATAGCGCAGGCTGGTATCCAGCATCTGCGGATAATAGCCCAGCTTGATATCCCAGTCCTTGTTATTAAAATTCCAGTTCAATCCGGGTGCGATATTATTGCCATAGCCCAGGAAAAACGGAATATGGTAAGTCCAGCCATTTTGCGGATAAGGATAAATCGCAAAAGGTTTGTACACCAGACCGGCTTCAATACTGTTGTTCTGGTCAAGATTATAGCCGACATAGGCTTTCTCGACCGAACGCTTTTCCTGATCCTGAAACAGGTAACTGGCATTAAAATAAGCATCGTCAAACTTGCCTTTCAGGTCGACCCTGAAAATATCAAAATAAAGCTTCCCGAATCCGCCATTCGGTCCTTCCCAAGCTTCATAACGCTGATTCAGTCGCACCACCCCGCCGAGTTTAACTGAATCGGTTCCATCTTCACTTTTCCATTCTAGGGCTGAGCTTTGTGCAAACACCTGGGATGGTGTACCCAAATAACATGCAGCAAGCATCGCGACCATCACTGTCTTTTTCATCGGTTGTTCCTTCGCTTTCGTCCCAACGATCCTGTTGGTCTTGTTGTTGTTTTACCTATAAAACATAGTTTTTATTGCGTTATGGGCAAAAAATTTTGCCCATAACGCAGTCTTCACATCAGCACGGACTGCCAATGCTCAATGGGATTAGTACAGTTTTTTCTGTGGCGGACCTGCGAAGTTCAATGGTCCAATTGAATGCATATCCAGCTCAATCACGCTTGGTCCCTGAAAATCAACTGCTTGCTGAATCACGGTCTTGAATTCATCCGCACTGCCTACTTTCCAGCTCTTGACGCCCATGGCTTCACCTAAGACTTTATAGTCCGGGGTATGCAATTCATTGAAATACTGGCGACCACCAAAGTAGTTATTTTGAATACCGCGCATTACGCCATAACCGCCATCATTCATGATCATCAGCACCATATTGGTATTTTCTTGCGCCATGGTTGCGATTTCGCCGATGCCTAACATCAAACCGCCATCACCGACCAAGCCAATGACTTTTTTGTCAGGATTGGCAATCGAAGCACCAATCGCAGTGGCCAGACCTAGACCAATGGCACCTGCTAAAGAGTGAATATTCTGGTTTGGTGCCTGTACCGGGAATAAACGGCTGCCCCAGGTACTGCCTGACATGGTAATGTCACGTACAAAAATACCATCATGCGGTAATGCGGCGCGTAAGTGATCACAGATCAAGGCATATTGATCAAGCTGCTTGCGTAAAGCATCAATCGCAGCCTGTTTTGCCTGCACCACGGCTGCATCATAATCTGCGTCAACTTTTGAGATACCTTGCAAGCCGCTCAATACACGTTGCAATACATCTTTGGCATCACCACAAATAAAATTGCGAACTTTGTAATTACGCTGCTGTGCCACAGGATTGGCGTCAATCTGGATAATATTGTCAGGGAATTGCACTGAATAGGTTTTGGTTTCATTACTACGTAACCGAGAACCGACCACCACCAATAGATCAGCCTCTTTGAGCAACTGCTCTACGCCAGCCGAATTATGGAATGCGCCTAAACTACGCGGATGGTCATCAGCCAATACGCCACGCGCATGGGTCGATGACACCACCGGAATCCCAAGATCGGCAATCGCCTTGACTTCTGCAACACTGTTCAGCGTTCCACCACCAATCCAGAACACTGGGCGTTTGGCTTTTTTCAGTTCATCGACAATCAGGTCAACTTCCACCTGTTCAGCTTGTGGTAATTCCAGTGCTTTTACTGGCCCCAAGTTCAGCGGCAAATCGATTTCTGCTGCCTGTACATCAATCGGCAACTCGACACTGACTGGCCCCATCGGCACTGTCGTGGCGACACGAATCGCTTCACGAATCACACCCACTGCATTGTCAGGACTGGTGATACGGAAGGCCGCTTTGCTGGAAGCACGTAAGAAAGTCAGTTGATCTTTGGTTTCATGAATAAAGCTGGCATCACGATCCAGATATTCACGCTCTACCTGTCCGGTTAAATGCAACACTGGACTGCCTGCATTCATGGCTTCAATCAGTGAACCGACTGCATTACCTGCACCTGCACCGGTACTTGTGAGCGCTACACCGAGTCCTTTAAAACGTGAGTGACCATCGGCCATGGTGACCGCACCCGCTTCACCGCGTGCCGCCACAAAACGGATTTTTTCACGACGCCCCACTGCATCGGCAATCGGTAAGTTATGGATCGAGATTACCCCGTAAATACTGTCTACCTGATGTGCTTCTAAAACACGGGCGATGGCTTCGCCGACATTTACACGTTCTGTCATTTGTATATTCCTCAAAAACGGTTCATTCCATGAATGTATTAATTCGCCCAAGGATTTGGCTGCTCGCTTAATCCCATATAGATACTTTTTTGTTGCATATAAGACAAAATGCCCAATCGACCTTTTTCCCGACCAATGCCACTTTCTTTGAAGCCGCCAAATGGCGCAGAAATCGAGAATTTCTTATAGGTATTGATCCAGACCGTACCCACTTCTAAAGCACGGGCAATTTGCCATGCCTTACGATAATTTTCAGTCCAGATGCCTGCGGCAAGACCAAAACAACTGTCATTGGCTTGTGCAAGCAAATCTTGTTCATCGTCATATTTCATCACCACCAGCACAGGACCAAAAATCTCTTCCTGACAGGTTTGTGCTGAATTGCTTAAGCCCGTGATAATGGTTGGCAAGTAATAGCTACCTTTGGCAAACTCACCTTCGGTTAAGGCATGACCACCCACAAGGACTTGTCCACCTTCTTGTTTCGCAAGCTGTACATAGTCATCGACAGAAGCCAAATGCTTCGGGTTAATCAAAGACCCGAGATGTACGCCTGCTGTTTCAGGATGTCCAACACGTAAGCCTTTAGTGATCTCAACCAGACGATTGAGGAACTGATCATAGATGCTGCTGTGTACAAATAAACGTGAACCTGCAATACAAGCTTGTCCAGCCGAACTAAAGATGCCATAAGCCACGCCCTTGGCTGCCAGTTCAATATCTGCATCTGGCAATACAATCGTTGGAGACTTTCCACCCAATTCCAAAGAGGTGGTGATCAGTTTATCCGCTGCTAAATGTGCCAGATGACGACCCGTGGTGGTTCCACCAGTAAATGAAATTTTACGTACCAAAGGATGCTTTACGATTGCATCACCAATCACCGAACCACGTCCGACCAGTACACTGAGTAAACCTTTCGGTAGTCCTGCTTCTTCAAAGATTTTGGCGAGTTCCAATGCAATCAAAGAAGTCACTTCCGCAGGTTTTAGAATCACTGCATTACCGCCCGCAAGTGCAGGTGCCAATTTTTGTACTTCACTGGCAATTGGCGAGTTCCACGGGGTAATTGCAGCGACCACGCCCACAGGTTCATGCACACTCATGGTCATGAAATCTGCGGTACGTTGCGTGGTCAGCTCATCATTTAAGGTTTCACACGCTGCAGCTACATAACGTGCTGTTGCTGCCGCACTCATGGTCAAGGCACGAGTTTCAGCCAATGGCTTGCCATTATCACGAGTTTGCAACTTTGAAAGCTCATCCACACGCGCTTCAATAATGTCGGCCACTTTATATAAAATACGGGCACGTTCATGCGGCATGCTGTTGCGCCATTCCGCCTTACGCCAAGCCGCATCTGCCTTTTCGATGGCTTCATTGACATCGTCCAGACTCGCCGTTGATATTTCAGCATTCACCGATTGATCTGCTGGAAATAAACTTTGAATCGTAGCGCCTTTACCTAATCGCCATTCACCTGCGATATAAATTTCCTTTACCATGATCAAATCCTTTTAAATCTGAATTGCTTCAACGCTATTGCGGCAAGCGCGAATGACACTTAATGCAGCCAAGGTTGAGGTTTTGGGATTACTCGCCAATGGCACACCGACCAGTTCAATAGTCATTTCACCAAACACGCCTTCTGCCACAATGGTGTGTTTGTTTTTATTGATATTTGGATCAACCGTCAGTTCAACCAGGGTCTCATCCATACCCAGTCCAGCCAGTGCAATCGTGGCGGCCACATTGGCATTGGCTGGAAACTTCAAGGCAGCTTCTCTGGCTGTACCACGGAAAAAAACCGTTGCTTCGCTGACCTGATCAAGGTCGACCAGTTGTTCTGCATAACTGCCACGCCAGCTTTTCGGACTCTTACAACCCTTATAAGTGACCTTTTCCAGACCGCCTTCTTTAGCCGCAGAGATGCCATCAATCCCGGCAATTGCACCCGCTAATAAATGCAGATGTGCATCATGTTGTTCTGCCGTGTTTTTCAGTTGAATTAAAAATTCGTTATCTGCCAAAGTGCCCACGGAAATCAAGCCAATGGTCCAGCCTTTTTCCAGCACTTTTTGCGCATGTTCTTTCACCGCTGCCTGACCAGCCACTTCAATCACATAGTCTGGTGTACCCAGACATTGATCAATTGAAGAAATGACCTGTACATCAGCCGCAACCTGCGCCCGTACTTTTTCGATACTACGTGCAGGGACCACAATCCATTTAAGTTGCAAGTCTTGAGGCATATGCGCATACACTTCTGCTGCCATGGCGCCAAAACCGATCATCATCAACTGTTTCATGGGAACACCTTATAAATGTTTATTAAATCCACCAGAGACATCCAGTGCCGAACCTGTGGTATAGGATGCTAAAGGTGATGCAAGGAACACCAAGGCACGTGCCGGTTCTTCCGGCTTGCCTAGACGTTGCATGGGAATACCACGATTTTTGGCAATGTTGCCGGTCCATTGTTCCCATGTTGCATTTGGGTCTGAACGGCTTTCAAAACGGCGTTTCCACTGGGCTGATTCCACCATGCCCAACAGGATTGAGTTGACCCGAATGCCATACTGGGTAAATTCATGCGCCAGTGAATGGGTCAGATTCAACAATGCTGCACGTGCAGATGAAGTCGCAATCATGTGCGGTTCAGGTTGCAGTGCCAGCAAAGAATTGACATTGGTAATCGATCCACAAGCCGACTGTTTTAAATCATCCAAAAATGCACGTACTGGATGTAATACACTGAAATACTTCAATTCAATCTCTTTCATCCAGTCTTCATCCTGAGTATCTTCAAAATTAGATACACGGCCCTGACCTGCGTTATTGATCAGCATGTCGACATTGCCCAGATGCTGATTGACCTGTTGGGCAAAGCGTTTCACATCTTGTTTATCCAAGACATTGCATGCGCTGGTGAAGATATTGGCATGCGGATATTTTTCTAAAATATAGTGTTTTGAGGCTGCCAAACGCTGCTCATCTCGACCGCACCACGCCACCTTGGCACCTTCTGCAACTAAAATTTCGACTGCAGCCAAACCAATGCCTGACGAGCCACCTGTGACAACTGCTACTTTTCCTTCAACTTGGAAGCTCATATCCATATCTCTCGTTTAAGTCTTAATGTGCCGATAAAACAATGTCGTTAAACTGTTCAGGTTGATCGACATAACTCAGATGACCTGCATCTGTAATGAGATGACATCGGCTCAAATGCATTTCTACAGCCAGTTCCTTGATCGCTTGCGCAGGTGTAATTCCATCCTTGTCACCCGCAATGACCACACAAGGAACTGTCAGTTCTGTTAAATAATTTCGAATTTCGTCATACGCCAGCAAATAAGATGCTCGGGTAAAACCGTCTAAGGTCAGTTGCCCCATCACTTCACTGACCAATGCCAGTGCCTGAGGGTCCTGTTTATAAATCAAATGCGGTCCACGACTGGCTGCCATGCCTGCATTGCCCAAGTTTTTCAACATATTTGGTCGTTTTTGATAGACCTGTGCTTTGGTGTCTTCATCGGAACGTTGATAGCCTTGTGCCGCATTGGCAAGCACTAAAGTCTGTACCCGTTCAGGATAAAGATGGGCAAATGCACTGGCCTGTAAAGCACCTAATGAATGTCCAATTACAACGGCTTTGGGAATGTTCAGCGCATCCATCAACGCCAATACACGTTCTGCATAATCACTTGCATCCGGTTGATCTGTGCTTAAGCCATCGGATAAGCCATAACCCGGTGCATCCCAGGCAATGACATGAAAATGCTGACTGAGTGTCTCTAGCTGGTTAATCCAGGATGCTGAACCCGAGCTAATCCCGTGTAGCAAAATCAGCGGCTGGCCTTGACCTGCTTCGCGATAAGCCTGCACAGTGCCATTGACGACAACGGTTTTAACGGGATAGTGAGTTAAGCGCTCAGTCAGGGTCATCATGTCATTCCTTCAACAGTTATGAGATCAATCGGATTAACGTTTGATTTGAGACAATGGATGCTCAGGTGGATAATTCGGAATGGTCGGCTTACCCGCACCTAACATCACACACATCAAGGCATCTTCCTGACCCGGATTGAACAAGCCACGATAAATTCCCGGTGGAATTGAAATCAGGTCACGCTCTTTCAGTCGGGTTTCGAATTTTTCGCCGTTATGTTCAATGAACAGGTCAATTTCGCCACGTAACATGAAAAACACTTCTTCCACATCGTGATGAATGTGCAAAGGCCCTTCGCACTGTGCTGGAAGCACCATGGTTGAAAAGGTAAAGTTTTCAGCTGGAACCGTATTGCCATCATTGACCACACCTGTTGCACCTGTGCCCATATAACGCATTTGTGCACGGCGATATTTCGGGTCGTAATCTGCCTGAAACTTCAAGGCATCGAAATCATATTTACGTGTTTCAAAGCGTGCGATACGGGTATTTAACCAGTCTTGTAAGCTTGTACCTTCAGGTTGTGTCCATGATTCAAATTGTTGAGTAGTCATGTTTTAACTCCTAGGTTTTTGTTCAATAGTTTGATTAATAACGTTTCAATAAAGGAACCAAGAAAAACGATCCGATCACGGCGACGGCTGCCAGGAAAGTAATTCCTAAATTAAAACTGTGGGTTTGCATCACGATGTAACCGATCAGAACAGGTGCAATTGCACTGGCAAAGTTACCCATTCCGTTGAAAATTCCTCCCGCAGTTGCCCCCACATCGGCAGTGGTGACACGGGCAAGTAAGGCGAATACCGCTGCGACACCAAAGCCCCACGCCATTGCACTTAAAGACATGGCCGCGATGACGAGAATTGGGTCAGTCATAATGACCATGACATACATAAAGATGCCTGCCACCAACAGTCCACTGAAGACCTGAACAGCACGGCGGCCTAACTTGTCAGAAAGGAAAGCACCAATCACTTCACCAATCAGCATGGCAATAAATGGCAAGCTGGAATAAATACCAAACTCTTTGAGGTTAAAGCCTTTGTCCTGAATCAAATAAGAAGGCACCCAGCTGTTTAAACCCCACAGATAAGTCATCAAGGCAATATTGAAAATACATACCAGCCAGAAAGCACGGTTTTGCAATAACAGCTTGGTATTGTGAATATGACCTTTGAAATTCAAACGTTTGCTGCTCGATTCCAGTTCAATGGTTTTCTTGAGTTGTAAATTACGCAAACCAAATGCAATGGCCAGTAGTGCAATCACGGTTAAACCCGCCATTACAAAGAAGGTGGTGTGCCAGTCATGCTTCGCAAGCACCGCTGCGGTAATGGGAAAACCCAGAAATGCACCAATCGGTGTTCCTAAAAGGAACATGGTCGAAGCACGTGCCTGCTGGCGGTCGGTATAAGTCTGTTTAACGATGGCATACGCCAGTGCAAACAATGGTCCCTCAGCCAAACCCAGCAAAACCCGCAGGATCAGCATGCCGGTATAGTTGGTGGTAAAGCCCATGCAGAACATCAGGATGCCCCACGAAGCGACGCTCCAGAACAGCATTTTCTTGGGATTAAAAATATCACCGAGGAAACTCAGGAATACCGAGGAAAAACCATAGGCTAAGAGAAAGCTGGTCATCAGCCATCCCAACTTGGCCTTATCTTGTGCAATTCCCATGGCACCTTGAAAGTGCGGGTCGGCAAATAATACGGCAATACTGATTTTGTCGAAGAATGCCAGTACGACACATACCATCAGGACAAAAGCAGGAACCCAATGCTTTAATCCACTTTTCTCTTCATTACTCATACTTCATCCCTTTGATTGAGTCATGAACCGGATTTAATGTTTATGGTTTTAATTTCATGACATTAAATTCAGGGTCTGCTAATAAGTTTGGGTCTAACACGGTATTCGACTGCATCCAGCGCTTTGCCAGTTTGACCAGTTTTGAATCATTAATGGCGATCATGTTGAGTAAACGGTTTTGATCATCCAGATACAGATAGCTGCATTGATCATCTGCGCTTTTTCGAATCACAATCTGCCCGGTTTTTTCAGGTTGATAAGTACCTAAAATCTGAATATTGAAGTGATACTGATCTGACCATAACCAAGGAATATCGCTATATTCGGTTTCAATACCCAGCATTGATTTTGCAGCAGCAATGGCCTGATTCTGTGCATTGGCCCATGACTGGATGCAATAGCCAAGCCCCGGATGAATCGCAACATCACCTGCGGCATAAATATCCTGGTCAGACGTCTGCCCAAAACCATTCACCACAATTCCATCTTTCACGTCCAGACCTGCATTGACGCCCAGCTCTTTGGCAATATCCGCACCGGCACCAACCACCACGCAATCAAACAGCTCACTTGCATTCGGATGATTCACCACTTCAACTTTTTGCTGACCGGCTTCAATCAAATGCAGGTTTTTACTGTCTAAATGAATCTGGGTGCCCTGCTGCTCATGCATATTTTTCAGAAAATCAGAGACATCCGGACTAACACTACGTGCACACAGACGATCGCCATATTCAAAAATATGAACCTCTTTGCCTTGTTTACGTGCGGTCGCTGCAATTTCCAGTCCAATCCAGCCGCCACCAATCACGGCCAGCTTTTGTGAATGCTGCAAGATTTCGGCGAGACGCTCACAATCCTGAACATTGCGTACCGTCACTACATTCGGAATAAACTGCCAGGTATTCACAGGTACACGCGCACGACTGCCTGTGGCGATCAATAATTTGTCATAGGGTAAAACCTGACCATTTTCCAGAATCACCTGCTTCTGCTGGCGATTGACCTGTGTGGCAAGTGCTGGCTTGTGCCATTGAATATTAAAATCCTGCACCTGCTCCGGAGAAAACAGATGTAGGCTTTCATAAGTGGCTTCTTTTGAAAGTACCTGTTTTGACAAGGGCGGGCGTTCATAGAACACACGGTCTTCATTAGAGACCACATGAATTTCACCTGCATAACCATTCTGGCGCAAGGTACTGACGGCCCAACCTGCGGCTTGTCCTGCACCCACAATTACAATTTTTTCCATCGCTTGCACTCCCTGCTCAACCGGACTTAGACAGGTTTGATCTGACGGCGGGTCTGATCATCCAGACCACCTTCAATCGCCCATTCTGTAAAGAGTTCCAGACAATGCTCTTCAACACGTGGCTGCCACTCTTCAGTCAGATAGTCATCATTGGTGTAATACTCAAATGCGCCACCAAGCGGTGAATTGACATACCAGAAGTAAGCTGAAGAAATCGGATGACGTCCCGGGCCAATAAAGGTTGACCAGTCAGAACGGTTCATGTGCAATCCACCACCAATGACTTCATGAATATCACGCACCACAAATGCCACGTGATTGAGTCCAGCCAGTTTATTTGGTACCGAAAGCAAGAACAGGTCATGATGGAAGCCTTTACCGCGACAGCGTAAGAATGCACCACGGTTGCGATAAGCATCGGACAAGAAGAAACCAAGCTTTTCGATATAGAACTGTTCCGTCTTTGCTAAATCAGGAGTAAAAAACACCACATGACCAATTGCGACCGGTTGACCCTTGTCATAAACAGGGCTGGCTGCATTGACACGCTGCACGTTGCCGTACTGGTTAATACCTTCTGTTTTTAATGCAGGTAAATCCTGGGTAAAGCTTTTCTGAAAGCGAATGGTCATGCCATTCGGGTCCAGACACTGCACCATGTCCGCAGTCGCCTGAAAACCGTCTACATCATTTAGACGAAGTGTTAAATTTGCCAAATCCTGTGCCGCATCATCTAGCCCCCAGGTCACTTCACGTAACGTTGAACCTGACTCAATGGCTTTTGGTAAACGCTGGTCATCACAATCAAATAAGTAAATCTTGCTGCCATTTTGAGTCTGGTAAAGATCAGTCCCTTCAATATCCGACTGGCTTTGCTTGAGCCCGAAATCTGCCAAAAATTTATTCGAAGCAGCTCTGTCTTCAACGCCAAACTTTAAAATCTCAATCCCTGTAATCATGAGAGAACTCCTTAATTAAAGACAAAACCGCCATTTACCGGAATATTCTGTCCTGTCACAAACGAGGACAAATCTGACAGTAAATAAAGGGCTGTTCCGTTCAAATCCTGTGGTAATTGCTGACGTTGAATCGCACGGCCATTCACATACAGATCATGGCGTTCTTGCGGCACATAGGCTGTAGCTTCGACCAAAGTCAGACCCGGTGAAAGCGTATTGATACAGATATTGAACGGTCCAAGTTCTCTCGCCATGGAACGGGTCATCGCGGTTAATGCACCTTTGCTCGCCACATAGGCCATCAAATTCGGCGCACCCCATAAAGCGGTATCTGATGCTACATTGATGATTTTGCCTGCATTCGATTGGCTGAGATAAGGCACACATGCCTTTGTGACTAACCACGTGCCTTTAACATTAATGTTCATGACGCGATCCCAAAGATCTGCGTCATAATCCATCATGCTTTTACCGCCAACATTGGTTGCAAGTGCGGCACAATTCACTAAACCATCCATTCCGCCCATGCGCTCAACTGCTTGCTGAACTGCTTGCTGGATCGAGTCGGCATTGGCCAGATCAATACTGACCGCATCAACCTTTAAGCCTTGTGCTTGCAAAGCAGCAGCTTCTTCTTGCACCAGATCAGTCAAGATATCCGCCATGACCACTTGCGCACCGGCTTCCGCGATGGCTTGTGCAAAGTCTCGCCCCAAGCCTCTTGCCGCGCCTGTGACAAGGACTTTTTTGTCCTGCAACAACGCGACATTAACCATGAACTTCTTCCTGCATTTCAATACGGTTCGACGTATTCAATGCTGCAATTTTCTTTAACTGTTTTTCCGCTTCTTTTTTCATTAAGCGGCGTAAACGGGACAGACCAACATCATGTTGATACAGGAATTCGTGTTGACGGGCATTCGGTGCAAGATTTTCTAAAATAATGCGATCCTGTTCCAATACATCCCAGTGCAATTTTTCTAAGTGATTGCGGTAAAGGAAGCGCCACACATTACGTTGCCAGCCACTGACTTTACGGCAACGCCAGAAAAATACACGGGTATTGTTGGCATCAATCGGTGTGGCATAACCCACAATCCAGAACTCGCCGCCTGGACCAAAGTCTTTACGATACGGAATTGAAAGGCGTAACCAGCTTGCACCGGTATTGGCATATTCAACCCAGTCAAAATTCACACCAACCTGACCTTCTTTTTCAAAAATAAAGCCATTTGGCGTTGAACGATGTTTCATTTCCGCCGTACGGTCACCCTCTGCCATTGAGTGTGAGGTGCAATGCAAATAACTGCCGTGCATCGGGTCCATCACATTATCAATCGCATACTGATGATTCACTTTCCAGTCGGCCTGACATAAGAATGAACTCCATTCTTCACTTGCCAGTTGCTCAGGAAAATCCAGCGGCTTAGGTTCTTCATTGGCATCGATACCGAACCACATGAAAATTGCACCATGCTGTTCAATCACAGGATAGCTTTTGACACATGAGGTACCTTTCATTGGACAGTCATGTACCGCAGGCACATCTTCCACCACGCCATCATGACGGACTTCTACACCGTGATACCAGCAAGCAACACGATTGCCCAGATTCCAGCCCAAAGAAAGACGTGCGCCACGATGCGGACAACGGTCTTCCAAGGCATGCACCTGACCTTCTGCATCACGCCAAACCACGATATTTTCACCTAAACGGGTAATACCGACTGGATTTGCAGCCACTTCCCAGCTTGCTAGAACCGGATGCCATTGGTCACGTAAACCTAAATCTAAATACTCTTCTACACTTGGAGTCACTGATACTGCTGCGTTCATCACTATTCTTCCTTGAATTAATAACCTAAACGTTGCATTTCTTCTGAGAACTTTTCAGAAGTCCAAAGCTCACCCGACTCACAACGAAAACCTTGCTGGTTTAAAGACTGGACTAAATCAGTAAGTTCTGTCACACCAGCGGAAAAGGCTTTGATGAGATGTTGCACAAAATCCTGTTCATAGACTGTTGGCTCTTTATAACGCGTTTGCCAAACCAGCAACTCTGCCTGTCCTGGTACCTGAATATTGTTAATCCCTGCTTCGGTTGCTGGCGTGGCATGAATCCAGTTCGCTAGCTTCTCATTAAAAGTTTTCATGAGATTCCATCCTTAAAAATAAACTTATAGTTGAATTTGAACGTCCTGCCCTTCAACCCGTACCGGATAGGTGCACAAATCACGGCATCCCGGCCCACTCTTCAACTCACCTGTCTGGATATCAAAGATCGCCTCATGCAACGGGCATTCCACGGTCTGATCTTCGATAAAGCCTTCGGTTAACAAGGCATAGGCATGGGGGCAAACATTCTCGATAGCAAAATAATTGTCATCGATGAAAAATACGCCAATTTTCTTACCGTCGACTTCAATGGCTTTCGGCTCGTCTTCGGTGATGTCGTCTTGCTGACAAACTGAGATCCAACTCATCCTTGCATCCTCATTTGTTTTATATATAAAACATTATTTGATATAACAAACTTTAGATAAGAATACTCCCATGATGTTTTTTCTGTCAAATTAAATATAGTTATAAAATTCAATATTTTGACTTTTAGAACACATTCTTTTACGTTTTACTAAAAAAATTTTGTTTTATATATAAAAAAATATTTTATAAATCTATTTGCAGTTACAATACAAATCGAAGAAAACGAAATGTACAGTAGTGTGCTTTTTTGATAGGAAAATTGAACAGATGAATTCAAGCATTGAAACAGACTCCCAAGAATCTGATGCAATAAAAAATGAAGAACGCTATTTAGTCCCTGGCTTAGTGCGTGGTTTGGCAATCTTGCAAGCATTTAACCAGCAAACCCAAGAAATGACGATTACCGAAATTGCCGAAATTCTGGATGTTAACCGTTCCAGCGCTTTTCGCCTGATCTATACGCTGGAGTCTTGTGGCTTTTTACGCAAAGCCTCACAGAAAACCTATGCTTTGGACTCAAAGGTCATGGAACTTGGCTTTAACAGCTTAGCCAGACAGTCCTTACTGGATTTAGCCACACCATTAATGAAAGAGCTGCGTGATCAAACCCAGCTTGCAGTGCATCTTTCAATTCTGGAAGGTACACATATTGTTTTTATCAACAATATTCAGTCCAATGGCACATTTACCAGCAATATCGGTCTGGGCACACGCTGGCCTGCACATGCAACCGTGATTGGGCAAATGCTATTGGCAGATTTAACTGAAGCCGAAATTAAAGAGCGTTATAAAGGTTTTAATCAATGGGACACTTTTTCTGAACTTACCCCGAAAAATCTCAAAGAGCTGTTACAGCGTCTCCATTTTGTAAAGACACAACGTTCTATGGTGAGTTGGGGCCACTATAACCATGATATGGCTGCTTGCGCTACGCCGATTTATAAACAATCCACCAGTAAAATGGCTGCTGTTTTATCCGTGAGTTGTCCGCTTGGCAGTTATGATGAACAGTATTTTAGAAATGAAGTTGCCGAAGCGGTTATTCAGACTGCAGACAAGATTTCTAAATTTATTTACTAATATAAAAAGCAGCTTTCGCTGCTTTTCTTTTAACTCTGAATTGCCAAGTTCTGGTTTTGGCTTAAAGATCTGCTTCCAATTTATTTTTTAAACGTTTATCCATGCGCTGAAACAATGGTCGGGACAGATTCATCATCCAGGTCGGTACGGTATTTAACAGTGCATTGGCCACCAGCCCGGTCTTGCTGCTAACACGATAGGATTTTTCAGTAATCGCTTTCACAATCCATCCTGCTGCCGTTGCTGTATCCAGCATTTTCATATGTTTATAAATTGCTGTTTTAGAAGACATCGGTGTTCTAACCATCGGAAAATACACAATGCTGACATCAATTCCTTTGTCCTTAAGCTCCATTGACAAAGAGCGGGAAAAAGATTCTAGCGCGGATTTACTGGCCAGATAGGCCGAAAACAAAGGAATGGGAACTTGCGTTGACATGGTCGAAATATTCACAATATGCCCTGCACCATGTTCCAGAAAATGCGGCAATATATGCAGGGTCATATTCACCGCAGCAAAATAATTAATCTGCATGGTGCGTTCATAATCATGTAAACGATCAATTGACTCGAGTATAGGACGTCGGATTGATCGCGCTGCATTATTGACCAGTACATCAATCTTTTGATGCTCGGCTAAAATCAAGGTGACGCAGGTTTTTAACTGCACTGGATCGGTAATATCGGCCGGATAAATAAAGACCTGCCCCGATTGCGCCTGAATCGCCTTTTGAATACGTTGTAATTCTTCAGCACGCCGTGCAATAAGGCAAACTTTTGCACCTGCTTGTGCCAGTTGAATTGCCGCTTCTTCACCAATTCCACTGGAAGAACCAGTAATTATAATTGTCTTATTGCTGAGATCCATTATTTTCCCTTCCTATTGGAGGTTGAATACCTGTTGATTGGCTGTGTATTCTGCGATATAGAACCTGAATCAGTTTTTGCCAGAGAATGCGACTGTTCCAATAGAGAATATACCTAAATATCACCTGTGCTTACGATGATCATTAAGGCTTGTATTGATCAATTTTTGTTGCAACTTGTTTTAGACCACGTGTAGCAGACCACTTGAGCTGGGCCAAAACCAATGTTGCCAGTAAAGGGATTTTGCTTTGTAACCAGATGCTATAGTTCAGATAGGTAACACCTTCTTTCTCTTCAAATTCCAGACGACCCAAATGAAAAGAAAACATAGGATTTTTTAACATTTGATATTCAATCAACTGATTAGGAATAATTTTGGTAATCTCTTCCTGAATAAACCGAACAGGTCCTAGCCCCATTCTTCTTATTGAGCCCACCCCATCTTTATTCTCTGAATCTTCAGCAATTTTTACCACCACGGAATTGAGTGGCCATAGAATCGTATTAAATATTCGATGTCTGCAAAAAATTGGAAAAACCAGATCTAAAGGTGCATCTATCTGTTGCTTCATCTCAATATATTTCGGCATCGTTGTCTCTGCAATCACACGTAAAAATTCTAGACATAACGCATTCTTTTCTTAAACAAAGTGAGGTCTAAAGCAGAGAATCAGGCCATATCGTTTACATGTGGACAGCTCGGCAGCATAGAACTTTGATGTCCCTGCAAATTTTGAATAAGAAAAGGGCTATGTACTCAATTTTAGAACGTCAATAAAAATATAGCTTGACTCTATATTTTATGATTTAACTATTCGTGCCAATCCATTTAAAAACAGTTGATTTTAAATAAAAAAATTAGCACTCACAGACACCAAACATATTATAGACAAAATATACCGGTGCATCTTCCGGATAGACATCGGTATCGTTAACCACAAATAAAAGATTATTACTCAATATAATTAAAGAGTGCCCATTCCGGCTCAAGACCACACCTTTATCTATCTCTTGTTTGTTTAATCGATGTATATCATTATTAAGTTTTATAAAATAAACTTTTCTTCCCACTTTGATATCACTTGCACAGATCTTTTTATAGAGTCCACATTTCTTACAAACCCACTTTTTCATTATCCAACTCAAAAAAAATAAAATTATAATAATAAAAAAAATAGGCTCCAATTAAACAGAACAAACACTAATACTTAACATTATCTGCTTTTAACAGCTCCAATTAGATATCAAAACAAATTAATCAAAAAAAATAAACAGAATGGGTCATATATAGAAACAAATAGAAAAATCTAGTAGAAATAATCTATTCTTCAAAATATCCCATGTATCAGCTTCATATGCACAACGAAAAAGAAAACACACTAAACACAATCATAGCGTTTATTAAACAGTTAATGTATTTAAAAAGATCCAGTTACACTGAAGTAGAAGTTTTTTTCAATCCTGATTTTAATTATCTCACCAAAGGTGAACCACAAAGTAAAAACATGATTTTTAATTTTCTAGATGATTTTAACAATGATCAGTATCAATATGAGATCGAAAAAATAAAAACCTTACAGCAAACAGTGTATTTGGTTTATTTAAAGTGTACGAATCGAAGTCGGAATAATATGGAAATAAATACCATGATGGGCACAAATCGAATTCTGCTGATTATTGAACAGCTTGGAACAGCCTACTACATAGCTGAAGCTATTGATTTTAAAAATAATGAAACGAACCTGATTTATGCTGTTCTGGAAAAATTTAGCCAAAGATAGATGTCGACTTGAGCATATCCACACGCAACAAGAAGCCTTGGAAAAGGCTTCTTGTTATCAGAAATTAACGAGTGCTTGCTGCTGTTTTGGTTTTCAGACTGGCATTTACACCAAGTTTTGCATTCGCACCAGAATGATTCTGGCTGTGTGCAGAAGCCTTTGTCTGACTATTCATTTGTGATTTTAAGCGTGCCTGGGTATTCGATTTAAGTTTTTTGATCTTGTGCTTTTGAATGCTGACTTTTTTGTTCAGATTTGCTTGTGTATCCGAACTCACTTTTCCAGCAGCCTTAGCTGTACCAGCGCCATATTCTTTGGCTTTACCAACTGCCTGCTCACTTTGATGAATGGCATTTGAACTGGTCTGATTGACGGTATTCACAGCCTGTTGCGCATGCTGCGAGCCCGCTTGCACTGTGGTGTGCGCTGCATTTTGTACTGTCTGAGCGGCGTTAACTGCACCGTTAGCCGAACCATTGGCATTAACATTCACTTGGGCTGAACCATTGACGGAACCTTGTGCATTTTTTATCACGTTCCCTGTTTGATGAACAATTCCAGTTCCATGATTGATTGCGGTACCTAGCGTTTTTTGAGCCACACCCGCACCAGCATTCACTGTTTTTTGACCGGTATTTTTTACTGCACCAGCAACACCATTTACCAAATGACCAGTATCAACATTTGCCTGAGCTGAGCCATTCACGTGTGCACCGGCGGTCTGAGCAAAAGCCGAGACGGAAACAATCATGCTGCTTGTTACGATAGCGGTTTTGATCAATTTTTTCATTTCAGTTTCCTTCAAATTTAGACCATAAGAGAGACTTACGGAAACTGCATCATAGCGACTCAAAAAAAGGAAAATAGATATTTCATTAAAACTTTACAGCTCAAACACAGGGCGTAAAACACTGGGGAGAAATGATGGATTATACAATCCAAATTTGAAAGTGATTCAATCTCAGGACATATTATCAATTCAAAACAGCAAGACTAGAATAAAAAAAATTTTTTAACTTTTTTGCTCTCTTTTGGCTGATATGATCCGTTATGAAAGAACAGACATTAATGATTCACAGTAACTATCTCAATATTCTCCTTGACACTGCTTCGGAATTTCGCATTTCAAAACAGGATCTTATAAAAAAAAGCCAACTTCCCTTATCTTTTTTTCATGAACAACATATTCCAGAAAAAATTAAATTTAGTGACTGGATCAAGATCATTTCCTCTTTACTTGAACTGGTCCCGGGCACAGGCATTGGTTACAGGTTTGGTTTGAATTGCCGTGTCACCTCACATGAAACATTAGGCTTTGCCATGCTTTCAAATGATACGCTAGGCAATGTAATTCTAGATCTACAAAAATATTTCAATATCCGTCTGCATAAGATGGAACTAAATATACATAATAAAAATGATAAATTAATCATAACCATACATCCTCTTTATCAACTTGCCAAGGAAATGGAGTTAGAAAAACAAGAAGCTGTTAGCCAGTTCTTAGCAGAAGCAGCAATTGTCAACATGATCACCAATCTTAAAGAAATTACGGATTATGAAATTTCTGGTTTGCAGGTCCAAGTCAAGTGGGGGAAAAAACACTATCATTCTGGATTTGAAAAACGGCTCCCCCCATTTAAATTCAATCAGGAAAAAAACCAGATCATTTTTGATCTTAAATGCATGGATTTACCGCTTAAATTCAGTTCCAAATCGGCATATATTTTTGCCATTCATCATGTCAAGGAAGAATATTTAATTTCTCAAGATCAGGAAAATCAGATTGTTTCTCTGGTCAACAAAAATATCCGACTGGTGCCACATGAGGGCTTTCCGACACTCACCGATACAGCCAGAAAACTGCGGGTTTCTGAAAGAGTGCTCAAGAGAGAACTGATGCTTGCCAATACCAGCTTTTCTTCATTGATTCAGACCAAAAAATTTGCGCTAACCAAGCAACTGATTTCTTCCAATAAAAGTATTCAGGAAATCTCGGATATCCTTGGCTATAGCCATATCAATGCTTTTTCCAGAGCATTTAGGGGCTGGACTGGTAAAAATCCCAGAGATTATATCCGCGAGCAAAAAAGTAGCCTAGGATATGCACGTCCATTACATTAATCTATATCAACTTTTAGGCTGTGGGAGCTGGTTTAAAATATTAGGGGCCAATACTTCAAATTTTTTAATCAGGAAATCAAGAAAGAAGCGGATTCTTGGTGCAATATATTTGTTCTTATGCATAACCGCATAGATTCCAGCTTCCTGAATTATGCCTTGCGTCAGAATTGCTTGCAGTTCTCCATTTTTCAGATCAGAGGCGACGTCCCAGATAATTTTCCGTGTAATACCATGCCCCGCCAGTGCCCACATTCTGGCCTGAACACTATCATTGGTTTCCCAAGCAGTCTCCATATTGACCGTATACTTTAAGTTTTGCTGATCAAAATTAAAATAATATTCATTCAAGGGGCCATTTTCTGTCGTCAGCACAATGAATTTATGTTTGACCAGATCCGAAGGACGTTCAGGTCTTCCATATTTTTCCAGATAGGCAGGTGACGCGCAAAGTACTCGCCAGTTGGGTGCCAGATAACGTGCCACCAGCAAGTCATTGTCGGGTAAGCCAAATCTGATCGCAATATCGATATCGTCATGGATCAGATTCGAATTTGAATCGGTCAAAGTCAAGGCAATACTGAGATCCGGATAAATTGCACTAAACTCTTCAATCCAGTGACTAATTAAATTACGCCCTAAATCGACTGAGGCCGAAATCCGGATCTTTCCTTTGACAGCAGATTGTTTATCCTGCAAGGCCATCTCGGCATCATCAATGGCTTGTAAGGCAATTTTACAATATCTTAAAAAAACCTGCCCTTCATCGGTTAGCCTTAAGCTACGGGTTGTCCGATCAAATAACTTGGCCTCAAGTGACGATTCCAGCTTGATCAGTCTGGCACTGGCAGCTGCAGGAGAAATACCCATCTTACGCCCAGCCGCAGACAGACTTTTTAATTCGGTTGCCTCTACAAAGAGCCGCATATCACCTAAACGATCAGTTGCCATTTTAAACTTAGATTAGAAAGTTACTCAATGAATAGAGACATTATCAAATCGAACTGAATCAATCAAACTAATATCAACCAATATTTGTATTTGATTTATGAAACAACAAACCGAATGCCTCATGCCTACTGCCGATACAATAGCAAGCCCGGAACGGCTTCCTTTACTACAATTACTGGCATTGACCTTAGCCAGTTTTCTGGCCACAGCCAATGAAACTATTCCCGCAGGTTTACTGGACCAGATTGCGACAGGTTTCGTGACCAGTGAAGCCTGGGCTGGCCAAATCGTAACCCTTTGCGCATTAGATGCAGGAATCGCAGCAATTCCGTTGACGGTGCTGACCAAAAAATACCCGCAGCGTAATCTATTACTGATCAGCTTGATCACCTTTTCAGTGTGTAATCTGCTCACAGCCTTATCTACTCATTTCATTTTTGTTTTGTGCTTACGCTTTATTATCGGCCTGGCAACAGGACTGGCATGGAGCATTCTGGCAACCTATGCACGCAGTATGGCACCTCCTCATTTACAGGGCCGTGCCTTGGCCATTGCCATGTTGGGGATTCCTTTGGCTCTGGCCTTAGGCGTACCGCTTAGTGCCTGGTTAAGTGCTTTTATTGGTTGGCGTAATATCTTTATTATTTTATCCATGACTGCACTCTTGTTGACAGTATGGGTATTTTTTAGAGTTCCGAATTATCACAAAAACACCAGTCAGCGTTATGTCACATTAAAAACCGTGTTTACCATGCCCGGCGTACGCCCGATTTTATTTCTGGTCATGGCCTGGATTCTTTCGCATTATCTGCTCTATACCTATATCACCCCATTACTTACAGATCTTGGCTTAAAAACGCAGATTGATTTCATCCTACTGGTGTTTGGGCTATCGACCTTACTGGGCATCTGGCTGATTGGTTTGCTGGTTGATCAACATCTAAAAAAGCTGATCTTTATTAGTCTTACTACATTCTTAATCATTTCAGTTTTACTCAGTCTCAGTTTCAACCATCTTGGTTTAATGCTTTTTACTGTATTTACTGTAATTTGGGGACTAAGCTTTAGTGGTGCACCTACCCTCTTACAAACTGTTTTAGCCAATGCTGCTCGCGAAAATGCAGATATCGCCCAGTCATTATTGGTCACGGTATTTAACCTCTCATTTGCCTGTAGTGGAATTATTGGCGGGATTTTATTAGAAACGCTAGGCACTCATTACTTTCCTTTTTTAATTACATTTACCCTTGCAGTCGCACTCGAAGTCTTATTTATTTATAAGAAAATAATTTTTTAATTCGTTGGGGGATTTTTTCAATCCCCCTTAATTTTTTCAGCTTATCTTCAATGTTAGCTTAAAGTTAATATTTGCAGAGTATTGTTTATTGATTCACTTATTCTTAATAAATATCTTAAACAGATTACTCAAGCACAGGAGGTTTATTTAAATACCACCCTATACTCTATAACATTCAATATATTATAAAAATGTATAGAGTTTTAAATCTTATAAAACCTAGATCAATATTTAAAAGCTATGGAAATGCCGTATAGATTTACGTAAGGAATAAAAATATGAAATTGATGAAGACCGGAATTATTTTAGGAACATTATTTATGACAAGTCATACTTTTGCTCAATATGATTGTAAAAGTCTGGGTTTAAAAGACTGTCCATCGCCTGTAGATGCACAATTACCTCCCGCACATGATATGCTCTCCTGGACAGCAGCAGACAGAATCATTGGTTTCAGAAATACCTATCGTTTATATGATGGCAGTGTTTTTCGTCCTGATCCCAAGCATATTCTTGCTCTTCCGAAAAGCGATTTGTACATTAAAGAAAATACGATCAGCTATAGCGTAAATAACAAGAAATATAACCTCAATGCTTATCTGAAAAATCAGAATGTAACCGGTCTGATTATTTTAAAAGACGGCAAAATTGCCTTGGAATATTATGGTCATGGCAACACCCCGAGCACCTTATGGACGTCGCGCTCAATTGGTAAGTCTGTGGTTTCAACTTTAATCGGTATCGCCATTAAACAGGGTAAAATTCATTCCATTGATGATCCGATTATCAAATATCTTCCTGATTTACAAGGAACCGCATGGCAACATGTAACCTTGAAGCAACTCCTGAAACATGCCTCTGGAGTAGAATGGAATGAAGACTATACCGACCCAGACTCCGATTTTGCACATATGACTTATTGTGAAGCTCAAGCACAGCCTGATCCATGTGTCTATCAGCTAGTCAAAAATGTAAAAGCAAAACATAAACCTGGCGAAGTCTGGTCTTATAATACCGGCGGTGCATGGCTGGTCGGTAAAGTACTGGAAGCTGCGACTGGACAAAATATTGCTACCTATTTACAGGACAATCTATGGAAAAAAGCAGGCATGGAACGTGAAGGTGTATGGCACTCCTATCAACGTAATGTAACGGACATGGGAGGCCATGGCTTCAATGCCACCTTAAGGGATTACGCAAGATTTGCACTTTTTGTTTCCCAGGAAGGAAGCTGGTCTAATGGAGAAAAACTGCTTCCGGATCAATGGCTCACAGATTTAAGCCACTGGACTCAAGCCCGTAATTCGGTCACGCCTGAATATCCTAAAGGTCAATACGGCTATCAATGGTGGAATTATCATCCAACCTCAGGCACCCCCTTAAGCTCGAAAAATATGGATGCGACCTTCTGGGGACGCGGTATATTCGGGCAACGCATGGCGATTAATCCTAAAAATAATATTGTGATGGTGCAATGGAGTGCCTGGGATTCCGCCCGTCCATCGGCTGAAATTGAAAATGAAAATGCCCTGTTCTTTAATGCTGTAACGAATTATCTGAATCAGTAGAGTCTCAGGACAATACTGGCACTTCAGGTCAGTATTGTTCCCGCTTTAAAGCATAGTCCGTTAAAATTCAGTTGAGCGATCGGGTTATATTTCTAAAACAGGTTTTTTGCGAAAGCTGTATCCGCTTTTCAATAAGAAACAATCCAGCTACCCAAGCCTGTCATTAAGTCTATACAATTGTTTTCATTATTTTAATCTAGATGTGCGCATGAAAATAGAAGAAGAACTGACCCTGAAAAAAATTCAGATTTTTTTAGCGTTTATGCGCCATGGCAACTTGTCAAAAACTGCTGATGAAATGCAAATCAGTAATGTCAGTGTGCATAAGGCCCTGCATTCACTGGAAAGTTCTCTGGGTTGTCCTTTATTTAAAAATGAAGGACGAAACCTGATCCCCCTGAAAAGTGCCTACGTGTTACAGGAGCATTCGCAACAACTGGTCCAGGACCTGCTCAATGCTGTCAATAAAACCCGTGAAGCGGCAGGCTTTGCTGCAAAAATTTTAAAACTGGGTTCACTCTATTCCTTGACGGTCAATACTATTCCTAATGTTATTAGCGGGTTGAAATTAAGGCGAGGCGAACTGGACATCCAGTTGCTGCTCAGCTCAAATCTGGATCTGGTCAAGAAACTGAAATCGACCGAACTGGATGCCATCATTGTGGCGCTAAATGACACCACCAGCGATGCAGATTTTGAAAAACTGCCGATGTTTCAGGACAATATTTATTTGGCTGTCAATAAAAACTCTGCATTGGCGACCTTGGACAATATCGACCTGAGCAGCTTGAAAGACGAAAAATTTTTAACGCTTTCACAAGGCTTTGCAACGCGCAATGATTCGGACATTTTGTTTGAAAAGGCTGGCATCGATCCTAAAGTGTTTTTACAAGTCAGTGATATTTTTACCTTGATCAGTATGGTCAGCACGGGTGTAGGCTTGGCCCTGTTGCCGGGGCGTATCTCAACAATTTATGAAAGCTCGGTCAAACTTATTCCACTACAGGCCCCTTATCAGATCAAACAGGAAATTGGTCTGGTGTTTCTTAAAAGTAAAGAGCGCGATCCAAATCTGCTGGCCCTGATCGCCGAGTGCCGTATGTTTGCAAGACAATATTTCTAATCATTCAGCCGTTTAATATTATTATTCCCTGCCCCCAGTTTATTCATTTTTATATAAAAAAATAGAACCTTAGCCGAATAAGACAAGGTTCTATTTTGCTTCTATTGCTATCAATCCAGATGCATCACTACAGTTCTAGTGGTTTTCTTCTTTCGGGTCACAATCAGTCCACAAATTACCACACCTATGGTGACACTCAAGGATAAGGTGGTTTCATAACTATACTGCGGTGAAAAAAACATATAAGCCAATACACTCAGGATAATGAGGATCACGAACCAGGTTAACCAAGGAAATAACCACATTTTAAATGGCACTTCCACGCCAGCTTTCTCCAGTTTTGTTCTTAGGCGTAGTTGTGAAAATGCAATCACCAGATAGACCAGTAAGGCAATTGAACCGGTACTGGAGAGTAACAACCCGAACACCTTGCCTGGAAATGCATAATTGATGACACAACAAATGAGGCCAATAAATGTTGAGGAGAACACCGCAACTGCAGGCACACCCGCGTAATTGATATGGGTAACTTTGCTCGGTGCTTCATGACGGGTACCTAAACGGAATAACATACGCGAGGAGGTATAGATCGCCGCATTCATACAGCTTGCGACTGCAATAAATACGACTGCATCAATAATAAGTTTAGTTCCGGGAACATTCAGGCTCATCAGGACATACTGGAAAGTGCCATACTTTTGCAAGTCTGGTGAGCGCCAGTCGACCAAGGCGACCGCAATAAACATCGAGACCACAAAGAATAGGATAATACGGTACAGCACCAGATTGGTGGCCCGTCTTATTTTCTGTTGCGGATTAGATGATTCTGCTGCTGCAATCGACACAATCTCCACACCGAAAAATGAAAATGCCGTAATCAGGATTGCGGCTAAAATGCCGCCAACGCCATGTGGCATGAATCCCGAATTGTTGTATAAATTGGCAACACCGCTGACATTTTGTGCTAAAGGCCAGAACCCGGAAATCGCCAATATACCAATGATAATAAATCCAATAATGGCAACCACTTTGATTAAAGAGAACCAGAACTCAAATTCACCAAAACTTTTGGTACTGAAAAAGTTGGCCAGACTCAAAAAAACGATAAAACAGAAGGCATAAGTGGAAACCGAAAAATAAGGAAACCATGAATATAAAATTTGCGCACCCGCAATCGCTTCGACAGGAATCGCCAATACCCAGAACCACCAATATAACCAGCCAATCGTAAATCCTGCCCAGGGACCTATCGCCTTACGTGCATAAGTTGAAAATGAACCGGTATCGGGTTCCAATACCGCCATTTCTCCGAGCATACGCATCACCAGAAACACCATGATGCTGGTGGTCAGGTAGGCCAGAATCACTGCAGGGCCTGCCTTGGCAATCGCAGCCGATGAACCGACAAATAAACCTGCACCAATCACACCGCCGATACTAATCATTGTAATGTGGCGATTTGAAAGTCCTTCGCCTAATTTTTTTGTTTTAACGCTATCCATATTTTATTCCTTAAAATAATTTGGGTTAGTTCACGACATGTTTTAATTCCTATCCAAAGAAAAAGGGAAAACTCAAGTTTTCCCTTGATGCAAAAATTAATTTAAAGTTGGCATCGCGAACTGTTTGGCTTCACGGACTTGCGCAGAAGGCCAGCGTTGGGTAATGGTTTTGCGACGGGTATAGAAACGCACGCCATCCGGGCCATAGGCATGCAGATCACCAAATAATGAACGCTTCCAGCCACCAAAGCTATGATAGGCCACCGGCACGGGTAAAGGCACATTGATCCCGACCATACCGACCTGGATATGACTGCTAAAATAACGGGCGGCTTCACCATCACGGGTATAGATACAGGTCCCGTTACCATATTCATGCTCATTGATCAGTTGCATGGCTTGCTGCATGGTATCTACCCGCATCACTTGCAATACGGGCCCAAAAATTTCCTGTTGATAGCTGGTCATCTTCGGGGTGACCTGATCAATCAAGGTCGGCCCGACAAAGAAACCATTTTCATAACCGGCAGGTTTGGCATCACGACCATCGACCACAATTTTGGCACCTTGCTGTTCTGCACTCTGAATATAGGCTTGCACCTTATCTTTATGGGCTTGCGTGATCAAGGGGCCAAAATCATTATTGCTATCGGCATAATGCCCGAATTTCAGTTTCTGCATTTCTTGGGTCAGCTTCTCAATCACAATATCTGCAATTTCATCACCAATCGCCACGGCGACTGAAAGCGCCATACAACGCTCGCCGGAAGAACCAAAGGCAGCACCTAATAATGAAGTTACCACATTATCAATATCTGCATCGGGCATAATAATGGCATGGTTTTTTGCACCGCCCAAGGCCTGACAACGCTTGCCTGCTGCGGTAGCTGTACGATAGATATATTCAGCAATAGGGGTTGAACCGACAAAACTGACCGCCTGAATTTTTGGATGGTGCAATAACGCATCGACCGCTTCTTTATCGCCATTGACGACATTAAATACTCCATCGGGTAGGCCCGCCTGTTTTAGTAATACAGCCAGGAATAAGACAACTGACGGCGCTTTTTCTGAAGGCTTTAATACAAAACAGTTACCACAGACCAGCGCCATCGGGAACATCCACAACGCCACCATTGCTGGGAAATTAAATGGGGTAATGCCTGCAACTACACCTAAAGGCTGAAATTCACTCCACGAGTCGATATCTGGCCCGACATTTTTTGAATATTCACCTTTGAGTAGCTCTGGTGCACCACAGGCGTATTCCACATTTTCAATGCCGCGTTGCAGTTCCCCTTTCGCGTCATGGGAAATCTTGCCATGCTCTTGTCCAATCAATTCACAGATTTTTTCAGCATTTTCTTCCAGTAACTGTTTGAACTTAAACATCACGCGCGCACGCTTGATCACTGGCGTGTCACGCCATGCCGGAAAGGCCTGCTCTGCCACGTGAACTACGTCATTGACCGTTTGAGAATCTGCAATTTCAACCACTTTACTGATTTCACCCGTTGCCGGATTATAAACAGGCTGTCTTTTGGCAGACTTGGATACCACCTTTCCATTAATAAAATGTCCAAGCACCTGCGTTGCCTGTGCTGCTTGACCGTCATGGCTTTGCGTCGTTTCACTTGAAAAATGTTCTAAGTTATTCATCTCTTATTCCTTGTATGGGATCATGTCTTCCGATTGATGTGCTTTTGAGTTAAAAATTAAATTTATTTCACCTGATAAAGGGCATCGCCAACCGCATTCATCAATCTTGATAATTGCGCCTCGGTGCTATTAAACATTGGGCCAAACTGCAAGGTATCTCCGCCAAAACGGACAAAGAAACCGGCTTTCCAAAGTTTCATTCCAAGTTCAAAACCTCGGATCGTGGCATCACCATCGCGTGGCGCCAGTTGTACAGCACCAATCAGTCCACAATTACGGATATCCAGAATATGTGGTGCACCTTTTAATTCATGTAGGAGTGTTTCAAAGCCTGGTGCCAATGCCGCAGATTGCGCCAATAAATTCTGTTTTTCCAATACATCCAGTGTGGCTAGAGCTGCTGCACAGGCGACCGGATGTGCGGAATAGGTATAACCATGCGTGAACTCAACCGCATGCTCAGGTAAATCTTGCTGCATGAACGCGTCATAGATGTCATGACTTGCCACAACACCACCGAGTGGAATTGCACCATTGGTAATCTGTTTGGCAAAATTCAGAATATCGGGGGCGACACCAAAATACTCGGCTGCGGTCCATTTCCCCATACGACCAAAGCCGGTGATGACCTCATCAAAAATCAACAGGATATCGTGCTGGTCACAGATTTCTCGAAGTCGTTTTAAATAACCTGTGGGTGGCACAATACAGCCTGCAGATCCTGATACAGGTTCAATAATGACTGCCGCAATATTGGATGCATCATGTAACTCGATCAGCTTGAGCAGTTCATCTGCCAGCTCAACCCCGCCTGTTTCAGCACAGCCTTTAGTAAAGCTTAAATCGGGCTGCAAGGTATGGGGCAAATGATCCACATCCATCAACTGACCAAACATTTTACGGTTGCCGCCGATCCCGCCAAGGCTGGTTCCTGCGACATTGACGCCGTGGTAACCACGCGCACGGCCAATCAGTTTGGCCTTGCTGGGTTTCCCCTTAATCCGCCAATAGGCACGCGCCATCTTGATTGCAGTATCAGCTGATTCCGATCCAGAATCCGTAAAAAATACATGTTGTAATTTTTCAGGCATGTGCTGAATAATTTTTTCTGCCAGTTGAAACGACAAGGGATGCCCGAACTGGAAGCCAGGAGAATAATCCAGTTTTGATAACTGCTGACTCACCGCCTGCTGGATTTCCGGCAAAGTATGCCCCGCCCCACAGGTCCATAACCCTGACAAGGAGTCATAGACTTCACGGCCTGTGCTATCCACTAAATAGGCGCCTTTCGCTCCCACAATGATACGTGGGTCTTTATGGAAGTTACGGTTGGCAGAAAATGGCATCCAGTGTGCTTGATAATTGAGGTTCATCTGGGCACTTGGCGATGTTGCTTCCAATGCTTCATCACGGTCATTTGCGGTATCGATATCAAACATAATCACTCTTCTTGTTTTGTGGTTATCTCTGGAGTGTACAGAGCCAAATAGTTTTGATAAATTCAAATTGTCTTGAGTTTAGATATAAAAAAGCAAAACTAAATGAAACCGAAAAAATTAAATCAAGTGACTGATTTTGATATAAAACTTCTTAAAATATTTAAAACGGTTTGTGACTGCCATAGTTTTAGTTCCGCTGAAAGTATTCTTGGGATTAGTCGCTCAGCCATCAGTCTACACATGAGTGATCTGGAAAATCGCTTGGGTATCCGGCTGTGTCAACGCGGACGTGCAGGCTTTGCCCTCACTGACGAAGGACGGGAAATTTTGGAATATATCGAAGTTCTAACGGCTTCGATTGAAGACTTCCGTGCCAAAATCAATCAGATGCACAACCAGCTCAAGGGAGAATTTAATATCGGGATTATTAATAATCTGGTGACCATGCCCAGTCTGTATATCACCAATACGCTGGCCCAACTTGCGGAAGAAAATGCTGAAGTGGTAATTAATATCAGTATGAGCACCCTTTCCGATATCGAATGTCGGGTACTGGACAACCGTTTACACGCGGGCGTGATTCCTCTGGTGACGCCCTTGTCTGGACTGGATTATTTGCATTTATATGAAGAAAAATCATTTCTGTATTGCGGCAAAAATCATCCTTTGTTTAATCATCTGGATGAAATCAAATCAAAGGATCTGAATAACTGGCAAGCGGTGCTGCCGAATTATGCGATAACCGCAGAAGCATCGAAACTACATCAACTTCTGGACTGTTCAGCCACTGCCAGTGACCGTGAAGGCATTGCTTTTATGATCCTGACCGGGAAATTTCTTGGCTTCCTGCCCGATCACTATGCCAAGAAATGGGTCGATGATGGTTTTATGCAACCGGTTCTGCAACAGGTCATCCATCATAGCACCCCGATTTGCCTGATTACCCATAAAGGCAAAAATTACAATATGGTGTTAAAAGCATTTATGGATATCCTGAAGCAAAAAATTATGCCCGCAGCGCCATCAGCTTCCTGACCAAACTTGCATCCTTCATCGATACTCACCAACAGCTTGGTTGAAGAATATCAATGAAGGATCAATCCTTAATAATCATTTCTCAGATGTATTAAAAATCATAAGTTGCCATCATGTTGACGCGATTATCAATCCCGTTACGGCCGTCAAAGGTTTCTCGCTCGCCATAGACATATTCCACGCCCAAGGTGATGGGCTTGTAAGGGTTGTACATCGCATTGATCCAGCCCTGCCATAATTCTTTATTCTGGGTGAGATTGCTTTTCTGGATTTCAGCAAAGCGATTGTCATCCTTGGCCTTCATATAGCCATAACCTAAAGTGGAGCGCAGCTGGGAATTAAACTGATGGGTGATGCCCGCAGAAATCGTATCGAACTCGTTGCTCTGAATATTATTTTGATCATCAATCACATAACTATTATTGGCCCAGAGCAGAAAGCGACCATCCCCTTTGACATGGTAATAATCGGCTTTTAATAAGGTTTGCGGGCTCAATTGATATTTGCCCCCTAGCCCGACACCCCATGCCAATTGCTTGTCGGTACTGGTTTTTTTCTCAGCCATAAACGTTCGGCCTGACAGTAGCGAGCCATTGTCAAATTTATGATTTAGGCGTCCCACCAAGGCTGGCATACGCATTTCATTGTCCGGATCTGAAGTTGCAGTATATTTTGGATCTTCAATCGCGACCGCAAAACTGGTGTTTGCCGAGAGCTTATCGCTATAGCGCAGCATCGGCGAACGTTGCAAGGCACCGCCAACAAAAGTTCCGGCATCCACCGTTTCCGGATAGTATTCAGGTGCAATAAACGTTGACCAGGTCTGACCGATCAGCCACTGATCCAAAGTGATATACGCATGACGGATACGGAATTGATCCCGCGTTGCACCCCCAAAGAAATCCATTTCCAGCTTACCGCCCACCTCGCCAGCGTCACTTGGTGTTTTAAAGTTTAGCCCCAGACGCGTAACATTGACGGTTGAGTGTAAACGGTCTTTTTGCTGCGCTTCCTCTGCCGTGTGTTCCAGTGGTACAGCACTGATATTGTTATACATGGTCGAAGCACCTTTGGCCTGATAAGAGGCATCGGCACGGATATAACCATATAAATTGACCTCTGCACCGCCTTTACTCAGGTTCAGCTTAGAGGCTGTTGTCTCGGTTGCTTGGGGTGAAGCCGTCACAGCCACTGGAGTGGCAGGTTGTACGGGTGCTTTTTGCTGCACATATTGCTGCAACATCGCCCTTAATTGTTGTACTTCCTGTCGGAGTTGCGCAATTTCAGCCTGATCCGTTGCTGCATAAACAGGTGACATCACCGTTATAACCGACAGTGCCAACAGGCTTTTTTGTACCGTTAAAATAAACTTATCCATTTAAATCAATTTCCTTGTTCGCAGATCTTCACAACCTTTTAAGATCATTGTTTATTTGTGTTTTTCCTTTGCCTGAAAGGCAATTTCACAGCACATTTTTTATTTTAAAAATCAACACCATTTGATTTATTTGGTTTTTACCTCCTCTGTTTTAATCCTTGCGAGGTCTTTCTATTCTTAAATGGCAACAGCAAGCGAAAGCCGAATTGTCCAAACATGACAATCGCCACTGATCAGCTTAATTCTTCTGTGCAATCAGCCCCTGATAGGCCAAGGTCTGGCTAAAAACATGGACATTGCCCAAACCAGCATGACTAAGCAGGTGCTGATAATCCGTTAAAGACAGCGTGTAAAAATCCTGTCCTAAACGTTCCATCATCGCCTGACTCTGCGCTACGCTCAGTCCATTGGCTTGACATAACAGTGGCAAGGCTTTCATTTGCAAAGAATCTTCACAGCACATCAAATCATAGGTCAATAAAATGCCACTGCTTTTTAAACGCTTTGCGATTTCGGAAAAGAAAACGGGCTTGATCGCATGCGCAATAAAATGAGCAACGAGAATACAAAGTACGGCATCAAACCTTTGCAGTTCGGATAAACAAGTTGTCTCTCCATGTACAAAGTTAACGCGAGCTTGCTGCCCGATTGCCTGAATTTGCGCTTGAGCCTTTTGCAGCATGGCGAGAGAAGGATCAACAGCGGTAAAAGACCAGCTCGGATGCTTATTCAGTAGATATTCAAGCTCATAGCCTGTGCCGCAACCCACCAACAGAATATGCGCATCAGGTCTCAAACTGGCCTGTAAAATGGCATCGACTTGCTGATGCATCAGTTCGTAGCCCGGAATCAGACAACGAATATGCTGGTCATAACGCTCCACCACTTTCTGGCTATTAAAATCTTTGGCCATTTCATCCCCTGTTTTTTAGTCACGTGACACTCAGCAATCGCTAAAATCCTGAGTGATCCCAGCCTGCTTAATTTTAATCAAAGACTTCTGCTGTCAGATTTAACTCGGCACGCATGATTTCCTGCAATTTAAATTTCTGTGCTTTGCCTGAGGCTGTCATGGGGAATTCAGCAAAGAATTTGACATAGCGTGGCACTTTATTATGTGAAATATGTTCTTTGCAGAAGTGTCTAATACTGTCTTCATCACATTGATGATGTTCATGCAAAATAATGCAGGCGCAGAGTTCCTCACCATAACGGCTGTCTGGCAAACCAATCACCTGAACATCCGAAATATCGGGATGGGTATATAAGAAATCTTCGATTTCCTTCGGAAACAGATTTTCCCCGCCACGGATCACCACATCTTTAATGCGGCCTTTGATTTTGATAAAACCGTCTTGATCCATTTCTGCGATATCACCGGTATGCATCCAGCCTGCCGCATCAATGACCTCTTTGGTTTTTTCAGGCTCATCCCAATAACCTGCCATGACTGAATAGCCACGGACACAAAGTTCACCCAACACACCTTGCGGAACAATCTCGCCTGCCAGATCGACAATTTTGACTTCCAAATGCGGATGTACATGTCCCACTGTACTGACCCGTTTATCAATGGAATCATCAATATAACTTTGTACACTGACCGGTGACGTCTCGGTCATGCCATAACAAATGGTAATGTCAGACATGTGCATACGGTCCATGACCCGCTGCATGATTTCTCGTGGACATGGACTACCTGCCATGATGCCTGTACGCAAACTGGATAAATCGAATTCGGTAAATTGCTCATGCTCTAACATGGCAATAAACATGGTCGGCACACCATAGGCTGCGGTGCATTTTTCCCGGTGGATGGTTTTTAAAGACTCTAGTGGATTAAAAACGGCGGCTGGATACACCATGGTTGAACCATGGGTGATACAGGCCAGATTACCCATGACCATGCCAAAACAATGGAATAAAGGCACCGAAATACAGACCCGATCCTGCGGGGTTAGCCCGATGCCTTCACCGACAAAATATCCATTATTGAGAATATTGTGATGAGTCAGCATGGTTCCTTTCGGATTGCCGGTAGTGCCGGAAGTAAATTGGATATTAATGGTTTCATCAAACTGCAAATGCTGGGCTAAAGCACTGAGCTGCTCAAGTTGCTGTGGTGTCGGCTGTCCGACCAGATCGCTAAAACGGTGAATACCGCTATGCTGTTGTTCATCAATTTTAATGACATATTTTAAATGCGGTAAACGTGCTGAATGAAGAACCTTATCTGTACTGAATGCCAATTCAGGTGCAATCTTGCTTAGTAATTCCTGATAATCTGTGGTCTTGAATTGAGCTGCAATGACCAGCCCTTTACAGGCCACCTTATTCAGTACGTATTCCAGTTCATGGCTTTTATAAGCCGTGTTCAGATTGACCAGAATAATGCCGGCTTTTGCGGCTGCAAACTGCGTCACGGTCCATTCCACACAATTCGGAGACCAAATCGCTAAACGATCACCCTTTTTTAATCCCAGTTTTAACAGACTACAAGCAAAGGCATTGACTTCATCCTGCAATGCCCTATAGCTCAATCGTCTGTTCTGATGAGCACTGACAATGGCCTCCTGCTCCGCATATTGCGCACAGGCCTGATCAAATTTTTCTCCAATCGTCATCCCCAACAGGGGCTGAGAACTGGTTCCAGAGACATAGCTTAACCGTTGTTGTTGCATTGAATCACTCTCCTTGATTCTTTGTAATTCTGTTTTCAGTCATCTAATTATTTTGAGTACAGCTACTTTTCCAACATCCTGTTGTGTCGTTCTAATGATGCTGTTGGCCTTACTTTTTTTGCACCGCATCCACACAAAAGTCAGCAATCTGCTTGGAAAAATAGTTTTTATACTGCTGATCAAACTTGATATTTTGCGCTGGATCTAAAGGTTCAACCACCACATAGGTCATGGCACCCACCACACACAGCGCTGCGGTATTGAGATCCTCCAGCACAAACTCACCACTTGCATTTCCATCTGCAAGGATTTTTTTAATACTCTGTTTAATCAGCTGTTTCACACGGAAACGCTCATGTTCAACTGTAGAATCCACAGGTTCAAACATGAGTGAATAGGCCAACTGAGGACTATTCAGTGCCCGTTTTACAAAGCTGGTAACAGCCTTATGTAATTTCTGCTGTGCGCTTAAATTACTTTCGGTAATCGAATCAATCACCAACAGTTCGGTATTAATCGCTTCGGATAAAACTTCAATCAGCACCTGACTTTTATTATCAAAGTAGCGATACACCAGCCCACTTGAAACACCCGCTTGCTCAGCAATGGTTTGTATTTGTGCGTCCTTGAACCCTCCCTCCGAGATCAATTTTCTGGCTGAACTCAAAATCGCCTTGCGATTTTGTTCCATCCGCTCCTGCATCAAAGATGATCGTTTATAGCTCATGAATTTTATTCTCTACCAAATAAAATGAATTGTAAATCATTTTATGAATCACTATTCACTTTTTTAAAAAATCATTGTATGGTACTTCTTAAGCACATACAACAACGCTTTTTGGAACAACAAATATAACCAATGGGATGACGATACAATGAACTTACGTAGCTTGAATTTTGGTCTGGATGAAACGTTAATTGCGCTACAAGATTCAGTAGCCGCATTTTGTGCAAAGGAAATTGCACCCATTGCCCAGCAAGTTGATCGGGACAATCTATTCCCGGCCCAGCTCTGGAAAAAATTTGGTGATATGGGTCTGCTCGGTCTTACCGTTTCTGAAGAATACGGCGGCACCAATTTAGGCTATCTGGCACACATCATTGTGCTACAGGAAATTTCACGCGCATCTGCCTCCATCGGGCTTTCTTATGGCGCGCATTCCAACTTGTGTATCAACCAGATTAACCGTAACGGTAGCGAACAACAGAAACAGAAATATTTACCAAAACTGATTTCAGGTGACTTTGTCGGTGCTTTGGCAATGTCAGAACCGAATGCAGGCTCCGATGTGGTCAGCATGAAACTGCGTGCCGACCAAAAAGGTGATCATTTTGTTCTCAATGGTTCGAAAATGTGGATCACCAACGGCGGTGATGCCGATGTGCTGGTGGTGTATGCCAAAACTGATCCACAGGCTGGTGCCAAGGGCATGACTGCCTTCCTGATTGAAAAAGACATGAAAGGCTTTAGTCATGGCAGTCATTTAGACAAACTGGGTATGCGAGGCTCTAACACTTACCCGCTATTTTTTGACAATGTCGAAGTACCTGTCGAAAACGTGTTGGGGGGGGTCGGTAACGGTGCCAAAGTACTGATGAGTGGTCTGGACTATGAACG
Organism: Acinetobacter sp. 'aerobic (ED)'; assembly: GCF_904886855.1. NCBI lineage: Bacteria > Pseudomonadati > Pseudomonadota > Gammaproteobacteria > Moraxellales > Moraxellaceae > Acinetobacter > Acinetobacter sp. 'aerobic (ED)'. The sequence goes on from NZ_CAJHGI010000006.1 coordinate 175,704, forward strand.
TGCCGTATTAAGTGCCGGCCCGCTTGGCATTATGGATGCCTGTCTGGATGTGGTGATTCCCTATTTACATGAACGTGAACAGTTTGGTCAGGCTTTAGGTGAATTCCAGCTTATGCAAGGCAAACTGGCCGATATGTATTCCACCTGGCTGGCGTGTAAAGCTTTGGTCTATGCCGTGGGTGCAGCCTGTGACAAAGCTGATCATGACCGTAGCTTACGTAAAGATGCAGCAAGTGCGATTTTATATGCAGCTGAAAAAGCCACATGGATGGCAGGTGAAACCATTCAGACTTTAGGCGGCAATGGTTATATCAATGAATACGCTGCAGGTCGTTTATGGCGTGATGCCAAACTTTATGAAATTGGTGCAGGCACCTCTGAAATTCGCCGTATGCTGATTGGCCGCGAACTGTTCAATGAAACCAAATAATAATAAACAATAAGGACGCAGCGTATGAACCAATTACACAGCAAGATCAATGTTCGAAGTGAAGACTTCAAAACCAACCAGCATGCCATGCAGACCTTGGTTGCAGACCTTCAACAGGTTGCTCAAAAAGTGGCGCTTGGTGGCGGTGAAAATGCCCGTCAAAAGCATCTCGCCAGAGGTAAACTGCTGCCACGAGACCGTATTGATCAACTGATTGATGTTGGTACCGCATTTTTAGAAATTGGTCAGTTGGCTGCTTACAAAGTTTATGAGGATGACATTCCGGCGGCTGGTGTAATTGCCGGAATTGGGCAAGTCAATGGTGTGACCTGCATGATCGTCGCCAATGATGCAACGGTTAAAGGTGGCACCTATTATCCCCTGACGGTGAAAAAGCATTTACGTGCTCAGGAAATTGCCGAACAAAATCATTTGCCTTGTATTTATCTGGTCGATTCAGGTGGTGCGTTCTTACCGATGCAGGATGAGGTCTTCCCTGATCGCGATCACTTCGGACGAATTTTCTATAATCAGGCCCGTATGTCGAGCTTAGGTATTGCCCAGATTGCGGTGGTGATGGGCAGTTGTACCGCAGGTGGCGCCTATGTACCGGCCATGTCAGATGAAACCATTATTGTCCGCAATCAGGGGACCATTTTCTTAGGCGGTCCGCCTCTGGTCAAAGCTGCGACTGGCGAAGTGGTCAGCAGTGAGGATTTAGGCGGTGGAGACGTACACACCCGTCTTTCAGGTGTGGCGGATCATTTAGCTGAAAACGATGAACATGCGCTTGCGATTGCACGGAACATAGTTGCGAACCTGAATAAAAAGCCAAATGACCTAAATAAACAAGTTGATGAACCGTTGTTTGATGCATCGGAACTTTATGGCGTAGTGCCAAGTGATGCACGTAAACCGTTTGACGTGCGCGAAGTGATTGCCCGTATTGTAGACGGCTCACGTTTTGATGAGTTTAAGGCGCGCTTCGGCTCAACCCTGATTACTGGTTTTGCTTCCCTCTATGGTATGCCTGTCGGGATTATTGCCAATAATGGGATTTTATTTTCAGAATCTGCACAGAAAGGCGCACACTTTATTGAGCTATGCACACAACGTAATATTCCATTGTTATTCCTGCAAAACATTACCGGTTTTATGGTTGGTCGCCAGTATGAAAATGAAGGGATTGCCAAAAATGGCGCCAAACTGGTGATGGCAGTTGCCACCGCAAATGTACCAAAACTCACCCTGATTATTGGTGGTTCATTTGGTGCAGGTAACTACGGCATGTGTGGCCGTGCTTATTCACCCCGCTTTTTATGGACTTGGCCGAACTCTCGTATTTCAGTGATGGGCGGCGAACAAGCGGCAAGCGTACTCTCGACTTTAAAACGTGATCAGATTGAGCAAAAAGGTGCCGAGTGGTCTGCGCAACAAGAAGATGAATTTAAACAACCGATTCGTGAACAATACGAGCGCCAAGGCCATCCGTATTATGCTTCTGCCCGACTTTGGGATGACGGTGTCATTGACCCTGCGCAAACTCGTCAGGTACTCGGTTTAAGTCTTGCTGCTGCGATGAATGCTCCAATTCTACCAACCAAATTTGGCGTGTTCCGCATGTAAGAGGTGTCTATGAGCTATCAATTTTTACAACTCGAACAACAAGATCAGGTTGCCTATGTGTGGCTAAACCGCCCTGAATTGCACAATGCTTTTAATACGACCGTCATTGAAGAGCTACACGCTTGCTTTAAGCAAATTAATACCCGTGATGATATCCGTGTGGTGGTTCTGGCGGGTCGCGGTAAAAGCTTTTCGGCAGGTGCAGACCTCAACTGGATGAAACAGGCAGGTCAGGCATCTTCAGCTGAAAATGAAGCAGATGCATTAAAACTGGCGCAAATGTTGGATGCACTGGCAACGCTAAAACAACCGACTATTGCCCGCGTGCATGGCATTGCCTTTGGTGGCGGCATGGGTTTAGCGTCAGCATGTGATATTTGCATTGCCAGCACGGATGCCAAGTTTGCAACATCGGAGGTTCGTTTAGGGCTTGCTCCATCTACCATTAGCCCCTATGTCATTCGGGCGATTGGTGCAAGACAAGCCTCTCGTTACTTCTTAACTGCCGAGCGGATTTCAGCACGTGAAGCCAAACAAATTGGCTTGGCACACGAAGTAGCAGATGCCGAAGAGTTAGATAAAAAAGTTCAAGACATTATTGATGCTCTATTACTTGGTGGCCCGCATGCTCAAGCGGCCTCAAAACAACTCATTCAAATGGTGAGCAACCAGACCATGAGCAATGATTTGCTGCAACAGACAGCTCATCATATTGCTCAAGTTCGTCAAGGTAATGAGGCAAAACAAGGTCTGAGTGCCTTTTTAAATAAACAGCAGCCTGCTTGGGTGTCTAACTCGAATAACAACAATTAAGGACGATCATCATGTTTGAAAAGATTTTAATTGCGAACCGTGGCGAGATTGCCTGCCGTGTAATTCGTACAGCCAAAAAATTAGGGATTGCAACGGTTGCGGTTTACTCAGATGCAGACGCAAATGCACAACATGTCAAACTTGCAGATGAAGCGGTTTATATTGGTCAGTCCCCTGCGACTCAAAGTTATTTACAGGTTGATCGTATTATTCAAGCAGCGATTGATACTGGTAGCCAAGCGGTGCACCCGGGCTACGGCTTCCTTTCAGAAAATGACCAGTTTGCACTCGCTTGCCAACAACACAACATTTGCTTTATTGGCCCGCCAGTGGATGCCATTTTAGCGATGGGCTTAAAAGCGACCTCTAAAGCTTTAATGGAAAAAGCAGGTGTTCCTTTAACACCGGGTTATCACGGAACCAACCAGGATGCCGTCTTTTTAAAACAACAGGCAGATCGCATTGGCTATCCGGTTTTAATCAAGGCCAGCGCTGGCGGTGGTGGTAAAGGCATGAGTCTGGTTGAACGCAGTGAAGACTTTCTGCATGCCTTAGCGTCTTGTAAACGCGAAGCCAAATCGAGCTTTGGTAATGATGACGTCTTGATTGAGCGTTATGTGATTCAGCCACGACATATCGAAGTACAAGTATTTGGTGATACCCACGGCAACTATGTACATTTATTTGAACGCGACTGTTCGGTACAACGCCGTCACCAAAAAGTACTCGAAGAAGCCCCTGCTCCACAAATGCCAAGCGAAAAGCTAGATGCTATGCGCCAAGCGGCCATTGATGCTGCACGTGCGGTAAATTACGTTGGCGCAGGTACGGTTGAGTTTATTGTGGAACAAGACGGTACGGCGTATTTCATGGAAATGAATACCCGCCTACAAGTCGAACACCCTGTTACCGAAATGATTACTGGTGAAGACTTGGTTGAATGGCAGCTTCGTGTGGCTTATGGCGAAGCTTTGCCTAAACTACAAAACCAATTACAAATTCACGGCCATGCGCTCGAGGCACGAATCTATGCAGAAGAACCTGAAAAAGGCTTTTTACCTGCCATTGGTAAAATTGACTATTTGCACTACCCAACGCAAACCCCATATGTGCGTGTTGACAGCGGTATTGTAGAAGGCGATGAAATCACGACCTATTACGACCCAATGATTGCCAAACTGATCGTATGGGGTAAAAACCGTGAAGCGGCGCTCATTCAAATGCAACACGCTTTAAGTCAATTCCATGTCGATGGCTTAGGCAACAATATTGCATTTCTGGAAAAGATTGTTCGTAGCGAATCTTTTAAACAAGCCAAGCTTGATACTAACCTGATTCAACGTGAACAAAACTTCTTGTTTAGTCCTGAAGAGATCAAACAAGAACTTGTAGTGGCAGCGGCATTTATTGAGTTTCTAAGCAAACTTAATAACAACAGCTCAAGCCAAAAACAGCTTTGGCAGGCTCAACCCCTATGGCGTTTAAATATTGCCTATCAGCACAGCATTAAACTGAACTATTTAGATCAGCCCATTAAAATTAAATTTGCCTCAAATAAAGATAGCTTCACCGCAGAATATAACGGTCAAAGTTATCCGATTTCTGGCCAATTGCTTGATACACACACCGCCTCTATTCAAATTGGCGGGTCTCAGCAAAAGCTGTCTTTTAACCAAAGTCAGCAAGGCATTACCTTGTTCCAAAATGGTCAAAGCTATAAGTTTGCTTATATTCGCCAAGACTTTAATCAGGCAGATCACCAAGCCGATGAAGGCCACCTAAAAGCACCAATGCCAGGTGTGGTCACGCAAGTGCTGGTGAGCGCAAATCATAGCGTAAAGAAAGACGATATTCTGATGACGCTTGAAGCCATGAAAATGGAATACACCATCCGTGCGCCTAAAGACGGCTTGATTGTAGACTCCTATTTCCAAGTCGGTGATCAGGTCAAAGCTGGCGATGAACTTGTGGAGTTTCAACCTGCTCAGGAGGACGTTGCATGAGTGAGTTTGTCAAAATCGTGGAGGTCGGCCCCAGAGATGGCCTGCAAAATGAAAAGCAGGCGTTAACTGTTGAACAACGCTTAAACTTTATTAACGACCTGATTCATGCAGGACTGAAATCCATTGAAGTGGGTTCCTGTGTCTCGGCAAAATGGGTACCACAAATGGCACAGAGTGACGAGCTGTTTAAGCAACTCACCCAAACTAGCGATGTGCAATTTAGCCTGCTCACGCCCAATATCAAAGGTTTTGAGACTGCTCAAGCGGTCGGATGTAAAGAGGTTGCGGTGTTTACCGCCGCTTCGGAAAGCTTTACCCGTAAAAATATCAACTGCTCTATTGATGAAAGCTTTGAAAAATTCGCGGATGTGCTAAGTGCAGCTAAAGCACAGCATATCCGTGTGCGCGGTTATGTCTCTTGTATTGTCGATTGTCCCTATGAAGGCGCAATTGCCCCGGAGCAAGTGGTAGCCGTGGTTAAAAGACTGTATGACATGGGCTGCTATGAAGTGTCTCTAGGCGAAACCATTGGCACCGCAACACCAGATCGCGTTCAGAAAGTCTGGCAAGCCTGTCTGGCTGAACTCGATAGCACCGTTTTAGCTGGGCATTTTCACAATACCTACGGCATGGCGATTGCCAATATTTATCAGTCTTTACAGCAAGGCATTCGTGTTTTTGATTCGTCCCTTGCAGGACTTGGGGGTTGCCCTTATGCCAAAGGTGCCTCTGGTAATGTGGCGACTGAAGATCTGTTTTATTTACTCTCCCATATAGGCTTCGAAACGGGCATTGATCTGGAAAAACTGATGCAGGCCAGCCAGAATATTAGCAAGGTACTCAACCGAAAAAGCTTGTCGAATTATGCCAATGCGTATTGGCAAACCAAGTGTGCCTAATCATAAATTAAAATAGCTCAGCATCTGGTATAAGGCTTAATATTAGGTAAAGTACCAGATCATCCTCTCTCATCTTTATCTCATTTCATTCAGGAATTGGGATTAAATCCCTCATGCAATTTTTTAAAATTTATCGTTTATCTCTGTATGAAATGCCTCTTTATAAAGAAGCATTTTCTACTTTTAATTTTAATCCTTATTATTTTGAGTTCCTTTACTGCCACACCTCAAATAATTTATAAGAAATAATCCGTATCCTGCTGTATTTTTGGAGAAACATGTTGCTCAACCCACTCCAGCCACGTCCGTGTTTTGACATCGACAAAATCCCGTGACGGCAGCAAGGTATACACCCCAATATCGGGAGAGCGCCACGCTGGTAAAATACGGCGTAATCGACCTGTGCGAATTGCATCGATAGAGGAAAAGGTAGGCAACAAGGCAATACCCATATCCTGCTGCACCACATCCAGTAGCAATTCAGGGGTATCAGCAATGAGTGGGCCATTGATATCAATCTGATACGAACAGCTATTTTCACTGGTCAGATGCCACTGCGGTGTAATCGAAGGATTGACCAGACGTAAACAGGCATGTTGCTGCAAATCATCCAGTGATTGAGGTTCGCCATGCTTTTCCAGATAGGCAGGTGAAGCACATAACACCGAAAAAATCGTACCAATGCGACGCGCCACAAATCTCGAATCCGCCAGAGATTCAGTCAAGTAAAGACTGACATCAATGCCCTTACCCAATAGATCGGGTACATTTTGTGAGGTTCGATATTCAACTGTCAGGTCGGGATAGGTTTGACAGAACTCCGCCATCATCGGTGCCAGATAATGATGACCGAAACTCGCCATACTCAGCACCCGTAACCGCCCTTGCGGCTTGGTGGCCATGCCCATTGCCTGCGCTTCAGCTTCCTCTACCATGGCAAGCACCTGACGGCACTGCTCGGCATAGCTTTCACCAATCTCGGTCAAGGCGTGCTGGCGGGTTGATCGTTGTAGTAGTTTTGTACCTAAACGTCCTTCTAATTCGCTAATTAATCGCGAAACTTGCGCAGTTGTCAGTTCCATCTGTTCAGCGGCAGCCGTGAAACTCCCGCTATCAATCACTTTCAGGAAGGCATTCATTGCATGCAAGAGTCCACCATCAAGATTTTTGCGCATAACGTAAATATCTTTTTCTAAATTACGCATTGTTGCACCAGTTTGGATCAACCACAATGACATTAATGTACATACATTGATCAGCTCTTTTTTAACCCGAACTGGTCAATCTTTTTTCTTATGATGTACTTACTCCAAATATTCAACCGGATGTTGAAAAAACAAGTAGTCAAAACTACGAAGAATTCTAAGGAGATATAAATGAATATAGCGACAAAAGTTACTCCAAAAATGATCGCTACTAAAGATGTATCACTGGACGATAAATATATCAGTGATCACGGTTCAGCCTATATGACAGGCATTCAGGCACTCGTTCGGTTACCTCTAGCACAGACTCGCCGTGATGAATTGAACGGATTGCACACTGCCGGTTTTATTTCAGGTTATCGCGGTTCTCCAGTCGGTAACTATGACAATTTCCTTTGGCAAATTGGAGGCATACTTAAAGATCATCATGTCGTCTTTCAACCCGGTATCAATGAAGATTTAGCAGCAACCGCAATCTGGGGCACCCAGCAAGCCAATCTTGCAGGCCAGGGAAAATATGATGGCGTCACTTCATGGTGGTATGGCAAAGGCCCCGGTGTAGACCGTTCCGGCGATGTACTACGTCATGCCAATCTGGCAGGAACGGCTGAACATGGCGGTGTGGTCGCTTTATTTGGTGATGACCATTCCTGTAAATCATCTACCGTTCCCCATCAATCTGAACATGTCATGATCGGTTGTGGCATTCCTATTTTCTATCCAACCTCAGTGCAACATATTCTTGATCTGGGTGTGCATGCAGTTGCAATGTCCCGTTTTGCTGGGGTATGGACTTCAATGAAACTGGTCAGTGAAATCGTAGAAACCTCTGCTTCTGTCAATGTGGATTTAGATCGGGTCATCCCCGTGATTCCAGAAGATGTGGACTTCCCTGCAGACGGCGTCAATATCCGCTGGCCGGATCATGGCATCCAGCAAGAACAGCGCCTGTATCAACATCGCTTACCCGCTGTGCTGGCCTATGCCCGCGCCAATCAGCTGAATCAGACCACCTGGCCGTGCGAAAATGCCCGTATCGGGATTGTGGCCAGCGGTAAAGGCTATCTCGACACCATTGAAGCCTTACGCATTCTAGGGATTGAGAACGAAATCGCACAACAGCTTGGATTACGGGTTTATCAGGTTGGATTGATCTGGCCACTAGAGCCGCAAGGAATTCGTGAATTTGCCAAAGGCTTACAAGAGCTGATTGTGGTGGAAGAAAAACGTCCTATTCTTGAATCACAAATCAAGGATGAACTGTATTCCCTGCCTGATCAGCAACGCCCACACGTCTTCGGCAAAGCCATTCATGGTAAAGGTGAATGGAGTACCTCAATTGAAGAAGCACCGCTGATTGGTCATTATGAGTTCCAGCCTGAACCGATTGCCAAAATGCTGGCGGCACGTTTTCTACAACTTGATTTACCGCAGAATTTAAGACAACAAATTCAGAATCGCATCGATTTATTGCAAAAAGCGGAACAGGAGTCCCGCCGTGTGCTGGATCTGGCAGACCGCAAACCGTATTTCTGTAGCGGTTGTCCGCATAATACGTCCACGGTGGTTCCAGAAGGCAGCCGCGCCTTAGGCGGTATCGGTTGTCATTATATTGCGGTGTCACTGGATCGCGGAACGGAAACTTTCTCGCAAATGGGCGGTGAAGGCGTCAGTTGGGCGGGTGCATCACATTTCACCAATGAAAAGCATATTTTTGCCAATCTCGGTGACGGTACCTATTTCCATTCAGGTTATCTGGCGATTCGACAAGCCATTGCAGCCAATATCAATATCACCTATAAAATCCTCTATAACGATGCGGTTGCGATGACCGGTGGTCAGCATGTCGATGGACATCTGAGTGTCGCCCAACTCACCCGTCAGCTGGATGCCGAAGGCATTAAAAAACAGGTCATCGTAACGGATGAGCCAGCGTTGATTCATGCAGAAGAACACCTTGCGCCTAATGTAGAAATCCGCCACCGCAATGATCTGGACGCGGTACAACGTGAATTACGCGATATTTCAGGTGTTACCGCTTTGGTCTATGTGCAAACCTGTGCCAGCGAAAAACGTCGTCGCCGCAAACGTGATATGTATCCCGACCCCGCTGAACGTCTCTATATCAATAGCGATATCTGCGAAGGCTGCGGTGATTGCTCGAAAAAATCAAATTGCCTGTCGATTGAACCGGTCGAAACCTCACTGGGCACCAAGCGTCAAATTAACCAGAGCAGTTGTAATAAGGATTTCACCTGTGTAGAAGGCTTCTGTCCAAGTTTTGTGACCGTACATACCCGTGATATGAAACGTCCCGACAAGTTTGAAGGTTTTGCCCCAGGCTGGCCTGAACGACCGGTTCTTCCTCAACTTGATGCTACACCAAGCCGGATCATGGTCGGTGGCGTAGGTGGTACCGGTGTAGTCACCGTCGGGGCCTTACTCGGTATGGCAGCACATCTGGAAGGTAAAGCAGCACGCGTCATGGACATGGCTGGACTGGCACAAAAAGGCGGTACGGTGTATTCCTACGTACAGCTAGCCTCAGATGATGAACAAATTTCTGCAACCAAAATTCCAGCCGGTCAATGTGATCTTCTGATTGGTGCCGATGCGGTGGTGGCAGGCAGTAATGCCGCCCTGTCCCGTTTAAAACCGGATGCGATGGTGATCGTCAATGAAGATGGTTCCCCAACCTCTGACTTTATCAATAAACGTGACTGGTTTGCCCCGATTACGGATTTGATCAATCGTCTGCGTGGTCGTGTTGATCAGGGCAAACTGGTGTCTTTACCGGCTGCACGTATTACGACACAGGTCTTGGGCGATGCCATCTTTGCCAACCAGCTCTTGCTGGGAATGGCATGGCAATCGGGACAGATTCCATTACTGCGTGAGAGTATTGAAAAAGCCATTCAACTGAACGGTACGGCGGTAGAAAAGAATCTGGAAGCTTTCCGCGTTGGTTGCCATCTCGCCAGCGATCCGGATCTGGCCAAGCGACTACTGGATAGCTTACCTAAACAGCATGTGCCGCAAACACTGCCAGAACTGATTGATGATCGTTCGGTCCGTTTGCAAGACTACTGGAATGATGCGTACGCCCATACATACCGAAATCTTGCACAACAGGCCGCGAAGGTATTGCCAGAAGAACTGGCCAGCACGATTGCCACACAGCTTTATCGGGTCATGGCCTATAAAGATGAGTATGAAGTAGCGCGCCTGCTCACAGGAGCCAGCTTTAAAAAATCAATCGAATCACAATTCGGACGTGGGGTACGTTTATCCTACCACCTTGCCCCACCGACACTGGGCACCAACGTGCGCAAACGCATTTTTGGTTACTGGATGCGTTTCCCGATGATGTTACTTGCCCGCTTACAATGGTTGCGCGAAACCTTCCTTGACCCATTTGCACGTCAGGAAGAACGCCAACATGAGCATGCATGGCGTGATCGCTACATTGACTTCGTGAAAGCACTGGTTGCAGCACCACAACAGTATGATTTGACGGTGGCTGTACAGATTGCCGAGCTTCCAGCGGAAGTACGTGGCTTTGGGCATGTTAAAATGCAGGCGATGCAATCCGCAAATCAACGCTGGGATGAGCTATCAACTCAGCTGAACAACAACACTTAAAAAATAAATCACTGGCTGAGTCAGTCCCATCAAAAGGGAGTGGCTCAGCCAGCCGATTAAAAACCAGTCTCCATTCATGTTTATCCACACAAATAGCCGTTTCCCCGATTTAATAGCCTTTTAAGGTATCCACCTGATTCAACAATACTTGACCTTGAATCACCCGTTGATCATTTTCCAAAATCTGATTCACCACAATTGACCAGGGCGCATGTGAAGCAACATGCGGCGTGATCACCACTTTTTCATGTTGCCAAAGTGGATGATGTTCAGCCAAGGGCTCTTTGCTAAAAACATCCAGAATCGCGCCACGTAAACGTCCGGAATCCAGATAACTTAATAAATCCTGCTCAACCAGATGCTGACCACGACCACAATTAATAATACAGGCCTGTTCAGGAAGCTGGTCAAATAAGGATTTTGATAAAATCCCCTGATTACTTTCCGTAAGTGGCAATAAGTTAATCAGAATTTCCGCCTGTGCTAAAAACTGATGAAAATCTTCAGCGCCGGCATAGCATGTGACCTGTGCGATCTGTTTAGGACTACGTGACCAGCCAGCAACCTGATAACCCAGTGCGGCAAACTGTTTCGCCATATAGGCACCCATTTGCCCGAGACCCATAATTCCGATTTTTACTTCAGCATGCGCTCGTTGCGGATATTGTCGCCAGCGTTGTTGCTGCTTTTGTGCAAAGGCCTGATCAAAAAAACGTTGATAATATAAAACACCCCATTGCAGATAATCGAACATCCCTTGTTGATGGAGCTGATCGACCACCCGACATACTTTATATTGTGACCCAATTCTTTGTAGATTGAGGTGCTCAACGCCAGCGGCCATTGACACATATCTATTTAAAATATCTTTAAAAATAATTATTTAACTCTGCTGTAAAATTTGCCCATGCAGCCATTGTTTGAAAGTTGTCAGAGCTATTTCATTTATGTCTGTTTCAAGTGGCGTTATTAAACAAAAGTTTTTGTTCAGTTTTTTAGATACAGGCCCAGGTGCAATAAGCGTTTTATCTTTTAGTTCCTTATCTATATATATCAAAGGTACTAGTGCTACTCCTAATCCAGCCATTGCTGCAGATATTGCCATGTCATGTAATTCATAACGTACTCCTCGGAAAGGATATTCAATTATTATCCCATGCTCTTTAGCGTAAATATCCCATGCTTCAGGATTTTGATGTCGGTGGATTAATGGGAGTTGAGATAATTGTTCTAGAGTTTCTCCTTCTTCTAGAATTTGAGGACTACATACAGGAATTAAACTTTCTTGAAAAAGAAAGTTCTTATGTACACCTGTCCACGCAGGGTGTTCAAAATGAATTGCGGCATTAAAACCACTGTCAGCTAGTATAAACGGATCAGTTTTTACTGAAATATTTACAGTAATATCGGGATATTCCTTTCTAAATTCCCCTAACTTAGGGATGAGCCACCGATTCGCAAATGTTGGAAGGCACGCAATATCTATACTTTTACTATTTTCAGGTAATCCTTTAATGAATTGTGTATCTCTATCAAGACGATCAAGTATCTCTCGAATATTTTTCGCGTAATGTAAACCCACATGATTTAGTTTTACACGGCTACCTATTCGGTCAAATAATTTACGGTTTAAAAAAGATTCTAATCTAGCAATTTGACGACTAACTGCTCCCTCCGTTAATGATAACTCTTCTGCAGCTCTAGCGAAGTTACCATGTCTTGCAGCAGTTTCAAATACTTTCAATGAACTACTGCTTGGTAAATGTTTGCGCATAAACTTTCCTTTATTACTTAAATTAAATTTAATGAGTAAATGTCACTACATAGTGAAAAAGTATCGATTTATATAACTAATAATATGATTTATCTTTACCAAAGCGCAACTAGCTTTTTATTTCCACTTAACGTACAAAGAGAATATCCATGCTATATACCGTAGAATGTACTTTTACTGATAACAATTCAGAAAATGAATGGAATGATTTCTATAACCTGCTCAAATTACCAGCTCTAATTTCTGTTACTGGTTTCAAAACCTCACAACGGTTTAAATCACTGACTCCAGGATGTCCTACTTATCTTGCAATTCATTCTATTGAAGATAAAAATGTTATCAGTAGTAAGGAATATAAAGAAAAAGGTGGAGGAAATTTTTCACGTTGGCAGCCATTTATTACAGATTGGTACCGCAATCTTTACGAAACCGATGTTATAGCTCCCACTGTATCATTAGAAGAAATTCTTTTATTAAGTGCAAGATTACTTCCATTAGACAGCTTGAAGCCAGTAGAGATGAATGCAGTTGGTTTAGATGGATTTCCAGCATATAGAGTAGCTTATGTTCTACCCCGTAAAGAATTAGACGAATGGTTAAATGTAGAAGGAACATTAATTTATGAACCAATTACAGTACAACTTCAAAGTTCAGAAAACTCATAAAGAGTAAAGCATAAAATAATGCCAAATCTTGTTATTTATATATCTGAAGCATATTCAAACCAAATTTCAAATTTAGATGACCTAACTATGAAGGGCCAAGCTTTATGTGTAGAAGTTCTTAAGGCTGAGCCAAGTAAAATACATATTATTTATATTACTGTAAAACATGGGGTCGGGCACCCCATATATGCAGAACTGACCTATCGCCTATCTGAGAATAGATCATCTGAGGTTATGGAGGTTTTCATGAAAAGTCTGGATAAGGCTATTCTCAAAACCATAGGTGTAAAAGCCCGCATTCGATGTTTCGGTTCCCTGTCTACCCAACTTTATGCTTATAACTAATACAAAATGGTATTTTTATGAATAATGACACAACTCCAGCATTCAAAATTGGTGAATTCCTAGTGAATGTTTTGAATGATGGTGAAATGAATGTAAGCCTAGATTTATTATCTGGCATAGCTATTAATGAGGCCACTGAACTTCAAAACCAGGTGGATATTGATAAAATAAACACCATTAATATCAATGCTTATCTGATCCGTAGCTCTGGAAAAACTATTTTAGTAGATACTGGCTTAGGAAAATTAAATAGTACGGCTGGTTTTCTTCTAGAAGAACTTAATTCAATTGGAGTCTTTCCCGAAGATATAGATACAATTCTGATAACTCATGCTCATCCTGACCATATTGGTGGGCTCTTAAATGAAGATGGACAAGTTATTTATAAAAATGCTGAACTTTATTTACATTCTTTGGAATTCGAATATTGGATGGATGACTACCAATTAGAAAAAGCGAGTGAACGAGGAAAACGAAATTTCCAATTAGTGCGAAATATACTGAAAGCCTATGAGAATGTCTTAAATTTCACAGACAAAAAAACAATAATGAATGGAATTCGACCAATATTACTCGCAGGTCATACCCCAGGCCATACAGGATTTTATATTGAATCTAATAATCAGAGCCTTTTAATATGGGGAGATATTATCCATTTTCCAAATATTCAATTAAAAGATCCTTCTATAACCATAGCTTTTGATTGCGACACCCATCAAGCTGTAGCCACAAGGAAAAAGATTTTAGAGCAAGTCGTCATAGATGACCAATTAGTTGCTGGAATGCATTTAGGAAAAATGGGGTTTGCTCATATTTCCTGTGATCATAAAAAAGAAAGCTATATTATCAAATATATATAGTTTTTTAACCTTAAAGTATAAACCGAAGACATCTACAAGGGTCTCTTCGGTTTATGATGAGTAAAGCCAAATCCCACCCGAAATATTGCATATATAGTAGTGCAGATTACATTGCAGCCTGAATATATTAATTGTACTGAAGTCATACCAATCTCTCCGTTCTTTATCCATTTAAAAGTTATTTCGTTAAAATGATGATTTAAAATCTTTTTAAAAATAAAGAAAAAATGATTTTTCATTCTCTCTTTATTTCAGAAAAAACAAACGAAAAATATTATTATAATTTACTATATAAAAGATTATTCCAATAACATTCCATATTTTTCAATATCAACATTTCCACCTGTAATAATGATACCAATTTTTTTATTCTTGAATTTACTCTGATTTTTTAAAAATCCAGCTAAACCTAAACAGCCTGTCGGTTCAACGACAATTTTAAGACGTTCAGTAAAGAACTTCATAGATTCAATTAACTCTGAATCTTGTACTGTATCGATTTCACTCATATAATTTTTAATAATTGAAAAACAGTGTTCTCCTAAATATTGAGTTTGAGCCCCATCAGCAATAGTGTTAGGTACATCAATTCTTATAATTTTGCCTTCTTTTAAAGATTGCTGCCCGTCATTTCCTGCTTCTGGCTCGATACCATAAACCTCACAATTAGGTAAAAGCTTTTTCACAGTTAACAATGTACCAGCCAAAACACCGCCACTACCAACTGGAACAAAAATCGCATCTAGGTTCCCTACACTATCTATTAACTCTTTAACAATAGTCCCTTGCCCAGCTATGACATCAGGATGATCAGCAGATGGAATTAAAGCTGCACCTCTTTGATTAACTAGCTCATTAGCAATTTTTTCTCTACTTTCTTTATAGCGGTCAAAAAATATTATATTTGCACCGTATTCTTTCGTGGCGTCTATTTTAGTCTTTGGTGCGTCTATAGGCATAACAATAGTTGCTGGTATATTTAGTAACCGTGCTGCTAAAGCAACTCCTTGAGCATGGTTACCGCCAGAAAAAGCCACGACGCCTATCTTTTTTTGTTGTTCACTAAGTTTTTTTAATGCATTTAAAGCTCCACGAAACTTAAAAGCACCTGTTTTCTGAAAATTTTCACATTTAAAAAATATCTCGTTATTTAGTTTTTGATTTAAATAAGTAGAGGTCAATACTGGCGTAGTATGTGCTATACCTTTAATATTTTTCTCAGCTTCAATTACATTTTGATAAGTTGGAAGATTTAGCTTCATAATTAAACAACCTTAGAAGTAATTGATTACGACATTAAAGGTTTAGACTTAAATTTTTAGTCGCAATCATCTTCTATTATTAAAAAGTGATTACGTGGTTTATAACACCTAGATATCTATGAAAAACCCAATCAATTATGATTGGGCATTAAATATAGAGCTAATTAAATATACTCTAAAGAGTAATGCAAAATTCAGAATATTAAATAATACCTAAGTGTTTTAATGATTTAAGAGCTATTTCATTACGGACTGAACCAGACATGTTTGGTTTCATCTCAATGTTCAATGAAAAAGCTATTTTTTTCCCGTTAGGCTGTTCCACCCAACCTGTTAACCACCCTACCTGAGGGGTGACGTTCATTCCCCAGCCACTCTTAGCATAAATTTTGTTGCCATCTACTTCATCTATCAACAGCATATCTTGGACTTGTTTTTGTACTTGCTGTTTGAATGGTAGCTCTCGATGAGCAAGTTTGTCAGCAAACTCAACTTCTTGAATAGGAGTAATCTTTAATGGACCTACCAACCAGAAATCATCAACTTTTGTACCAATATTTGAATTACCAAATTTGACTCTTTTTACTTCTTTTTGCATCAGATCCAAGCCTATCCGTTTTGCGAGTTCTTGATATACAGGAACGGCTGATAACTTCATGGCTTCACCCAAATTCATATCCTTTTCCCACATAGAATATGAACGCTTTTTCCCATCCCACTTAAAAACTTCATCAACTGTAGCTTTATTCTTTTCCAAACCAATTAAAGCATTTAACATCTTAAAAGTTGACGCAGGTACATATTGTGTATCAGCTCTGGTTAAATCATTACCATAAGTATCAATATTTTGCCCATCCTTAATAACAATAACGCCCTGAGTCTGAGCTTCATCAAAGTAACTGCCAATCGTTTGTTGACTTAGCTTAGTAGTAGAAATAGGTAAGATGTCTTTAGGTCCGATAAATGGAGAGGAGCATGCACTTAAAAAAATTGAAATAGATATGCTTAATAAAGGAAATAAACGTGTTCGCACCAGAAGCTCCAAGAAAAATAATGATTTTATAAAGTGAAGATTAAGTAAATAATTATAGCAGTATGTTTAAGTAAATTTAAATAGTTGAAACTGCATGACTTATCTAAACATATATCTTAGTTACATAAATTCAATATTACAACCGTGGATCGGCCTGTATACCGATAAACATCCTAAACCGTATTTACTCCCTGCCGGGATGTTTGCCACGCTCATTGGTATTGGACTGATGGCAACAGCAGGCACTTATCACAGCCTACTTTTTTTGTGTTGTTACGCGTAACCAAATGGCTGGTTAAACAAGCACCAGTACAACGCCTCGCCAGTCAACGTGCTATGTCGACCTTGACGCGTCAACAGGTGATTCAGGCCATGGCAGTGATCTGTATTTTACTATTTGCCAAGTTTATTTATATCGCAGCCATTACCAACTATTTTACCTTTTACCTCATTGAAAGATTCAATGTTTCAATTCAAACCTCTCAGCTCTACCTATTTATATTTTTAGGCGCTGTTGCACTCGGTACTTTTGCAGGTGGTCCAGTCGGTGACCGTATCGGACGTAAAGCCGTGGTTTGGGTGTCTTTTCTGGGGATTGCGCCATTTGCCCTGATGCTGCCTTATGTCGGCCTAACGGGAACTGCCATTCTGGTGATTATCATTGGTCTAGTGATGTCTTCAGCTTTCTCTGCGTTGGTGGTCCATGCTCAGGAAGCAGTACCCGGTCGGGTGGGCATGGTCGCGGGCTTAATGTTTGGACTGATGTTCGGCATTGGCGGAATTGGCGCAGCAGGTTTAGGCCATTTGGCAGATACACATGGCATTGTCTGGGTCTATAAACTTTGTTCTTTCTTACCTTTATTAGGTTTTATGACTGCGTTATTACCCAACACTAAAAAGTAATTTTTATCTTCCCTATCAGACAACAGCCACTCTCGGCTGTTGTCTGACCTGTAAAACATTAAAGTGATTCAGACCTAATCTATTTTAATAAAACACACGGCTTCACCAGACTGAATCGGCGGCTCTGCAAATGGCACAATCACAATACAATTGGCAGCAGCAAAACCATCGATCTGAAAAGCTTGTTGTGGAATGATCTGTAGCGAATATTGACCATCTGCTTCAAACTGGTAGCGTCCCCATAATAATGTTCTATATTTTGGATCAGGCTCAAGCTGCTGGTCGATCCTGCCTTGCAAATACAAATTCTCAAAAAAATCAGGATCATGCTTATTTAAAATATATTTTACAAATACGTGCATCAACAACGCAACATCATGCATTTTGCCAGGTAGGCTGATAATTGTCGTTCGATCTTCAGTGATCTCTGTACGTATTTCCCTTAACTGCCCACGTTCACCATAACGGTTTACGACCTGAGTGAGTCTAGGGCTTCGGTCATTACTCTGAAAAATCCGGAATTCACTGGCTGGCACACAACAAGTCGTAACGGGACCATCACCATTGCCTTGATAAAAGTTAGCCAGCTTTGAAAGCCCTAATCCAGAACCATAAGGATTTAAAGGTGACCAGCATAAAATAATGTCAAACTCAGGAATTTGCTCGTCAAAAAACTGATGATATTCGTCCCAATCGGAAGTCAAGCTTCCATCTAATGCGGGATGTCCAGCTTCTTGATGGTAATTAAATGCCCTGTCATAACGTGCCGGTTTATGCGGTTTAATCTCAACCTCGCCATACCCCCATGTTTTTAGCAAATCTTTGAGGTATAAGCATTCTTCACTGATTTCCCCCGCTTGATCGAAAGGAAACATATTAACAATCAGGATTTTAGGGTGTCGATAAATAGAAAGCTCTGTAATACCCGCACGTCTGAGTGCGACTAAGCGTTCAGGTGTAATTTTCTGGCTTTTTGCAAGGATTAAATCGCCTTGTTTAAACACACTGCCTTGTTGAATAACACCTTGCATCGGTGCAATTGTTTTTTTTATTTTTACATTTTCAATATCAGAGAAATCTAAGCGCTTATCCTGTTCTAAAATAATGGCATTTATCCCTTCAGGAAGTCTGGTAAATTCAGGAATCTTGATTATATATCCGTCCAGATCGAGTTTATAAGGATTAATAGAGTGATATAACTGTTTTTTCCAAAAATATATCCCTTTTGCAACGATAGGATTTTTTAAACTTTCCTGCTGAGTGATATTCGAATCAATGCCCCAGCCTTCATAGGCAGAAAAATTATGCAGGGGAAAATCTTGTAATGCATAAAGATCATCGGTATTGATCTGATTGAGTGCATCATCCAGCTTAACCCGCTGTTTTACATTTCCTTTTGGCAAATATTGATGAATGCGGTAAAAGGCATCCGTTAATCTACAGGGAAGGTTTTCAGGTACAGGCAATCGATTGAACATCTATATTATTCCACAACGTACTGATAAAGTGAGTACGACTCTATTATTTATAATGATAAAATATGACAGCTTTTTAAAATATAATTATCCCTTTATACTGAAGAATAAAGATATTAAAGAAAAAGCCCCAGCAAAAAAGCCAGGGCATTTTAAATGATTTATTACAAAAATAACGCTTAATATATAAGCACTTAAAACATATATTTTTATAGCATTGAAGGTAATTTAAATCATTCAATAATCAAATCTTTGGCAGGGATACCCTCACCATAAACAGGTTTTAAAGTTTTTTCATAAGCTTGATGAATAACCCCCTCTTTAGCCAACTTTTCTAAATCCTGGTTTAACCAATCCAGCAATTCTTTATTGCCTTTTTGTACAGCAGGTGCAATTAAATCTTGCTCACCCAGATTGGTAATGCCGACGGTGTAATTTGGATTTTCTTTCGCCCAAGCCAGTACCAACAGATTGTCATGCGCCAAAGCAGCACCGCGACCATCTTTTAGCGCATCAAAGGTTTCGGTATTTTGCTCATATTTTTGCAGCTTAATTTCAGGATGTTGTTTGCTAAAGAAAGAATCTGCTGTGGTGCCCTTATTTACCAATAAAGTCTGATCCTTTAATTGAGCAATATCAGTAATCGGTTTATTTTTTGGAGACACCACACCTAAGGCAACTTTTAAATAAGGCTTGGCAAAATCCACCACTTGCTTACGTTCAGGGGTCACGGTGAAATTGGCAAAAATAATATCGACTTTATTGGCTTTTAAATATTCGACACGATTGGCAGCTTCAGTCAGTACAAACTGAACCTTGTTTTCATCTCCCAATAAATCCTTGGCCACATGCTTGGCAATTTCCACATCAAAACCCTGGTTTTTACCTTGCGCATCCAGATAACCAAAAGGAGGCTTATCGCTAAATACCCCAATACGTACCACACCATTTTTCTTGATCTGTTCAATACTGGAAACCTGAGCTGAACTATCCGCTGATTTTTCTGCCGACTGTGGGGTCTTGTTACATGCGGTGAGCCCCAGACTGAATACAGAAGCCAGCAACAGTTTTTGAATATTTGAGAATGTTATTATCTGCATATCGTTACCTCTATTTTTAACCTTTTCATTTATGTTATTGCTTCGCTAAATCGACATCTAAAAAGATATTAGGATTCACTTTTTCACCGTAAATCGGCTTTAAGGTTTGGTCATAAATCTTTTGAACTTCGCCCGTGCTGCGTAGCTGTTTGATTTCATCATTGAGCCAGTGCAGCAATTGGGTATTGCCTTTTTTCACACCTGCGGCGATAAAATCTTCATTGCCAATCTGTGGAATACCGACTACATAATCCGGATTCTTGGCAGCCCATGCCAAAGCATAGGTACTGTCTTGGGAAATCGCATCACCCCGACCAACGATGAGGGCATTAAACGCATCGGTATTTTGTTCAAACTTCAACAAATTCACTTTCGGATAGTTTTTAGTGAAATAGCTGTCCGAGCTTGAGCCTTTATTCACAATTAAAGTTTTGCCTTCCAGACTTTTCACATCGGTAATAGCTTTGGCTTTAGGTGAAACAATGCCTAGTGATGCCTTTAAATAGGGTTGGGAAAAATCAACCACCTGTTGACGTTCGGGTGTCACAGAGAAGCTGGCAAAGACCACATCGACTTTGTCTGACTTTAAAAATTCAACCCGATTGGCTGACTCTGTGACGACAAACTGGATTTTATTTTCATCTCCGAGCAAATCTTTGGTCACACGCTTCGCCAAGGCGACATCGAAGCCCTGATTTTTGCCTGCACTGTCCACATAACCAAACGGCGGGTTATCCGCGAATACCCCAACCCGTAGCACATCATTTTTCTTGATCTGCTCCAAGGAGCTGTCTGCGGTACTATTTTTGGGTTCAGATGAAGCCGGTTGATTACACCCTGTTAATATGCCTGCCACCAGCACACAGCTAATGCCAAGACTTACGTTTTTTATTTTCGATGTATTGCCAGATCGTCCGGCGATTAAATGTAATCTCATCACGTCCTCTGATTGCTTTTAATAATTCAAGATATTTAAAAAAGTTTTGGCCCGTTCCGTCTGCGGATGCTGAAAAAAATCCTCAGGGGTGCTTTGCTCGATAATCTGGCCCTTGTCCATAAAAATAATGCGATCTGCCACTTTGCGAGCAAAGCCCATTTCATGCGTAACAATCAGCATGGTCATGCCCTCTTGTGCCAGTTTCAGTACCACATCCAGCACTTCGCGTACCATTTCCGGGTCTAAAGCCGCAGTAATTTCATCCAGTAAAATGACTTTGGGCTGCATTACCAAGGCACGGACAATGGCAATCCGCTGTTTCTGCCCACCTGATAGATTAGATGGATAATCATATTTACGATCCAGTAGACCCACGCGCTGTAATAACTGATCTGCCAGTTGTTCCACTTCTGCGCGTTGGCGTTTTTGTGCTTTTAGCGGACCCAGCAGAATGTTATCAATCACATTCATATGCTTGAACAGTTCATAGTTCTGAAACACCATGCCAATCTGCTGACGGACGCGATCCCAAGGCAACTCCTGCCCAAGCACACCCACATCTTTGAGCTGAATTTCTCCCTGCTGAATCGGTTCCAGCCCATTGATACAGCGCAACAAGGTGCTCTTTCCACAACCGGATGGCCCCAGAATCACCACCACTTCACCTTGTTGCACATTCAGATCAATGCCATGCAATACCTGACTTTGCTTATAAAATTTATATAAATGCCGTATCGATAACAAAGTCATGCGTTTTCCCACACTTTTTCTAAATGCGCTGCTAAAAGCGATAATGGATAACAAATAAGGAAATAAAGAATAAAGATAAAACCGTAGATCCATAATGATGCGCTAGGGACCGTCAATAATGAATTTTCAATAATCTGCTGCCCTACCTTCAGCACTTCCACCATACCGATCAATACTGCCAGAGAGCTGGTTTTGATCATTCGAGTAAACAGATTCAGTGCGCCCGGGGTGACCCGTTTTAAGCTTTGCGGAAAAATCACATAAACCAGAGTTTGTACATGATTTAGACCTACGGCATAAGCTGTATCACGTTGATGCTGATCGATCGAAGTGATAGAAGCACGAACCAGATCTCCCATTTCCGCGGTTCCCCATAAGGTAAAGACAAAAATACAGACCCAAAATGATGACAACTGCCAGTTAAACCATGTCGCCAAACCAAAATAGAACACAAATAACAGCACCAGAATCGGCACAATCCGAATGGTTTCCAGATAGAAACGGCACAGGATCTTGACCAGCAAATTTCTGGAAGTCATGATCACCCCAAAAATAGTGCCGAAAATGGCAGATAAAAATACCGATAAAAAGGCAATTTCAATGGTTTGCAACAAGCCATACAGTAAACGCTCGACATGGCTCGGTTGAAATAAATACTCAAGTCCCATGGCTCACCTTACGACTGCGATATTCCAGATAACTGGTCAGTGCTGAAACGGGTAGCAAAATCATCAGATAAGCCACGATTAACAGAAATAAAGCTTCAGTGGTTTTGTAATCCATCCCGATCAGGTCTTTGGTCACAAACAGAAGTTCTACCACTGCTATGGCACTTAAAATCGAGCTTTCTTTAATCAGGAACAAACAGTTTGCGCCAATCGCAGGAATGGACAGCGATAACGCTTGGGGAAATACCACATATTGAAAGACTTGCACGGCGTTTAATCCTACACTTCTGGCCGAATCAATCTGCCCTTGCGCAACAGACTGTAAACCCGCACGGAAAGCTTCTGCCATGTAGCTGCCGCCAAGAAAAGTCAGGCCAATCACACCACAGCTAAAACCATCCAGTTTGATGCCGATCTTGGGCAAACCGTAGTAGAGAAAAAATAGCTGAATGAGCAAAGGAGTATTGCGGGAAACCTCGATATAGATTTTGACAATTTTATTGAGTATCCGGACCTGATATGTGCTGATAATGCTACAGATCAGCCCAAGCAGAATAGAGAGTACGATACCGATAAAGGAGATTTTTAAGGTCATGAGGGTGGCCGCATAGAACTGCGGCAGCACACTCTGTATATACTGCCAATCCAAAGAAAACATCCGAATGAAAAATTGATTCTTTTGATAAATACATTGTGGTTATTTATCTTTGGATGAGTCTAATCTGGTTGAAAATTCACATAAAATATTATTATTTGCTAAGCTTTTCTGAAATTCGGATGATGGGTTTTTAGCTAAGTAAAAAATAAAAGAGTGACGATGTTTCAGATTAAATACCGCTATTCTTAAATAAAAAATCATTTTCCAACAAGAAAATGCAGTTAAACTATAAAACTCATTCGGCATGTCACCATTTTAAAAAACAACCATTTTTGTCATATATTTTATGGCCAAGGAATACGGACAATGTATTAAAAAAATACCATCCTAAACAACCTTTTTCTTCGTCCATTTTATCCACTGATGTTTCTTTAAGTAAGGCAAGTTATTCCTCTGGTGAACGTGTTAATTGATCTCATGCAAAATCATGTGATTACAACACACGCTTTCAGACCTATTTCGTGACTGGTCAGCCGATAAAAATGATTACTCACTTAAAGTCTGTGAGCATGTACTTGCTCATAAGCGCCCTGATAAAGTAGAAGCAGCATACTTATGTTGGGCATATCTTGAAAAACGTAAAGGCCTAATGGCTGATTGGGCTATGTTATTTAACCCATAAAAAATAAACTGCATGAAAATAATACTTCTGCTTTTTGGGAGCAGTAGCCCAGGTATATTTATTTTATAAATTAAAAATAAGCTATTAATAAAATTAAAATTTTAATCAAGATTAATTTTTTTATATTTGGCACAATCGGAGACTAACTGGTTAGTTTTGGGGTAGTAAAATTTCCTCATCATCGACTCCGTAGACTGATCCGAGTCATTGTTCATAGACACTAATTATATTGATATGATGCCTATGAATAACACAAAAAAGTTAGCTCAAATTTAACCTAACAGCCACCCAAAAGGCTGAGTCACTATCAGTTAAGATTTAAGCTAGTAAGAATTATCACATAAATTTAAAATCAACTAAGCAATTGATAATTTCCAAGAATTTATTTTTTTATCCTTAAAGAAAGATAAAAAATCCTCTAAAGACCCTTTAAGATTTTCTGATAAATAAATACTATTATTTAAAAGTTGTACTATTTCTTTCATAAATTTAATCAAATCTTCATTCTCGATAAAAAATTCATCTTCATTATTAGAGCTATCAATTAACTTACCAAACACTGGCATATTTTCTAGTTTAGATCTATTTAATTGTGAGAACAATGCGCTAAAGCTACCCAAATAAAATGACTTGGTTTCATTTTCATCATTATAAACAATAATCGAAATACCCATTTTAACATCCTAAATCAATCAAATATAAACACATTGCCTTTGCCTAAAATTTCCTCAGACTTAATTATTAACTGAGAAAATCGCTCACTATCGCCTCTTTGATAGTAAACCTGTGCTTTGACACCTTTAGAAGCAGCTTCCGTTTTAATTGCTTTTAAAGCCATTTCTGTACTCTGCCAAACTTTATCAGAACTATTTTTTCCCGGTCCCCCAACTAAGATTAATTCACCATTTTTGCCGATAATCCATACATCTTCTCAGATTATAGTTCCATTTACTGTATGTGGTATTGCTGCAATTTTTCTATCTACAATTGATGCAACAGCAGCTTCCCGTTCTAAACTCAAACGTTCATTTCTATTTAAGCCTCTTAAATCTACAAAAAAAGTTATGAGAAAATTAGGTTTTGACTGGCTGAATCAATTCGAACTCGTTCCCTCCTAAAGGCTTTCAGTTAAATTACCTCCATCTAAAGAAATGAGAAGAATTAGGCCTATATTCTTGTTTTCAAACTAGTCGATCCTGTCACGATCTATTACAATCACTTCTTTTTTGTTCAGCGCATCTTATTTTGAGTAACTCTTCCCCCCAATTAAAACGTGGACTAAAAAACCGTCATATCCACCTGATCGCTATGGGCGGTGCGGTGGGTACAGGTCTGTTTTTAGGTTCTGCTCAAGTGATCCAGTCTGCTGGCCCTTCGATTATTTTGGGCTATGCCATCGTTGGTCTGATCGCATTTCTGATCATGCGTCAAATGGGTGAAATGATTGTAGAAGAACCTGTCGCAGGCTCTTTTAGTTATTTTTCACAAAAATATTGGGGAAGATTTGCTGGTTTCTTATCCGGCTGGAATTATTGGGTCGTCTATATTCTGGTCGCAATGACTGAGCTGACAGCCATTGCCAAATATGTCCATTATTGGTGGCCACATATTCCAGCCTGGATCTCGACCTTATTTTTCTTCATTGTGGTGACCTGCTTAAATCTGGGCAATGTGAAGTTTTACGGCGAATCTGAATTCTGGTTAGCGATTATCAAAGTCGTTGCTGTCATTTCCATGATTGTGTTCGGTTTGTACCTGTTGCTAACTGCAGGAGCTGATTCGACGGCCAGTTTCACCAACTTATGGCAACACGGCGGATTTTTCCCGCATGGTTTCTCCGGTTTGTTTTATATGCTGGCCTTTTTAATGTTTGCTTTCGGTGGCATTGAACTGATCGGTATGACGGCTGCTGAAGCAGAAAATCCTGAAAAAAGTATTCCGCAAGCCATCAATCAGGTGATCTTCCGGATCTTGCTTTTCTATGTCGCTTCACTTGCCATCATTATGTCACTCATTCCATGGAATCAACTGGATTTGGGCGGTCTGGATAAAAGTCCTTTCGTGATGATTTTCAGCCAGCTCGGGATTAATTGGGCAGCGCATTTACTTAATTTTATTATTTTAACCGCCGCACTTTCAGTCTATAACAGTGGCATGTATGCCAATAGCCGCATGTTGTATGGCTTGGCTGTCCAAGGTAATGCTCCCAAAGTATTTGCAAAAGTCAGCACACAAGGTGTGCCTATGCCTGCGGTGATCTTTTCTTCTGTGCTGATTTTTGGCTGTGTATTACTGAATTATTTTGTGCCTGAACAAGCCTTAAGCCACTTAATGTATATGGCGGTTGCAGCGCTGGTCCTAAACTGGGCCATTATTAGCTTTACCCATTTAAAATTTAAACGTGCCATTCAGGAACAAGGCAAAACCGTCAAATTCCCGGCCCTATTCTCACCCCTGAGTAATTATCTGGTTCTGGCATTTATCGTGATGATTTTATATATCATGTGGATGCAAGGCTTTAAGGAATCAGTGATTTTAATTCCGGTCTGGATCATGTTTATGTTTGGATTATTTAAATTCTTGAAATGGAATAAATCACTCTAATATCTACCTCACAATACGCATCTACAGTATCTTTAAAATAGACTGTAGATGCGTTATGACTTATCAAAAATAAATAAAAACAAGATAGGTCTGATTTGTTATCAGGTTAATCCATTTGCTACTATAGCCCTATCCTATTCATTGTCCGACCTAATGTCTGAACCGCAACTTTCTCTTAGCGACTATCTAGCAACCGTACAGGAAATCATTCGCCTGACCTTTGACGAGCCAGTCTGGGTGAAAGCCGAGATTCGCAATCTCAGTATCAAGGGTGGACATTATTATCTTGAACTGGCTGAAAAAGAACAGGACACCGACAAAGTCATTGCCAGCTGTAAAGCCACGATCTGGAAATTTACTGCCGCAAAAATCGTGCTGAAGTTCGAGCGTGAAAGTGGTATTGAGCTATCCAGAGATTTGAATGTACTGATTAAAATTAAAGCTCGCTTCGATCCGCAATACGGCTTCTCTGTCAATATTGAAGATATCGACTCGAGTTTTACCCTCGGTGATATTGCCAAACGTTATCAGCAAATCCTGGCCAGACTCAGCAGTGATGGTTTACTTGCTCTCAATAAAGCGCTTCCTACGCCGTTTGATATTGAACATGTATTGGTGATTGCACCCGAAAATGCGGCCGGCTTAGGTGACTTTAAGAAAGATGCCGACGCATTACAGCAAGCAGGTGTCTGCACTTTTGTCTATCACACCGCAACTTTTCAGGGAAATACCGCAGCCAATAGCATTATGGAGTCCTTAGGCACAGGGCTCCGTCAATGGGCAGCAGATTACACCATTCCGCCCGACCTGATCGTGATCATTCGAGGTGGCGGTGCTGTTAACGATCTGGCCTATTTAAATGACTATGATCTTGCGGCCCTGCTATGTAAACGCAAAGTACCGATTTGGGTCGGGATTGGACATGAAAAAGATCGAACCATTTTAGATGAAATTGCGCATCGTTCCTTCGATACGCCAAGTAAGGTGATTGCAGGTATCCGCAATTTGATCTCGGAACGTTCTGTAGAGGTGATGGAATATTTTCAAAGCATCAAATTGCTTTCGCAACATCAGATTACGGCTTATCAAAGCCAGAATGAGCAGTTGATTCATCGTATCAAGTCGCAGGCTGAGAATCAGATCAGTACCAGCCATTTGCAGCTTCAGGTTGCCAGATCAACGCTACAATATTTTGCCAAGCAGCAACTCAAAACAGCCTCGACTCAAATCGAAACCTTGATGCGGGAAACTTTATTGCAAAACCCGAGAAACGTACTCGCCAAGGGTTATGGCATTGTCCGTAGTGAAAACAAGGCGATTCGCTCTATCCATCAAGCGAGTTCATGCCTATCTATTGAAATGCAGGATGGCTATATCCATGCCCAGCTTACCGAGGTGATTGACCATGACGAAGAAAGAACTAAGCTTTAAAGAAGGTTATGCATTATTAAAAAACAATGCCGAACTACTGGAAGCGCAGGAACAACCGGATATTGATAATTTGATGAAAATTGTCGAAGAATCAATGACGGCTTATAAAGCCTGTAAATCCAGAGTCGATGCAGTGCAACAGGCCTTGAATGAAACCTTTAAGGACAGTGAGTCATAGAGAATCCAAAAGCCACTTGCTGTGATTAACAATCAGCTTTGACTCACACCTTATTTTCTTATGTAACAGTCAATTCAAGACTTAAATTAATAACCATAGGTGAATGGCAAACGGCCCAACCAATACCATCAGGATACCCGCAATCACCATGGTTAAACTGGCAATCACCCCTTCCTCATTATTACGTTGCTGCGCCCGGGCTGTACCAAAACCATGAGCTGCATTACCGAATGCGGCACCATTGGCCACAGCAGAGCGAATTTTGGTGAATGCTAAAATGGCATCACCACAAATCATCCCGACCAAGCCGGTAATTACGGTAAATAGCGACACCAGTGCAGCCGAACCATGAATATCTTCAGCGAGAATCATCGCAAAAGGTGTTGAAATTGAACGGGCCATCAAACTGTTGGTGACTTCGGGACTGAAATGAAACAGTTGTGCCATCTCATAAGCCGACATTACCCCCACACTCATGCCGACAATGATCGCGATGGATAACACCCCCAGATTTTTACGGATGGTATCGCGATAACGGTAAATAGGCACAGCAAAGGCGACTGTTGCTGGTCCAAGCAAATTGACGATCCATTGGGTATCTTGGGCATAGGTCTGATAGGAAATGCCAAAAATCGCCATCAATACAATCGTGAGCACCGGCACACTAATCGCGGGAGAAAACCACAATTTGGGATGTTTCTGATAGAGACGTTTTGCAACCACATAGGCGACCAAGGTCCAGATCAGACAGAGGATTGACCAGATATTCATATGAAATGCCTTTAGATATGCTTATGCTGGAAAGGTTTACGTGTTTGCAGATAGCTTTTGAGACGGTTGTAGTAATGAATGGTGAGACAGGTACTCAACATCACCAGAATTGTGCCTAAGGCAATACTCAGGACAATCTGCCAGCCTTCAGTCATAAATAAGGTTTTGTACTGGACTACGGCAACAACCACAGGTACAAAAAACAGCAATAACTCGCCTAAAACCACCGTAGCCCCCATGGCCACCTGCTCTATTTTAATCAGTTTTAGAAACAGACAGATCAGCAATAACAACATACCCAGAATCCCTGCGGAGACTGGGACACCGAGTTGTTGATGCAGAACATAGCCTGCGCCCCAAAAAGCAGCCAGAATTAAAATCTGTTTGAGCAATGTGAACAAGTTGTTGGGAGAAAACGTTGCAGAAGTGGATTCAGTACTCATGACAAGCAAATAAATTGGTGAACTACCTCATTATGCTAGCCCAGTGCTATTCGGATAATATGAATTATTCATGTTAATATTATGCCTAAATGGAATAATATTACCTTAATTATGCTTTCCTTTAAATCACTACAATGCTTTGTCACGCTGGTCAAAACCAAAAGTTTTACCCGTACCGCAGAACAGCTCTATCTGACTCAACCGACCATCAGTAAAATCTTGCAGCAGTTGGAAGAACAACTGCAGGTTCAGCTCTTGGTCAAACCTGAACACGGCAGAAAAAGACAGGTTGAACTGACGGAAATTGGCCAGCGCATCTATCAACATGCACTCGAACTTCTTCAAGCAGAACAAAATATTTTTCTGGAAATCGAAAATTATCAGCAACTAAAAACAGGTACCTTAAAGTTGGGAGTTCCGCCTTTAGGCTCGCAACTGCTGACCACCGCCCTGTTTGATTATCATCAACAATGGCCAGAGATCGAGCTTGCCTTTCTTGAGGTTGGTTCCAAAGGAATTGAACAAGCATTACTGAATAATGAACTGGATGTGGGCGTATTGCTGCATCCTTTTGACCAGCAGATTTTTAACAGTATCGAGTTGTGTAATTACCCGGTGATGGTATTGTTACGGCGCGATGCGAGCTGGGCAACCCGCAAGAAAATACACCTAGAAGAATTACAACATCAATCCTTTTTGATGTTTCCTGAAAACTTCTCGCTGAATCGTATTATTCTGGATGCCTGTGAACAGCATGGTTTCTACCCAAGCATTGCCTGCCGAACCAGTCAATGGAATCTGCTGGCAGATATGGTGCTGCAACGTATGGGCATTGCCCTTTTACCGCAATATTATACCGACATGCTCGATCCCGATTTGTTTGCCGCCATTCCGCTCGAAAAGCCAAATATTCAGTGGCATCTGGCTATGGCATGGAAAAAGAATCTGCCCGTCTCTCCTGCGGTGCAGGCCTGGCTGCATGTGATTGATCAACACTTTCAGATCATGCAATCAAAATCTGATTAATCAGGCTTCAGTCTTGTTTATTCAAAAACGGTTAAAGTTTTGCCACAAAAAACCCACTCAATCCTGCGCTGGCTCACCTACACTGAATTCATCAATTCAGCATATGGCCAATAAAAATGAAGGATTCAGATTACATTCCGCCGCAAGTCTGGCAATGGACTGGAGACAAAACCGATCTAAACCAGCCCACCTCAGGGAGTCGCTATGAACACAAGCTTCCGGTCGGAAAGCACCCATTACAGTTATATTCACTTGCCACTCCGAACGGACAAAAAGTCACGATTCTGCTGGAAGAATTACTCGCGCTTGGACATGTCGGGGCTGAATACGACGCATGGTTAATCAAAATTGGTGAAGGCCAGCAATTCGGTAGCGGCTTTGTTGAAATTAACCCAAATTCTAAAATTCCCGCCTTGGTGGATCATAGTCAAAATCCACCACTCAGGGTATTTGAATCAGGTTCAATCTTGCTGTATCTGGCTGAAAAATTTAAAGCCTTTATTCCCACTGACATTGCTGCACGCACCGAATGTTTGAACTGGTTATTCTGGCAAATGGGCAGCGCACCTTATATTGGTGGTGGTTTAGGACATTTTTATGCCTATGCGCCAGTAAAAATTGAATATGCGATTAACCGTTTTGCGATGGAAACCAAACGTTTACTGGACGTATTAGACCAGCATTTAGCAAAGCACGAATACCTCGCAGGTCAGGAATATAGCATTGCCGATATTGCGGCTTTTCCGTGGTATGGCAGCGTTGTAAAAGGCTGGGTTTATAATGCAGATGAGTTTTTAAGCGTCGATCAGTATAAACATGTGCAACGTTGGGCCGATACCATTCTCGCGCGTCCTGCGGTACAACGTGGTCGTATGGTGAATCGTACTTTTGGCGATTTAGCTAGTCAACTGCATGAGCGACATGATGCCAGTGACTTTGGGACCAAAACCCAAGATAAGTTGCAATGAGAGTAAAAAACCTCTTGGCTTAGACAAGAGGTTTTTCTGAATCTTTAAATAGTCGGTCTCATTCAACCTGAATATGAGAAAGCAACTCTATTTTCAATAAATTAAAAATATTTAAGCAACGGAATATGCTTATTACGATGTTTAAAGGAAGAGAATTTCAGCATCGCCGGATATAAAACGATGCTTAAAATCACAGCAATCCCCCACACTGTCACCATGTGATCCACGCCATAATAATCTCCATAATTATGTCCCCAAATACCTACAGCAATGATATATAAGGCTTTAAGCACAAATAAATGCACGATGTAGAAGAACATAGGCACAGAGCCAAAGATGATTAAAGGCTTGACCCAGTTTTTGGTTTCAATCATCTGTAATAAGACCAGAATAATAAGCCCGATACCCACATTCCATAAAATGAAAAATAATGAAGGTGGATATTTGGTCAGGTTCAGGAAACTCATCAATGTTTCACTCCACGTTGGCATCATTTCCCAAGCTTGGTCACCATAAATGTTAAGCACCCTTAACACGAAAAATAAAGCAATGCCTATCAACCCAAAAGTGAAGAGCATACGATTCTTTTGCTGAGTCGTCTTCGGTTTGCCAAAAACAACATGGCCAAGACAATAACCTAAAGTAATCACGCCAATCCAGGGCAACAGGGGATACGATGTTCTGACCCGTAGCACATCTCCAAAATTGATCCAGCCCCGTTCATGTAAGACCAACCATATCCCATTCATGACAGAACCTTGTGCGAATGAAATATTGTCCATTAAATTATGCCCAAAGATGATCAGCAAACTGATGCCCCACAACAATTTTTGCGGCAAGCCAACCAATAACGCCAAGGCAATCATACTAAAACCAATTGCCCAAATGACTTGTAAATAAATCACATCAGGTGGGAACTGGCCTGTCCATGCGAAATTGACAATCAGCAGCTCAAGTCCAATTAAAAATAAACCACGCTTCAATAAAAATTCGCGCGTCATCGCAATACTATTGTGCTTGACCTGATAGAGATAAGCAGATAAACCGGTGAGCACCACAAAAACTGGCGCACAAAGATGGGCTAAAACCCGGCTAAAAAACAGTGATCCTTCTGTTTCAGAAATCACCATCGGATCTGGGACTTGATGATGCAGATAAAAGGTTTCCCGTACATGATCAACCATCATGATCAGAATCACTAACCCTCTTAGTGCATCAATCGCTTGTAAACGTTGAGATAAATCAGACATAAAATCATAAATAAATTAAAGTTATGTTATATCATAACAATAATTGGTGATTGAATGAAATAACGGCTGGCAAATAAAAGATAAAATTCATTGAATTAACACAAAAATTCGCTGTGATTTTCGATGCATTGATTGATGGAATCTAGAGGTAATGACAAATAAAAAAGGTAGATCATTGTGACCAATGATCTGCCTTATATACTTTAATAGATAGGAAGCAAAGCCTAGGCAGCCTGCACCTCAACCACTTCACGGCGTTTTAATAGCGCATAAATTACACCGGTAATACCGCTGCCAATTGCAATGGCTGCCAGATAAAGCCAGGCATGACTAATCGCATTTGGAATCAGTAATACAAAAATCCCACCATGCGGTGTCACCAGTTCACAATGGAATAATGCCACCAAGGCACCTGTGACTGCTCCACCTGCAATACAGGCTGGAATGACCCGAATCGGATCTTTGGCTGCAAAGGGAATCGCCCCTTCGGAAATAAAGCACAGGCCCAACACAAATGCAGCCTTACCCGCATCTCGCTCACTCTGGTTAAACTTTTGCTTTGCCAATAGGGTTGCAATCGCCATCCCAATCGCTGGCACCATTCCGCCAGCCATGGTCGCGGCCATCGGCATATAGGTATTGGTGGTCAATAAACCCACAGTAAAGGCATAGGCGGCTTTATTAATCGGTCCGCCTAAATCAATACACATCATCGAAGCCAGCACAATCCCCATCAGCACGGCATTGGTGGTGCCCATATTGTTGAGAAAATCCTTCATCATCTCAAAAATTTGCGCGACCGGATGTCCCACCACATAAAACATGATCAGACCGACCGATAATGTTCCCAATAAGGGCACAATTAAAATCGGCTTTAAGGCTTCCAGACTGGTTGGAAGCTTGATTTTTTTGGCCAGAAATAAGGCAATATAGCCAGCTAAAAAGCCAGCGACGATCCCACCTAAAAAGCCCGCATTTAATTGCGTTGCGATGAGGCCACCGACCAGACCAGGTGCCAGACCCGGACGATCCGCAATCGAATAAGCAATATATCCGGCAAGCATCGGCACCATCAGGCTAAAAGCAGCCGCACCAATCTGCTTTAACACAGCAGCCAGACTTCCCGCCTGCTCTGCGGCATTCAGTCCAAAACACAGGGATAGCGCGATAAGCAAACCGCCCGCGACCACCATCGGCAACATAAAGGATACGCCAGTTAACAGGTGTTTATAGACACCTGTTTTTTCCTTATTAGCCTCTGGATTGGTCTTTTGGCTGTTTTGTTTAGAGGATTCTAAAAGCTTGGCTTCTGTGATTGCTTCCGCAAATGCCTTGTCAGTTTGCTTCAATGCAAAGCCTGTACCGCAACGATATACGCGTTTTCCCACAAAGCGGTCGGTATTGACTTCAATATCGGTAGCAAGAATCACAATATCCGCAGCAGCAATGGCTTCATCCGTCAGGATATTTTTAGCACCAACCGAACCTTGTGTTTCGACCTGAATGCGATAGCCCAATTTAGCTGCGCCCTGTTGTAATGCTTCTGCCGCCATAAAGGTATGTGCCACACCTGTTGGACAGGCCGTCACCGCAACAAAATTCTGTGCCTGAGGCTGAGCATTTGGCTGTGTTGCCAATTGCGCAACTGTCGTGGTCTTGCTTAAAGCATCCTGTAAAGACTGCTCGACATTATCCATCGCTTGCTGCAATGAAATGGTGGCAACCGCATAGTCATTAAAAGCCTCAAGTTGTGAGGGTGCTTGGCCAATAAAAACAGCCGTATCAAAATCTTGTTCAGGAAGTTGATCCTGAACAGCAATGATCGCGCTGTCATAGCCTTGCTGCTGTGCAAGCTGAGACAGTTTTTTTGCCAGAATCAACGCATTGACATACTGTTGCGAATTGATCACAAATAAAACAGATTTAATTGTTTGCATCAGACTTATCCAAAGTGTTGATTATGGTTTGTTGTTTTAGCGCTTCCAGTCGCTGAGCTTCAGGCACACGAAAGCCGACTTGCGTCACTGCATGACTGGCAATGGCGGTAGCCGTTTTGAGGGTTTGCTCAGCTGTCATGTTACTCACTAGGCCATGCACCATGCCTGCCAGTAATGAATCACCTGCACCGACGGTACTTTTTACAGTGACTTGAGGCGGACTGGCATGCAAGGCCAGTGCCGGATTGATCCAGTTGACACCGGCTTCTCCCATCGAAATGACAATATGTTCAATCTGACAATCTAAGCGCCGGAACAAGGCGAGCTGTTGGGAAAAATTTTCAGCCACTTCGCCAAAACTTTCCTGTAATTCATCGGTATTGGGTTTGATCATCCACGGATTCATTTCAATCGCAGCCACCAAGGCCTGCCCACTGCTATCAATCGCAACATGCTTGTGCTGTTTGTGCAAGATCGAGATCAGGTACTTAAAATCATCTATGCTAAAACCCTGAGCCAGACTGCCAGCAATCACCACATAATCGACGTGTTGCGAGCAAGCCTGAATACGCGCAAAAAACGCCTGTTTATCATGCTCAGACACCCGAAAGCCCTTGGCATTAATATCGGTCATTCGTCCAGACTGTTCAGCAATCTTAATATTCTGGCGGGTTTCACCCTCAACATAAACAAATTGATTATCAAACTGCATCGCCTGAAAATGCTGGTCAAACAAGGCCCGATTTTGTTTCCCCAAAAAGCCTGACACAATCAGCTCATGTCCAAGATCATGCAACACCTGTGCAACATTGAGACCCTTACCCGCTGCATGAGATTGCACCTGCTGCTGGCGGTTGACCTCACCCACTCGCAATTCATCCAGTTCAAGGGTGACATCAATCGCAGGATTTAAAGTAATGGTTAATATTTTAGCCATGCGTCAACTCCACCAAATCACGGACTGCTGTGGCACTTTCACACTGTAAAGCGCGTTGAGCAAGCTGCTGGCAATCTGCATAATTCAAAGTCCGAATTTGTGCTTTGACCAAAGGAATGCTGGCTGAAGACATACTCAGTTCATCCACCCCCAAGCCTAATAAAACCGGGACAGCCTTCGGATCGGCTGCCAGTTCACCACACACTCCGACCCACTTCTGGTGGGCATGTGCTGCCCGGACGGCTTGATCAATCAATAATAAAATACTTGGGTGTAATCCATCCGCTTCGGCAGACAATACGGGATGTCCACGGTCAATCGCCAAGGTATATTGAGTTAAATCATTGGTACCGATACTAAAGAAATCCACTTCCTTGGCCAGTAATGGTGCGAGCAAGGCAGCTGAAGGGACTTCAATCATGATTCCCACTTGCAGGTTTTCACATGGATATTCTGCCAGCACCTCATCCAGAATATGTCGAGCTGCACGCCATTCTTCGATTCGCCCCACCATCGGAAACATAATCCGTAAAGGACGTCCATCTGCTGCTTTGACCAAGGCTATGAGCTGCTGTCGTAAGAGTTGCGGCTTTCTCAAGGTCAGGCGGATTCCGCGTAAACCGAGAAACGGATTTTCTTCGGTAGCAATCGGCAAATAAGGTAACGGCTTATCACCACCGACATCCAGTGTCCGTACCACCAGTGGACGTCCTGCAAGGGTATCCAGCACATGACGATATTCTTTTTCCTGGGTAATTTCATTGGGCGCCTGACGATGTGCCATAAACACCAGCTCGGTCCGCAATAAACCAATCGCCTCCGCCCCATGATCAACCGCCTTTGCGGTATCCAGAATCTTGCCAATATTGGCTGCAATCTCAACCTGATGCTGATCTATCGTGATCGCTGCTTCCTGACAATGGCGTTCCGCTTGCTGACGTCGCTGTTTTTGCTGCTCACGCTCACGAATCGCTTGCTCAATCTGCTCAGCTGCTGGATCAATATCAATTGCGCCCGTGTCACCATTAATCAGCACGGTGGTTTGTGTCTCAATCTTTAGAATCTGCTCACCGGCACCCACCACGGCAGGTATGCCTAATGCGCGTGCCACAATCGCACTATGTGCCGATGCTCCACCCACAGCTGTTAAAATTCCTGCTACGCGGTCTTTGTCTAAACGCGCCACATCCCCAGGCCCAAGATCATGCATGACCAGAATATAAGCTTGCTCGGGTTCAAGCGGCATCACCTCATCACACAACACACTTAAAACCTTGTCGCCAATATCGCGTAAATCCGCTGCGCGCTCTGCCAGCAGTGGATCATTCAACGCTGCCTGAGTTTGTGCAGCCTGTTCAATATAGTCATGCCATGCTGCAGCTGCAGTTAAATTCTGATTTAAACCCTGATGCACCTGCTGAATCAGGTCGGGGTCGTCCAGCATTTCCAGATGTGCCTGAAAAATTTGTTTAATCTCGTCAATCTCGGTTTTCAGGATGAGCTGGTGAATCGTGTTTTTTACGCTATACAGTGCGATTTCCAGTTTTTCTTTTTCTGCTTTAAGGTTGCGCCCAAAACGTTCATATTGAAATTTTTTCGGTTTGATCACATGGGCTGGGCCAAAAGCAAGCCCTGAAGATGCAGCTGTTCCCTGAGCCGGTAAATCAGTATCAACAATTTCTTCCCACGCTGTTTCTGCTTGAACAATTGAAGCGGTTTCAGATTGGTCAAGTGGTTCAACCTCTTCACCCAAACCATTTTTAACCGCCTGAACAATTGCCGTGAGACCTTCTACGGCATCGGTATTAGGTTCAGCAATAAAGGTCAGGGTCTGGCCATATTGACACCCCAAAGCCAGTAATTTGGTCAGACTTTTCGCAGAAACATAGGGGCCGCCATCCACCGCAACCTGAATGTCGCCTTTAAATGTTTTACTGATATTGACCAGTTGCGTAGCAGGACGGGCATGTAAGCCATGCTTATTGGCAAGTACTACCGGCTGATAAGGCCAGTCCGGAATAATTTCTGCACCAATCAACTTGGCGATTTCATGGCGACTTTGCTCGGACTGAAGTTGCTGTTGAATATTTGACTGAAATAGAAGATCAATTAAATGATTCAACTGTACCGTATCAAGTTGCTCATGCTGGGCAATGCAGATTAAGGTTTTGATTTGTCCTTGCGCGAAATTCAGAACCTGCTCTGCTTGAACAATACTGACGGCGGCTTCTGCAACGTAATTTTTCCCTGAAATGGTCCAGATGGCATCCTGAATCTGAATCAGGTTTTTAGGGTCTAACTGGCTCAGGAAACCCGCTTCCACCAGTTTTTGCTGTTTTAATAATTTTGCTGCGGCCCAGAAAAAATCATCAATATCTTCAACATGGGTCTGGGTCTGGATTAAATTTTCATGGATAACCAACGTATCCGGGCGTACCTGCAAAATATCGATAATTTGCTCAGCCGTGGTTGCCGTTTGTACCTGAACACTGACATCGTGATTTAAAGCGCGGGTCAGGATTTGCAGAACCTGTAAATGCTCATCTGATTTGGCAGCAATGACCACAGCCAGATAAATTTTATGTTCCCCGTCCCACACCACGCCTTCCGGGAAATGCGCAAGCCGGATCCCGGTCTGTTTGATAAATTCACGTGACTGAGGTGTACCATGTGGAATAGCGATGCCCTGTCCCAGATAAGTGGCACCCTGCGCTTCACGATCCTGTAAACCCGTCAAATACTCTGCTGTCGTTAACTGATCTTCAACCAGAATATTAACTAAACATTGCAGTGCTGTTGCCTTATCCTTGGCACGTAGATTCATATGTACATGCTTTGGCTCAAGTACAAACATAAAGTGTCCTTCAAAAAAGTTGAAACCGTTATTGTTCGTTAAGTATGAATGAAGGAAATATAAAAAAAGTTCATCCAATTTGACTCCATTCTACAATAAGGTGTCGAGTTCTCGTTTTAACAGTCACAAATCTTATGAAAAATAAAATCACTCACAGAATATTTTTTAGACCAGTCTTGATTTGGCTTCCAGTTTGTGACAAAGAGTCGAGCACTTGAATCATAAAGTTTCGCTCAAGCTTCATAGAATGAAAAAGAAAGGCGCTCAATCCACTGCCCTCACAAATGCCAGTTCAGGCTTATATAGGTCAGTTCTTCATCAACACATTCACAAAGCCACAATCTGTATCCGACCATATAAAATTAGGCTTAAAAGATTAAAATTCTACACTGGCCAACTGACCAAATTTTCATCGAATCCCAATATTTTTTAGGCTTAAAACCGCCTTTCTGCAGCCAAGAATTCCCTACAAAAACTAGACCATTTGGTTATGAACAATTACCATAAAATGCCTTGAGACCTTTCAACATGTATTTTCTTTTATAGAAAATTAATTAACTTATTGAATAAATACGGATAATATTTTGGAAAAAATCTACGCACAATCTGCTTTAAGCTTTTTACTCTTCGCAATTTCTTTACCAGCCACTGCTGGCATTACATTGGGTGATGCGCAAAATCAATTGGGCGCCTTAACCGTTTCAGGAACCTTACGCGCTAACTATCAAGATAAACACTATGGCGAGCCAGCTTCCGATCAAAAGATTAAGTTCGATGCTGCCATTTTACGTTTAGATTATGAGCGCTCGGACTGGTTTGGAAAGCTGGAATATCGTTGTTATCAATATGATCGTTTATGTGACTTTTCAACCTTGGTGTATGGTTATGCGGGCTATCGTTTAAATGCCACGGATAACATTACATTGGGCCTGCAACCAATTCCTTTTGGTCCGGGAAGATTTTGGGATAGTAGTTTTTATGCAGGGCTTAACAATACCATGGGACTGCAGGATGCGACCAACTTAGGGATAAATTATCACACTGAACTGCCTTCCTTAACCAAAATCGATCTGGCTTATTTTGCCAGCGATGGAGGCAACTATCATGGCGCAAGTCAGGATTCAGCCCGTTACACAGCCAATGTAGTTCACTCTTCTGATCCATTAAAAACCAATTTAAACGAAAAAAATATGTGGATGGCGCGAGTGGATCAGACGCTTTTAAGCCGTGATGATCTCAATGTATCGGTAGGTGGAAGTTATTGGTACTCAGACATTGAAAATAACAAGAATGGGGCTGATGGTTCGAGAAATACCTGGGCATTGTTTAATCGCATTCATTATAAAAACCTGAATGTTGTGCTGACGGGCGGCAAACAGTCGATTCGCAATAAGGATGCCTTAAGCCCTGATCAGTCAACTTTTGGCTCATTTGATAGCGAATATGACATTGCCAACAAAGGTTATTTCTATACGCTAGACACCAGCTATGTATTTAAAGACGTGATGGAGTCGCTCAATGTAACTCCTTATCTGGTATTCAGTGGTTTTCATAAACAGGAACAAAACTTTAATGACTCTCAAAGAAATA
Organism: Acinetobacter sp. 'aerobic (ED)'; assembly: GCF_904886855.1. Lineage (NCBI taxonomy): Bacteria > Pseudomonadati > Pseudomonadota > Gammaproteobacteria > Moraxellales > Moraxellaceae > Acinetobacter > Acinetobacter sp. 'aerobic (ED)'. The sequence goes on from NZ_CAJHGI010000006.1 coordinate 215,363, forward strand.
TTCTAGGTGTCACTTGGGGATACAAAAATATGTCTTTAAATACAGAATATGTGATGAGTAAAAATGATCCCTTTGTTGGCGGAAACAGCAGTTCACTCGCACAGGGAGATGATGGTAAATGGAATAAACTCGTGAATGTCATGTTCCAGTACCACTTTTAATTTGTCCTAGACATAATGGAACAAGCGCAATCTGGTTTGATTGCGCTTGTTCCCCAAATACAGCGATGTATTTGTGACTCATCTTTACTGACTTAAGCTCAACTTTTGAGAGTGTGACATCCATCAATAATCACTCAGTGGGCTTAACTCGCCAAGTATTCAACTCCCCAAGGTTGCACCACCATCAATCACTAAATCATGCATGGTAATATGGGAAGATTGGTCACTGATGAAAAACATGACCGCATTGGCGATATCGTCTACTTTCGCAATTTTCTTTAGCGGTATTCCCACCTTAAACTGCTCAAGATTCCCTGTAATTGTATTTTTTTCACCCTCTGGATTGGTCCATAACTGATATTGCATCGCCGTCGCTGTTGAACCTGGCGAGACAATATTGACGCGTATACCATATTGAGCCAGTTCCAGCGCCACTGTTTTGCTGAAATAGGTGAGCGCAGATTTAGATGCACCATATGCAGACATACCCATGCGGGGTACTTTGGTAGCATTAGAAGAAATCATCACAATATTTCCACTCATTTTCTTTTTAAAATATGGACTTAAATAGTGAAAAAAATGAAAGGGAGAAAATAGATTGACTTCAAATGTTTCTCTCCATTGGGCAAATGTCATTTCATCATGCTGCCCCAAATGTAAGACTCCCGCAACATGGATAAAATAATCAGGAGGACTGTTGATTAACAATCTACGACAGAGATTAGAAATTTGCTGTTCATCGCGTATGTCACATATCTGGATCATCTCCTTAAACGGCTCAGGAACTTGATCGTTTGCTTTATCTATACCGACCACCTGTATATTTTCAGCACATAGACGCTGCATGACCTCCAGTCCAATACCCTGGTTGACGCCAACAACCCATGCAATTTTTTTCTCAGTCGTATTCACAATTCAATTCTCATTATAAATTTTATATCCAGCTTTTAATGATCAGCCCAGAGATGCACGCTGTCTGGCAAGGCCTGAGCAAAACTCATCCTCAAACAACGCTGCTTGAATTAAAAATATTTAACATGGTCTGCATTTTAGCTTCCGTTTCCAGCCATTCAGATTCAGCATCTGATCCCGCTACAATGCCGGCACCTGCATACAAGCGCATCTTGTTTTCACTGAGTAAGCCACATCGAATGGTCACTACCCATTCCCCATTGCCTTCAGCATCCATCCAACCGACTAACCCCGTATAATACTGTCGGTCATAACCTTCATGATCTAAAATAAATTGCTTGGCAACATCAGTCGGTGCGCCACAGACTGCTGGCGTTGGATGTAATTCCAATGCCAGATTTAATGCATCTGGTGCCCGCTGTTTGAGTACGCCCTGGAATTCTGAGGATAAATGCAGCATTGTTGATGTTTCTAAAATATCTGGAAATTCAGAGACTTTAAGCTCGACACAATATGTGGCCAGATTTTTTATAATATTTTCGACTACAATCCGATGCTCATTCTGATCTTTTTCCGAGTGATGGAGCTCTTGTTGGCTGACTCGATTTTTTTCAGAAATCCGGGATTTAGGTCGAGAACCAGCCAATGGATTACTCATTACAAGACGTCCCTGTTTTGATAAAAGCAGTTCAGGACTTGCACCTAGAATATAATTATGATGTTCGACCGGAATCACAAAATTATAGGCATTTGGATTTTGTTTTAATAAGGCAGCCAATAGGTTTTGTGGTTGTTGCCGATGATTAAATTCGTATTCAACCGCCTGGGAAAGTACAACTTTTTCTACCTGTTTTTTCTCAAAAGCATCTAGAGCTAACTGTACTGCCCCTTCAAATTTTTGACGTTGAATCAGTAATGATTTATGAATGACTTCAATATTATTCATATTTTTTAATGCATGATCCGTAAAAGATGGCTGTGTTATTTTTTTATAATCAGCATAAAAATTTAAGCTACTTTTCTTTGTAATATCAAAAGGTAGAGCACCAATTAAAACCGGATTTTGGTGTCCTTGCGCTTTAATTTCTGCAAAACATTGCGCAATCTCTTCATTAAATAGTGCGGTATCTGCTGCAGGTGTATTGATCATTTTAACGAAGTCATTCACCTCGAGATGATAGTTCTTGGTTGAAAAACATGAGAATTTGTTTTGGCCGTCATGATCTAAATTTTGCGGTTCTGATACTTGAGTCTGCATCATCTGTATATCACCTCTCAAATTGATTTTTTTCAAGTAAATGCTGTGGTACTTATTTTTAAATATAGGCGTATAAAAATACTGATACACACATTAATGCAAATGATTATTATTATCAATAACAAATTTAATTTTCAAGGCTCGAAATTGTAATGATCTCTTCATCGATATAGAAAAAATGCACCTTAACCTCCAAGTTTCTCTGCATTAGAGGCTGTTGCATGACATCAAAATAAAGAAAATCACCCGCTAGCGCTTTAAATTTTATACTTTTAAAATCAACAATTTGTTTGTATTTTAAATAGAATGCTTTCAGGATACTTTCTTTCGCGGAGAATATTGTCACATCCAGATATACCTGACTTTTCCGCAATCTTTTCATTTCTTGCTGTTCAGTTCCATTTAAAAAAACATCATAAAATTCATCTTTTTGATTAAAAAAAACATCGTGTTTTTGAGACTCTATATCGATTCCAAATATTTTTTCTTTAAAGGTATGATTTTTAGCATAGGCGATGGCATGACATTTTTTTTCCGATCGCACATGGCTAATCCCTCCAATGACTCCTTCTGGCCAGAGTGGTTCACCTTGTTGGCCTTGATGGACAACAAAATCCTGTAAGTTGAGGCTTTGTAATGCATATTTGGCAGCTAAACGTCCTGCCAGGAATTCAAATTGACGAATGAAGCGTGAATGTTCAATCTTCGGTGGAAGAAATATATCCAGCTCCCGATATAGATGATCAAGTTTAAATCTGTCTTTGATTTGACTGAGCTGGACTTTATGTATCTCTACTCCCAAAGCCGTTAACTTTTCATAGTGAATATTTAGATCATCCAGACAAGCATTGAATGCGCTATTTAACGGATTATTGCTCTTCATCGCCTGTATTTTATTCAATATGTATGTGCAATGTTTCAATGATCATGGCTATTTTTTCAAGCATTTTGACTCGGATCTCGGCATTGAGAAAGTAGAAATGATCCCCTTCAAACTCGATACTACCCAACCAGTTTTCAGTGTGTTGTTGCCATGCGTCCATCATTGTCTTCTCAGGGATATCCGGGTCCTCTTTACCATAGAATGCAACAACCGGAACCTCAGTCTTATGAATGCTCTCGCTGAGTAATCGGTCACTCAGATGAAAATCATTACGGATAATGTTGAGAAAAAACTTGAGTGCATCTGGATGATTTAAAATTTCGTCAGGGAAATTATTGTATCGCTTTAATTCATCAATAATTTTTTCATCAGTTAGCTCATGTTTGTAGCTCATATGCTGAATATGGTGATGCTCAGGCCGGCTACTTATAACGATTAATTTCAACTGATCAAGCATGTCTTTTTCACTCAAATGATTGAGCAGCTTCCAGATCAAGCCCCCTCCCACACTATGTCCAAACAAAATAAACGGCGTGTCTGCGTAAGCTTGTATTTCATTGGCAATTTGCATCGCCAATAGGTCAGGATCATCAATCAATGGTTCATTTATTTTTATACCATGACCCGAATATTCAATAGGAATAATAGCAATATGGTCAGAAATCTGCTTTTTCCATGGATGATAAATACTCGCGCTACTCCCTGCTGGCGGCAAACAAAACATATGATATTGATGTTTATTCATTTTTAATGATCCTAGCGCCCTAAGCATGACAAAATGCTCAGGGGGCGCTGCATAAACGAAATAGCTTAGGCTAAAGTTAATATTTGAGTTGGCTGCCAAATGGCTGAATCACGATGGGTCACAAAAATAACCGTAGAAGAAAGAGTACGTATCGCTGTAACGATTTCCTGTTCAGTTCCTTCATCCAAGGCAGAAGTGGCTTCATCAAGTATTAAGATTGGTGCATTTTTAAGTAATGCTCGCGCAATTGCGACTCGCTGTCGTTCGCCTCCCGACAATACGGCGCCTTGCTTACCTACAGATTGATGAATGCCTTCTGGACTACGGTCAAGAATTGCGCCTAATACCGCAGTTCTGGCAGCCATTTCGACTTCATCATCCGTTGCATCAGGTTTTCCTAAACGGATATTTTCAGCCAGTGTTCCCGTGAACAAAATCGGTTCTTGTGTGACATAAGCGATATTTGCAACCAGATCTTGATATTTCATTTGATCAAGAGCAATGCCACCCAAGGTAATTTTTCCTCTTTGGGGATCATCAAAGCGGGTCAGCAATTCAAGTAAAGTACTCTTACCACTACCGCTTGGTCCGGTCACCCATACTCTGCTCCCCAATGCAATGTCGAATGATATATTTTCAAGTACGGGTGCATAACTCATGTTTTGTACCGCGATATGATGACCCGTAGGAATTTGAGGATGTAATGGCTCAGGCAACTCCGGGGGATGTGTGATCTGATTAAAGTTCCGTAGTGCAGCAAACAAATCATTGATATGTAGCCCTGCGGTAGCAAGTTCAGCTAAGGGCGCTGCCGCACGTCCAATTAAGACGAGTAAGGCCAACACCAAAGCAGCGTGATTGACACCCGTCATCAGTAGATAGGTTGCCATCCCGGCAATCGGTAAAACGCTGGCCAGGGTTGCCACAAAACTTGCAAATGCAGCAGCACGATTAATACCGATTAAAGTCGTTTCTTGTTCTTGCCAACGATGTTCCAGCCTTTGGACCGCACCTTCAGGACCGGCTGCGCTGCGTAATAGCTCAATATGGTCCACCAGTTCCAGCGTTGCCTGTGCAGCCGTTAGATCGGCAGTATGACGCTTTTGATCACTATGCATGAGTGCACGTTGTGCCAGGAATTGAGCAAATAAAGAGAATAAAACCAAGCCTAAAGCGACGAATGTTACCCCGACTCCGGCAAGCATGCCCATGCCTATGGTCAGAAACAAAGGCATAAAAGGCGCATGTAAAAAGGTTTGCAATTGATGAGCCGGAATACTCATAAACCCGGGAATCCCCTGTCCGGCAATTGTCTTGATCTGGGCACGCTGTTCATTGCTAAACCAGGACAGCTTGGCACGCGCCAAAGCTTTGCCTAGCTCAGCAAATAGGTCCCCTGCTAAGCGCACGCCGGTGAGAAAGCCAGCACGAGTGACGACCACTGTCACGAATATTGCGGCAATGGCACTGATCACCACCCAGCTTGGCGACCATTGATTGACAATTGCAAAGGCCAATACGGTGTATGCAATTGCTTCAATTGCTGCCACAACGATCCATCCCAACCCAACAATCATTAATTTTTGTTTGGCTGTACGAGGGAGCATCGAGAAAATCGGATCTTTATTTAATTCAGCAGCAGTATTCATACAGATTTTCCTGAGTCAGTTGGACCGTTAAGCACCAAGCTGTTGTCGGCATAAGCAGCTAAGGCTAGATCATGAGTGACCATAACGATGGTTTTATTGTGATTTTTAGCCAAGAGGCTTAATTCCAATATTATTTTTGTCGCATTGGTCTGATCGAGTGCGCTGGTGGGCTCATCTAATAAAACAATAGGCGCTGAGGATAAAAACGCCCGTGCTATTCCTATGCGCTGTTTCTCACCACCTGAAAGTAAAGTTGCATCTGCATCTAAATCTACTTTTAGTTGGGCCTTAAGTAACGCCTGTTCAAGTTGCTCATCATCTGCATTCACGGCTGATAAGCATAAGTTTTCTCTTACTGTGGTCGGTAATACATCTCCACCTTGTGGAATAAACAGCACCTTTTCATGTCTCAACTTTTCATGTAATTGCAAAATATCTGTTTTTGCTAATTGAACGACACCTTGTTGCAATTCGGCTAATCCAGCAAGTGCGCGCAATAAGGTCGTTTTCCCAACACCACTCGGCCCTGTAATGGCAGTTATTGAATTTTTTGGAAATGAATAACTTAAGCGGTCCAATACTTTTTGATTTTCAATTGCAAAGCTTGCATGAACGATTTCGAGTGGTAGCTCTTCCTCAATCTGTTGTAGATTGCCAGATGAAAGTACTGGTTCTTTTAAGAAAGCAGATAAACGAGTAGCTGCAGCTCGCCCAGCCGCCACATAGTCAAGACCATGCCCTAATCGTAGTGAAGGTGTTACGATCGCCAGACTAAAGAAAAGTGTTGCAGCCAAGGTCATGCTGTCGTATTGATAGGCAACCAGATAGGCGATGGCAAAGGTTGCAACCGCTTGTAGCAATGCCGTGGCAACAGCAGCTAATGTGGCGACTTTGCTCACCCAGGACACCATATTTTGAGTGAAATTTTGTGCTGCTTGAGTATAGGCCGTTAAGGCACCTGATTGCTGCCCATATATTCGGTTATCACGAATGCCACGCGCATAATCATCAGCTGTGCCAATAATATCCATCATGACCTGCATACGGGCAGCGCCATCCCGTTTTGATACATGGGGGACAACAATTAAATAATAGAGTGAAGCAATTGCACCCGGTAATAACACCCACAGCGCCATCGGGCCCACCAAGACCATTAATAACACAATAGAAACTAAAGGGATCACAGCAAAAATCGCAATTTCCGACGGTAAATGCGCCACCATATGATGTAAGGCTGCGATATCATCTGAAACCAGTCGTTTTAGGCTTTGGTCGCCCTGCTTTGATAAGGCGGTCGTCGGTAACCGAATTAAATGATGAGCAATTTGACGACGTAATCGTGCCGAAAAACCCGCCTCTGCATCATGCACTAACCATGAAGCCAATGCGGCCAGTGCTGCCCCGATCATCCAGAAAACCGTTGAAAAGATCACCCAGTACGCCGATAAATAACCGATCAACTGAATCATCCCCCACAGCGCCGTTAACATGGCTAGCCCTGAACATACCGCAGCGAGCGTTCCGGCCAATAATTTGGGAAATGCTGGCTTGAGTGCAGGTGCCAAGGAAGAGTCAATCATGAGCTCAGATAACTTTAAATCAGACATGCTTAACTCTCTTTATATTCATAGAAAAAGCAGCACTTAAGATAAAGTTACGCTGCAATTGACCTGCAACAGGCGCTCTTGCTGGTGTTGCAGAAGCATGAACAAGAAAAACTGATAAACAGTATTTTTTTAGAAAATTTAATTGCATCATCAATTCCCAATAATCCAGTTAAAATATTTTTAATTCTTTTTTAGACTGTAAAAATGAATATGGATTCGTCCAAAATATTTTGCTGTATAGGACTAAAAACCGACTGTACGTTTAGCGGCGCCTTGCAGATCAAAAATAACGTCGTCAATTAAGTGGTCAATCTGACGTGTATCTCGATGATGTGCCGTGGTAATTAGATGCGCCATATTTCCTGAAGTGGCCAGATAATGCTTTTTCCAGACATGCTCAGAAGGACACGGAAATACCACCGTGATTGAATTCGGATTGCGCCATGCAGGAATTCCCACGGCATGAAAGCGATCAACCGCATACTGGGCCATTTTGAGACAATGTTGAATTCTCTGTCGTCTTTGTAAATTGGTTTGGCTACGTAGTGCCGCCCACATCAACAGAACCGTATGCCCATTGCGAGAACCGCTAATGGTTTGATCACGTGTAGAGATATAGTCCACATCTACCGATATACGCTCTACATTTTGACGTTTGGCCACAACAATGCCACACGGAATCGGTGAACCAATCATTTTATGGCCAGACACACAGATCGAGTCGATCCCATCCGCAAAAGAAAATGCCTGAGGTTGATCGACGAAAGGTAAAATCATGCCACTTAGGGCAGCGTCGGCATGAATATAATAATCCCGACGCAATATTCCGATTTGCTCCAGACGCTGTTGAATCATTGTAATGTCATCAATTGCGCCGGTCATGGTGGTACCAATATTTGCAAAAATAATGGGATGTGTTTCTTTATTGGTTTTTATTTTATCAATTAAATCATCATAGTCGATTTCACCATTCTCCAATGATTCAACCACGCAGGATTTCATCTGCAATAATTTGGCAATTTTTCCAACCGAATAATGCGTATCTTTTGAGTAATAGAGTGTCGAGTTCGGGAATAGCTCACGTGCCAGATAACAGCCAAACATATTACCTTCTGTCCCCCCATTGGTCACGTATCCCCAGCTTTCCTCAAAAGCAATTTGAAAAATTTCAGCAAAATAGGCCATCACATCTTTTTCAAAATCAAAAGAATTCAATGCATAATTGCTAACGTCTTTCCAATCACCACAATTATTAATAGAGAATTTGAAAAAACAGAATAAAGCGGAATAATCAAAATCTGCAGATTCAGGATATCCAAGATTGAAGTATTGATGTTTTAAGCAGTAATTCCAGAATTTCTCTATTTTCTCATGATCAGCAGGCGATAAATTCATTTCTTGCTCCGTTCATATGACGAACATGTCGTCTAAGGAGTCGCTATCAAAGATATCAATTTTATGTATAAATTTAGCGACCAGGAATTGTCGTATGCCTTATGGTGGCAACCCTTTACCCCGCAATCCTTTGCCGTGCGTCAACCAACGACCACCAATTTGATAAAGTCGGTGTGCGTCCTAATTCTTCAAAACTAATATTGATTCCCTGCGCTTTCAGTTCCGAAGAAAACTGCATAATCCGTAAGGAGTCCAATCCATACACAATCAGATTTTCCTCTGGATCTAATTCTTCCTCTTCTATGAGCTGCTGGACCTTTTGCTCTAGCCAAGGTCGGGTAATGGCATTTGTCGCTTGTCCCACGACAGATTCAGTGTCCACGACCTGCCCACAACGTGAAGAAACATATTGCAACGCTAAACGATGTTCTGCTTCAGAAAAATCGGCGACTGCATCCCCAACAAGAAAAGCTTGTATATCATTCATAAAGGCTTCAACTGCCGTCACCATACAACCGATATGGGCATAGACACCGCCAATAATGAGCTGGTCACGATTCCAGTTTTGCATTCTTTCAAGCAAGTCCGAACGTTTAAATGCGCTATAACGCCATTTCGTGAGGACAATGTCATGTTCAGCAGGAGAAAGTTGATCAATAATGCTTTGCTGATCGATGGTTGAAGCGGGTAAACCCGGTCCCCACATCGCATTCAGTAATGCACGATCTGATGCGGGCTGTTCATAAGGCTGTGCCGTATAGACCACAGGAACATTATTCTGATGTGCCCAACTTCTGAGTCGAACCAAATGATTAACAACCGTTTTAATTAATTCACTTTCAGCATCGTAAAAATTTAAAAAGTAACGTTGCATATCATGAATTAACAATACTGCCCGCTTAGGATCTAACTGCCAGTCTGTTTTGTTAGCTGGATAATTTTGTGGTTCGGGCATCAGGTAAGTAGAAATTTTTGCAATAGCCATATTTTGCTCAATATTTATTCAAGATGTTATAGCGGTATTTAATAGGCTGCGAAGCTGTTTTTTATCCACCTTACCGACAGCGGTCAGGGGCAAGCTTGCAATTAATTTGATCTGGTCTGGCAGCTTATATTGTGCAATCCCCAACTCCATGAGATGGCGTCTCAGCGCCACAGCTTTAAGTTCAGGATGACGGGCAACAATAAAGGCACAACTCTTTTCACCGAATTTCTCGTCCACAATTGCAACCAGAGCAACGTGAATAACGTCCGGATGTAAAAGAATAAGTTTTTCTATTTCTTCCGAAGCAATCTTTTCACCACCACGGTTAATTTGGTCTTTAATTCTGCCGACGACCCGTAAATTGCCATCCGCAGTACGCTGCACCAGATCGCCCGAATAGTAATAGTTGTCCTGATCAAAGACCTGTGAATTATGTTCAGGGCTGCGGTAATAACCACAAAAAGTATAAGGACCCCGAGTCGCAAGCATCCCGATTTCACCTTCCGGAACTTCCCTATACTGCTCATCTACAATTTTGATTTCATCATCCGGACTGATAGGACGCCCTTGTGTGCTAAAGATTTGCTCATCGGCGTCATCGAGTCTGGTGTAATTGACCAAGCCTTCGGCCATTCCAAAGACTTGTTGTAATTTACACTTGAGGACTTCAGGCACTTGACGGGCTAAAGATTCAGGGAAGCTGGCTCCTCCTACCTGAAGCAACCTTAAAGACTGAATTTGATCTTGATAGTGTGCGGCTTTTTCCAGCCACATAATGACGGCACTTGGCACTAAAGAGGCCATATTGACTTGATGTCTCTGAATAAGAGAAAAGCAATTGAGCGGTTCAGGATTGGGGGCCATCACAACACATCCACCAGCATGTAAAACACCTAATGCACCCGGTGAACTCAACATAAAGTTATGCGGAGCTGGCAGCGCACACAATAAGCGGGTATTCGGGCTTAAACCGCAAATCTCGGCACTGGCCCGCACACTATAGTCATAGTCATTATGGGTGCGTGGAATAAGTTTTGGTGTTCCCGTACTTCCCCCTGACAACTGAAAGAAAGCAACTTCATCGGCAGGTGTAGATGAAAAATCGATACAGGTTTCTGCGGGTATTTCAATCCAGTCTAATAGTCCGCAATCAGCTACTTGATGATTGAGCATCAAAATAATGTCAGGGCTTAAATTTACTTCATCAAGTGAATCAATGAATTGATTATTGCTAAATACTTCATGCTGACGCGAAGCAATTAAAAGCTTAGGTTGAATCTGTTGAATAAAGGCATTGAGTTCATATTGACGATGGCTATATAGCGCATTGAGCGCAACCATACCCGCCTTAAGCAAGGCAAAAAATACAATATAAAACTCTGCAATATTGGGAAGTTGTACTAAAGCAGTATCCCCCTTGCCCAAGCCTTTTTCAGCGAGTCGGGACGCTAAATTTGTTGATAAACGATCCAGCTCGATATAACTCAACTGTCGCTCGCCACAAATAATAGCTGGCGAATGCGGATGCGATTGAACCCCTGCCGTTAAAATACGCGTCAAAGGCTGGTCAATCCAATACCTTTTATTTCGATAATGTTGCGCACGCTCTTTGGGCCAGCGAACAAACTCAATCAACTGATTTTTCATGGCATTCTAAATATTCGATTTAATTTAATGGTTATCAAGCTATTGATTATTCGTAAGTTTTCTTAAATATCGGTATAAATATTTAATTTAAATACCGACCAAAGAAATTTCTTAAGACGGACAAGCTATCTATTCACAGCAAAGTTGAAAATGATTAACAAATGCAACTGGTAATCATTTTCATTTGTTTGTATGATGCTGAAACAAGATTAATTTGTCAACCGAGTTATCGTTCAATGTGTGAATTAACTTCGATGCAGGCGGCTTGCTGGTTTGGTCGCTCTGGCAACGCAACCTTAGGTGGGGTCGCTGCTCACCTCTATGCAGAATTTGACGGTCAGTTTATTGATTTACAAAAATTACATTCAGCACTTCAACGACTTTATCGAGAACACGCTATCTTGAGATTAAGTTTGAATGCCGACGGCATCCCGAACATCATGCCTGAGATACCGCAACAGATATTGGAAGTCGATGATTTTTCAAAGCTTAGTGATCATCAAATTGAACACATGCTCGTGCAAAAACGTGAGCAATGGACCCATCAAAAACTTGATTTAAGTCAGGGGCAAACTGCAAGATTTTCTGTCAGTGTTCTTAAACAAAATGCTTTCCGTTTTCATATCGATACGGACATGATTGCGATTGATCCGTCCAGCTTCCTGAATTTAATGGAAGATCTTTCTTTGTTTTATGAAGACGCGGAAATATCATTTTCCCGTCCGCCTCACTTTTTTGACTGGTATCAAAAAATACGGACTGACCCTGAACTCAAAAAATTAAAGCAACGAGACCGTTTATGGTGGAAGCAACGTTTACCCCATATTCCCCCTGCACCGTCACTCCCTTTCATTGATCAAGAATTTAAAACAGCAAAAAGTGTTCGTTTAAGTACTTGGTTATCGCCACAACAACGAACAGCATTACAGCAACTTGCCAGAAAACAACATCTGACTGTGACTAACCTGATATTAGGTTTATTTGCCTATACGCTTGGTCATGCAACCCAAGATCACAGCTTCCGCTTAAATATTCCTACTTTTTGGCGTGAACCGGTTTTAAAAAATATCAAAGGCACTATTGGCGATTTTGCTAATTTAGTCATCCTCAATGTCGATCTGAAACAAACAACAACCTTAGCCGCATTCTGCAAACAAATAGCAAATCAAATGCTGGAGTTGTTAGAGCATTCACATTATCCGGGTGTGAATGTTCTACGTGACCTGTCGCGTTATCAGGGTAGTGCCCAGATTGCTCCCGTAGTATTTACCGCAGCACTCGATTTAGAAAATGATAATTTGCTTTCTGATCGTGTCCGTCGCGTTTTTGGCGCCATGAATTGGGTGATTTCACAAGGGCCACAAGTTGCACTTGATGCGCAAGTTGCTCATGTAGATGACGGTATTTTAGTGAATTGGGACATCCGTTTAGACGCGCTTCCCAAAGAATGGATCACGAATTTATTTGATTCTTTCATTGATTTACTTAAAAACCTTGCCGCACATCCTGAGCAACTGAATATACAAATCATAAGCCCGGCACAAAATACTCCATCAGATGTTACGTCGCAAAAACCATTAAATGCGTTACAGCAAGCCTACCTATTAGGCCGAACTCAAGCCCTTCCCTTAGGGGGTGTTGCCATGCAGGAGTTTAGGCAGTATCACGGTCAAATGGATATGGGTTTATTAAGACAACGATTGACAGAAATGGTACGGCGGCATGACAGCTTACGAAGCTATATTGATAAAAATAGCTTAATACAATATGTAAGCGATCAAGTACGTGTCAATTTAAAAGAAATAGACCTAAGCACATGGGAAGCTGAACCTGCTTATCACCACATCCAGTCCTATAAAAATAGTTATACCCATGAGCTATTTGATTTAAATCTGTCGCCTTGGAATATCACCGTATTTTTATTAAAAAATAATCTATTAACGATTTTTGTGCGCTTTGATGCATTAATTTTAGATGGCCGATCTATCGCTGCACTGATGTTAGAGCTATTTGATGGACAACAACATAATATCCAGACCCAAATAGAAGGTAAGGAAGCTGAAAATAGCTTGTCTGTTCATCAGTCAGATCGGGCTTACTGGGAAAGAAAATTTTCTACATTATCCGCTATCCTCGCCCTTCCATGGAAAATGCCTTTACAGCATTTAGCGACTTCACGTTACCAACGTAACACTCTAATTATAGAAAAAGATCAGTTTAAACAGTTGTCTAAAATTGGCGCAAAACATTCACTGTTTAAAAACTCAATCATCATGGCGATTATTCTGGAGGTGCTGTCTCACTGGAGCACTGAAAAATCTTTATGTGTGGCCGTTCCAACATTGCCCCTCTATGCCGGACCATATTCCAATAGCTCTACATTTATTGCGGTTGAGTGGCAAACTGCAGATCAATTTTCTGAACAAGCCAAACGTTTGCAAACAGACGTTTTAGAGGGTTTACAGCATCTTTCATTTTCAGGTGTTGATCTGGCCCGGCTATTATTTGAAAAAGTTGGCACTGCTCCGGTCTTGCCTATTGTCATTACAAATGGCTTGTCCTGGCCTGTATTACCTGAATCTCATCCTGTTCAGCAACACGATGGACTGACCCAAACCCCTCAAGTTGCCATTGATATTCGCTTTAGCACCAGCAATGACGGCGCTTTGATTTTCGATATTGATTATGCCCAAGAAGCATTTCCATCCCACATGATTGACGATTTCCTGGAGGCACTACAATTAGCAATCAAGCAAATTATTGGTTCAGAAATATTCGGTTTTGATCTCAGCAATTTCTTCAGTGAGCTTCAAAATAACAGGTCCTATTTCAATCATAATGAGTCCGTTGATAGAGCTGCACCCTTTGAAAATAATACTAAACCGCATAATCAGCTACTCGACATTTATTTAAACGTGATTGGTCACGCGCCCAATCAGCAAGTGGACAAATTAACGCATTTTACGCATCTCGGGCTACGTCCACACCATTTAAAGGTCGTTTCAAAACGTATTCACGAAACATACGCGATTCAACTTTCACCTCTTCAACTTATCCAATGTCGCAATATTGCGGATGTAGAGAAACTCCTTACACCCCATTAATTCGTATTTTAAACGTCATCATTTTGGAATCAGATAAAGTATAAACATGAAAAAAATAGATATTACCGGAATTGGTATTGGGCCATTCAACTTAGGTTTAGCTGCGCTTTTGTCTCATCATCCTGAAATCAAAAGCGTATTTTTAGAACGCAAACCAGAATTTCGATGGCATGAGGGACTGCTATTGCAAGGCACGACATTACAAGTTCCTTTCTTTGCCGATTTAGTCACCATGGCCAATCCCTGCCATCCTTTAGGCTATATTAATTATTTACATCAACATGATCGCTTACATCAGTTTTATTATTACGACAGTTTTTTAATCCCACGCCGTGAATATGACCATTATTGCCGTTGGGCTTCAAAACAATTACCGGATTGTCGATTTGGAGAAAACGTCAATCATGTGGAATATGACGCCAAGCTGGATAAATTTATGATAGAAAGTGAATCAGCCTCAGGCGAAAAACAAAAATATATCAGCCAAAATCTGGCGATTGGTATTGGGACTAAACCGCGAATTCCTAAATGGCTAGAAACATGCAAACATCCTTTGGTCAAGCATTCTGCGGAGTTCGCAAAAATCCAGGCACAACTGCAACAATGTAAACAAGTCACGGTGATTGGTTCAGGGCAAAGCGCAGCAGAATGCGTGCTTGCTTTATTTAATTCCCTGACACCAGAACAAGTAAAAGCAGGTGCATCTATTCGCTGGATCACACGTTCAGCCGGCTTTCACCCGATGGAATATTCTAAACTTGGCCAAGAGTGCTTTACGCCGGCTTATATGCAATATTTCCAAAGCCTGCCCAGAGATAAACGTCGCGATATTGCGGCCAGTCAGGGCCTGATCTATAAAGGCATTAGCTTCTCAACCATTGGTGATATCTATGACGTACTTTATGAACGTTCAGTGGGCGGTGAGCCGTGCGGTTTAAGCCTATATACCAGCTGTGAAGTTGAATCGGTTGAAGAGCTTGAATCGGGTTCCCTGCGTTTGACCTGTTTACATATCCAACTTGATCAACGTTGTGAATTAGAAACCGATGCCCTTGTCGCAGCTACAGGCTATGTACATGATTGGCCGGAGTGGTTCCAGAATATGAAAGGTTCAGTTTTAGCGGTTGATGATAAAAATGACTGTATTGTTCAGGAAGACTTTACCGTTTTACGTTGTGATCAGGGACAAGGCCGTATTTTCATTCAAAATGCCGAGATTTTTCAGCAAGGCGTTGGCTCTCCTGACTTGGGAATCGGTGCCACTCGAAACTCGGTGATTATTAATCAATTGCTGGGCCGTGATGCTTATCGAATTCCTAAACAGTCCTCTTTCCAACACTACGGTTTACCCAAATAAATAACAACCATTCATAAAAAAACTGCCAAATCTGATTTGGCAGTTTTTTTATCTCTTCTGATTAAATTAAAAATCAATCGAGGCCGATAATAAATAAGTACGCGGCGCACCCAGCATTAAACTTGTAAATTGAGGCATTGCCCAATATGACTTGTTGGTGAGGTTATCGATATTCCCACGAATCGTGACAGGGAATTGCGCTATTTTGGTATGGTAACGTGCGCCAATTCCGTACACTTCGCGTCCGGGTACTGAAGTTGAGTTATCCTTATAAATATATTGTTTGGACGCAGCTATTGCATTGGCAGTCAAAGTTAAGCCCGGGATATATGGCACATCCCCTTCAACACCAAGTTTCGCTTGCATTTTTGGAACACCGGCAACAACATTGCCTAACTCGTTTTTAATTCCGGTTTTTGTGATTTTAGGATCAATATACGTAAATCCGCCCATTACACGCAGACTGTTCATAGGTGAGCCGTAAAAGCCCCATTCAACTCCGCGATTACGTTGTTCGCCATCAGCGCCATAAATCGATTTGCTTTTGCCATCCGTACTTCTAATCACATACGAATTTCGAGACTTGATCTGAAAAACACTTAGGCTATTGGTGAATTTACCGCTGTCAATTTTAATTCCGGCTTCCATCTGTTTGGTTTTGAAAGGAGAAAATATTTGTCCTTCATTTTCGTAGTTCTGTCCTGTTGGTACTGTTCCCCCTGAACTTAATCCTTCGATATAGTTGGTATACAATGAAACCTTATCATTGGCTTTGAACAAAATTGCAGCTGCAGGCGTAACAGCATTTTTATCATAACGGCCGTTAACATTTCGGACGCCCTGCCCATTAAGACTTTCAGTAACAATATTCTGGTAGCGTAGCCCTAAGGTCAATTGCAACTGCTCTTGAAGCATCGACAGGGTATCGGCCAGGCCAACACTTGTTAAATTTTCTTTATTGCTAAAAATAGGTGCGACCGCAACACGATCCGGCTTACTGCCCCAGTTTGGGTTATAGATATTGGTTATACGGTCTCCTCCAGGAAACCCTTGTCTGATCCCCGATTCGTCATCCGTTTCGCGGTAATGTGTTGCATTTAATGCCAGCGCATGTTTTACAGCGCCTGTATCAAATTTACCCCGTAAACCGACTTCAGCAGATTTACGTTCATACTCAAAACCTAAATGAGCAATATTGAACTTGATATCTCCTGCCTGATTTTGAATCTCAGTTTTAGCAGCTCCCAAAGTATCATATTCTGTTTTACTCATACCCGCCGTGGCATATGCCATCCACTGATCGTTTAAGTCATACTCACCGCGAATCATCCCGCCTTTATCACGGGTGTTATAGACTGTCCAGGTCGGGTTCAACAAGGTATCTGGGTTTGGCGCTTTAGGTAATTTAACGCCGGATAAAATGGTTAAACCACGATTAATACCGTCAGCATGGTCACGGCTGGTATATAAGTCGGCTGAAAGTCGTGCATTTTCGCCTTTCCAGTCCAAACCCAGTGAAAAGAGATGCGTGGTTTTTTCCTGCGATTTAATTGGTCCTTCGCCATCTCGATAGACACTATTGAACCGCACACCAAATTCTTTATTTTCACCAAAACGGCGTCCAACATCCAGATGCCCGCCGAATTGCGAATCCGACATATACGTGGTGGTAAAACGAGTTAAAGGATCATCGCCCGCGCGTTTCGGCACCAAGTTAACCGTTCCCCCTAAAGTTGCCCCTGGCGGCATGCCGTTGAGCATTGCCGAAGGACCTTTTAATACATCAATACGTTCAAACATTTCCGGTGAGGCGCGATATAACGGTGCAATACCATATAATCCACCCATAGACGTATCGCGACCCGCCGCTACAGAACTCGATCTAAACCCACGAATCGCATAACTTTCTGCAATGACACCATATGCGCCGGTTGAAAAAATAGATGGATCCGTTTTTGCAATCACATCGGTGATATCTTTCGCTTGCTGATCTGCAATATATTTTTCTGTATAAGCAATGGTATTAAACGGGGTTTCCATCGCGGTTTTATTGCCTAAAAAGCCAACTGAGCTTTTCGTGGACACTTGTCCCCCTGCATAATGATCGTCTTGCTCAGCTTTTACGGTAATGAGCGGCAAAGCGGTTGCATTAACTTGCGCAGTCGGTTGCTGATCAGGGCTTTCTATTGAATGATCAATCACGGCAGCATGGCTATTTGATGCACATAGTACAAATACGGTACCTAATGCGTAGCCTAATCGAAGTGCCATTTGTGCCGAAGCAATTCCATTTAATATGAAAGAACGGCGATTGATTATTTTATCATTCCCGGTTTTTAAATTAAGGTTATAACTCACGTTGCTCATTAGAATACCTGCAATATTGTAATTCAGTTTTTATTAACTATCTGCCTAAAAAACATAGCAAAATAGTGAAAATTTATGCTCTAAGATTTGACTCGGTTATACGCCCCAGAATTTATTGATAGCCTTTTTTCACATCTTCCATCACAATTTTGAGAGAGGTAGGGCTTGCAGCCGTGGTGTACCACGCATCCGCATCAACAAAAATGACACGACCGTTTTTCCATGCTTTGGTTTGACGTAATAATGGATTTTCAACACTGGCAGCATTAATTTTTGCGCGATGCTCCATCACGGCAGTCCGGTCCACGATATAGAGAATATCCGGGTCTGCTTTTTTGATGAATTCACTCGAAATTGGTTGCCCATGTAGACTTGTATCCATGGCACTACTGGCCGGCTTTACCCCAAAAGCATTAAAAATAAAGCCATAGCGGGACTGAACACCAAAATTACTAAATGCTCCATTGTTATGAAGAACGACTAGCGCTGTTTCTGGGCGATTGGCTGTCACCGCTTGTACCTGCTTCACCTGTTGATCAAGTTCAGAAACTTTCTGGCGAGCCAAATCTTCTTTATTAAAAATTTTTCCCAAGGTCATCATATGGTCTTTCACCAGATCAATATGATGACTCCCACTATTGTTGAAGTTAATATCGTAATGAATGGTCGGGGCAATTTTTGACAGTTCCTGATACTGATTAACGTGTAAGGGCGTCATCAAAATCAAGTCTGGCTTTAATGCATATATCCTTTCCATATTGGGCTGTACAATTGCACCCAGATCCTGAATTTGTGGATCTGTTTTATATTTTTCCAGAAAGTGTGGAATATAATCTTTGGGCATTCCCATAATCGGGACATTGAGCTGATCCAGAAAATCAGCCTCATTCATATCAAGTACGGCGACCCGTTGCGGTAGATGATCAATCATCGTGCTGCCAAGTGCATGTTTTACCGTAATCGGCTGGGCCAGCTTTTGAGAAGCTGGAGTGCGCTC
This sequence comes from Acinetobacter sp. 'aerobic (ED)', assembly GCF_904886855.1. Classification (NCBI taxonomy): domain Bacteria; kingdom Pseudomonadati; phylum Pseudomonadota; class Gammaproteobacteria; order Moraxellales; family Moraxellaceae; genus Acinetobacter; species Acinetobacter sp. 'aerobic (ED)'. The sequence goes on from NZ_CAJHGI010000006.1 coordinate 234,430, forward strand.
TGCAACTTTTTGATCACATGCTTGGAGAGTGACGGCTGCCGCTATCATGAGGGCGATTCCCCCATATCTTTTCTTCCAGTTCATATCGATTCAAGCTCCGGATGAGTTGAAGTAATTACACATACAGCCACGCTCACTGTATGTAATTTCAAAATCAAGCTCGTACAGATCATTTAATTGCGTCTCTGTAATCACTTGTTCCGTTAACCCACTGAAATGAAGCTTGCCGTTCTTCAGCGCGACAATATGATCTGAATAATTCGTGGCAAAATTGATATCATGAATGACTAAAATCACAGTGCGCCCTTGTTCATCACATAAGCGTCTGAGTGCACGCATAATCTGAACGGCATGTTTCATATCAAGGTTATTTAAAGGTTCATCTAATAAAAGTAGGTCTGTCTGCTGCGCGATGGTCATTGCCAAAAAGGCCATTTGCCTTTGCCCCCCACTAATTTCATCGATGTAAGCTTTACGCAGGGGATCTAAAGAAAGAAACTCAATCGCTTCATCAATCAACTGATGGTCCTGTTCGCTTAAAACGCCACGGCTATAGGGAAAGCGTCCAAATGAAACCAGTTCTTCTACGGTTAAACGCAAATTAAAGCCAGGCGCCTGACGCAAAGTCGCGACATGCTTGGCATAAACAGCCGTTTTAATATCAGCAATATTTTGTTGATTCAGAAAAATCTCTCCCTGATCTGGCTCAATTAAACGGGCCATCATCATGAGCAAAGTTGATTTTCCTGCGCCATTTGGACCAATCAGTGACGTCACCTGACCTGTAGGAAATTCAATATTGATGTCCCTAAGTACGGGCTTATTCCCGTATGACTTATGGATATTTCTGACCTGAATCATGTAACACCTCGGGTACGAACCGCCAACGCAAGGAAATAAATGCCGCATACCAGATTGACCAGAATGCTGACCGTGGTTTTGTAATTAAAAACATGCTCAACGAGAATTTGAGCTGCAATAAATATGGCAATGGTGAGCGCACACCCCATGGGTAGCGTTAATTTATGCTGATAACTTTTGGCTAATGCATAGGTCATATTGGCAATGAAGACGCCCATGAATACAGTCGGGCCAATGAGACTGGTCGATACCGCAACAAGGACAGCGATCAGGGCTAAATAAAAACTGACATAACGGTGATGATGAATGCCGAGTGAAATGGCTTGCTCACGCCCTAAAACCAGAACATCCAGAACAGGAAGTGCTTTTCTACCGAGGAATAAAGTGATGACTACGGCTAAGCTGGCATACAATAAAGTATCTGTTTGAGCACGATTAAACGAAGCATAACTCAGACCCTGAAACACAGAGAATTCGCCGGGACTGATTTTGAGTTGAATAAATTGGGTAACCGTCCCGATGACCATGGTCAGGACTAACCCCAAAAGTAGCAGCAAAAACACATCTTTTTTGCCATAGGGCAATAACCAGGTATGGATGAACCATGAATACAGCAGCATTAAAACAATAGAGATAAAGAAATTACCATTTACTCCTAACTGACTTAATCCATATGTCCCCCAAACAAACAGCAATAACACTTGCCATAACAAATAAACCGCTTCATAGCCCATAATTGAAGGGGTTAAAATACGATTACCGACCAAGGTCTGAAAAACAATCGAGGACACAGCAATACATATCCCCGCTACAACAATGGTGGCAAGACGCAGCAGTCGGTGAGGAATGACGTATTCAACATCGAGTCCTGAGTTTAAAAATAGAAAACATACGGCCAGGCAGGCAACAATCAGATAAATCAGGTATAACTTTGTGATACGCATTATCTGAACTCCCTCAAAATGAGGATGAGGAAAATAACGCCCCCTATCCCACCTGCGGTCAGTCCAATCGGTACTTCAAATGGATAAATGATTAAGCGACCGAAAATATCGCAAAAAAGTAAGAGCGATGCTCCGCCTAAAGCGACAATCGGCAAGGTTCTAGCTAAGTTTTCTCCGTATTTCAATGCGACTAGATTGGGAACCACGAGCCCGACAAAAGGAATTGCACCTACGGTAATGACAGTTGTTGAAACGGTAATCGCAACCAGTATTAAACCGCTGGCTGCTATCGCTGCATAACGAACCCCCAAGCTCGCCGCCATCTCCTCGCCCATACCAATCACGGTAAAGCGATGGGCAAAAAGATAAGTCAGGACAACAATCGGAAAAATAAGGTAAATGACTTCATAGTGACCTTGGATAATTTTCGAAAAATCACCCAAAAGCCACCCTTGCATACTTTGTAAAATATTAAAGCGATAGGCATAAAACTCGGCTAAGGCAGTGAGTACACTGCCATACATCAAGCCAATGACGGGGACTAAAACGGTATTTCTAAAATGGATACGGCGGATAATGGCGATATAAATCAAGCTGGCAATAAAACAAAAAAAGATCGCAAATATCATTTTACTCAGCGTGCTGGTTACCGAGACTAATGTTAATGACACTAAAATTCCTAGTTTGGCAGCATCTAGACCACCCGAAGTTTCCGGTTCAACAAACTTGTTACGCACAATATGCTGTAGGATGACGCCGCACACCGCCAGTCCGATTCCGGTCAGCACAATGGTCATTAAACGAGGGATACGGCTGGCCGTGAGTGTAAGCCAACTCTCATGAGAAAAAGCAAGCAAAGCAGACCATTGTATTTGCTCAGCTCCAAGCAACAATGAACAAATGCATAAAATGATAAAAATACAAAATAAGCCCCATTGCATCAGTGGTGCGCCCCACTCAAACCGAAAACAAACGATGCAATTTGCAAATTTGGCCCGTTCCAGCACAAGGCAGACAAAATTTGTTCAACATTCGATGGGCTTATTGTCCTTTCATGATTGAATATACTCATGAAAACACCTCAATTTTATCGAGACAACCAAATAGGTTCCTTTTGAATATGCACAATCACGGTCATATCCTCAGGATCGTTTTTTTCATCTTTAAATTATTTTTGCCCAGCTAATTCCGAATAAAATAAATATTAATCAACAACTTATTATTTATCTTGTATTTTAAAAATTCGTCATTGCCAATCGACTAAACTTAATGCAAATAATAATCTTGATGTAAATGAGAATCAATTATAGTATGTTTAAAGGTAAAATGTAACCCTACTGTTACATCAGTACAGTTCATGTGGACATCAACTCATTAGAAACAGATCAATTTTTTGTAAAAAAGTAAATTTATAACATTATGAATTATATGAAATTTAATCTGATGTAAAAAATTTGCGAAATGAAAATTGATGAAAATAGCCATTTGATAAACCAGGATTCATTTATGTTGGAACAATTTTCCAAAGCCCCCTCTCTTATTCCAGTGACTGATCACGAAGCGCATATCTGGATGTTGCAATTCCAGCAGCCTGAACAAATTAATCGACGTTTTAACCTATGGAAGCTGGATCAAGGTCTGGATATGCAAGGGCTGATCAACGCACTTCAAGACATGATTAACACCACGCCTGACTTAAATGTCCGCTATATATTGAGTGAGGAAGGTGATTTATACAAAACTGCATATGATGACCCTTCATCTTGCCTAGAAGTAAGAAAGGACCATACAGAACACGTATTTGAGCAAGTGGCGACATTAAAAGCACAATCATGGAATGCAGAAACTCATCCACCTTTTTTTACACGTTTGGTCAAAACAGACCAAGACTATTTTCTTATTTTAGTGCTCCACCCTATTCTTGACCAAAGCTATCAAACCACAGATTTCATTCAGGCTATACAAGATCGTTATCAGCAATATTCAGCAAATCATATGCCATTGTTGCTAACGGAAATTGATATCCCGAATCATCTAGACGCAAGTCCTATCAAAGCATCAGAACAATCTAAGCAAATCGATATTTCAGAAATTATTTTAGAAGAGTTCCGAAATACGCTCGCTGAACCTGAAATGAACCACCATGATGACTTTTTTGATTTTGGCGGTCATTCACTATTAGCAACCCGAATTATTGGAAACTTACTCAATAAGCATGGCATTGAGATTCAATTTAATGATTTCTTTAAATCTCCATCTGCTGCTGATTTAGCCCAATATGCTTTGGTTAAGTCTGCAAAAACTGAAAAATCCACCTTACAACGTGTCGAAAAAGCCCCGCTGACTTTAGCTCAAGATTTCCTGTGGGAAGCTTATTCTGCCTTCGATTTTAGCCCAATTTATAACTTACCCTTTGCCGTAGAATTCCTTGAAGAAATTAATGAAGATATTTTCTTGCAAGCGTTTACAGATATTGTTGAGCGCCATGCCGGTTTACGCACAATGTTTAATACCGACAATGGTCAAACCGATCAACAGGTTGTTCCTACATCTGAACTTCAACAATTCAAATGGTTTTGGAACAGTGCCGAAAGTAAAGATGTAACGCTTGCCAGTGAAGCTGCATATCAATTTGATTTAACTCGTGAACTTCCACTCAGGATTCGTTTAATTCGAAATGCTCAAGGCAGACAAACTTTATCGTTTTTAGTTCATCACATGGTGATTGATGAATGGTCTTTAAATACCATTATGGCTGATCTTGCACATGCTTATCTTGCTCGCTCAAATGCTGAAGCGCCTCGCTGGAAGGCACCCGCTCAATCCATTCTTGATTTTTCTTTACTGCAGCAAAAACATGGGATCAATCAAGAGCATCTAAATTATTGGACTAAGCTGTTAAGAGGAGCAACCAAAGGTTTATATCTCCCTGTTTCGGAAAATGAATTAAATGCTGAAAAGAAAAAACCGCCAGTCCAATGGCTCGAACTTAAATTTGCACCGGAAATGTATGAAAAGCTACTCGCATTTTCGAGACAACACAGCTCTTCCATTTTCGCGGTTCTCTATACGGCTATCGCCAATGCCTTACAGCAACAAGGTGATTTAAAAGATATTGTGATCGGTACTTCTGCATCTGGGCGAACTGATCCCGAGTTTTTTGATACGGTGGGTTACTTTACGACCATGGTGGCGCATCGCACACGGTTTAGCCCTTCAGATTCATTCCAATCATTGCTGCACAAGATCAGTACAATGATCAATACCTCGATGGCCTATGCAGATATTCCAATCAACCATATACAAAATGCGTTAGGGATGAGCACCGATGAAGGACTATTATTTGATGTGTTTATTCATATCCATTCAAATAATGCTTTAAACGGCGCGCTCAAAACACCTCAGGGGCAAGATCTTCCTTATCGCCAGATCTTGCCGGAACGTGATGAATCGATGTTCGGATTACATTTTGAAATAATGGAAAATGTGATTGATGGGCTACATCAGTTAAGCATGATCATTACGTATCAGGCCCATCGCTTCCCGACTGCAACAGTGAAAAGTATCTGTGAAAAAATTCAGGCGACCTTAGCTCAAATCTAGTCGCCCTAGACGCAACCATGTGCTTAAAAGCGAACAACTCAACTTCCTTTTAAGCACATTTCAATGTCCCTATCTGATTTGCTGCTCTACTTTATTCACCACATCCTGAATTGTTTTGCAGCTCATCAGTGTATAAAAATCAATTTCGGTACTGAGCTTCTGAGAAAGTTTCTGGGCAATACTCATGAGCTGTTTCGGACGGATGCCTATATCCAATATTTCAGTTCTATAAAAAATATCCATTTTTTCAGCTTGGATATCAGATAGACATTCACGGAAAACCGATAAAACCGAATGTCCTACTTCAGCGACTGATGACCGTGTTATAGAGGAATTTGCAGACCACGTATCAGATACGTAAAGTTTCCCCTGAGCGATTTCTTGCACAGCTTTACGATCTATTTTGCCATTTCGGGTCAAAGGTATGGTTTCGACGACCAAATATTTCGAAGGAATATGAGAACTTGGCAAATGTACTTTTAAAAAATTCTTTAATTCGTGATGACTTAAGCCCGTATTTTCAGATTGATTATCCAGAGTATAAACAGCGACTAACTCTTGAGTTTCAGTGGTTGGATGTACACAACTGATTACCACACCGTTATGAATATACGGGTTCTTTGTCAAAGCATTTTCAACCTCAGCCGCAGAGATTCTCACGCCTTTTATCTTTAAATGACCTTCCTCACGCCCCGCAAAAATAATATTTCCATCTTCCCGGACATAGCCTTGATCACTCATGCGGAAAGCCGTTTGAGTTTCACTGTCGCTTAGCGGAAGATCAACGAAATCCTTATAATAAATTTCTCCATTCAGTAAATAGCCATTTGATAAGTTAAGCCCAGTCATATACATCGTACCGATCTCACCTATTTGGCAAGACTTCAGATTTTCATCCAAAATAAAATATCGGTTATTTTCTAAAGCTTTTCCATACGGAATAATGTCCTGATCTTGCTCATCAATTTCATGCCATATACTCCAAATCGTGGTCTCTGTAGGTCCACCTAATGAAAATAAACGCGCGTGAGGTAATTGTTGTCTTAACTTCGAGATGAGTGCAGGTTTGATATAGTCGCCGCCTTGGGCAATTAAACGCAAAGACCGTAACTGTTCTTTACGAGCCACACTGAATAGCATATCGACAATGGCAGGCACACTGCTCCAAAGCGTAACTTTGCAACGATCTACCAGATCGGCCCAGATAATAGCGTTTTTACTCTGTTCAAAAGATGGCACCACCAACGTTGCACCCAAGGCCATTGAAGCGAATACATCAAATACCGACATATCATGATGAAACGGTGTTACTGCCATAATGACGTCATCAGCAGTCATTTCCCATTTCGAAATCGTCTGCTGTAGCGTGTTTGCAGTGGCCTGATTATTTAAGACCACACATTTCGGAGTGCCTGTACTTCCCGAGGTATATAAATAATATGCCGGAAGCCGGTTAATTTCGGCATTAAAGCTCGGTTCATCCTCAGTGGTAGCCGATAAAATTTCATTAATATTTAGGTTTTGAACCCCAGCAATGGATGCGTCACTCACCACCACATCTGCCCGACTATTCGTCAATAAATAGTTCAGTCTCGACGGCGGTGAATCCATATCTACAGGTAGCCAGATAATGCCTGTTAACGCACATGCCAAAGCGGTATAAATATGCTCAGGACTTTTTCTCAGGCAAATTGCAACCACTGACCCTGCCACCAAGTCTTGCTTTTTTAGCGCATACATGACTTTGGCGACCTGGGCCCCGACCTCAGCATAACTCATGCTACGGTCTTCAAAAATGATTGCTGTTCGATTGGACGTCCGATCAAAAATATTTTCATAAATTCGCTTTAAGAAATTTTCTATGTTGTTATTTTTATGATTCATTTGCCCTAAATTTTGATTAAAATCGTTTAGCATTTATCTATTTCCTCACCCAATTATTTATTCAGTACTGCCCCATCTAATCTTCAAAACAAGGCTATAAAATTTCGTCCTTTTTTGCTCTTGGTTTGAAGCATAGATATCTCTTCACAATAATACAAATGAGAATCATTTTCAATTAATACCATAAGAGCACCGCCATTAATTGGTTTAAAATTCTTGATGAAAAATCATAGATATCAAAACTATCAATTAATCATTTACTTTTAGATTTAATGAGTTAGAGAGTAGCCTTATTGACTAAAATCTGTAATTGATAATAATTATTATTTACATTTAGACAAGAATTGGTTATCGTAACCGATAAAGAGATTACATTTATAACCATTATCTCGCTCTATAGTCGTCATTAAGCTTAGGTGATATATATGACAAAAATTGCAGAAAAAACAAAACCAGAATATAGCGATATACTCAAACAGAAAGACCATTTACAAGATCTGGAACAGCTTGAGATGACCATCGTCTCAATCCATTCCCCTTTTCCATCTATTGTAAGAATTCAAGGAAAAATCAACACTTTACAATCAGAGCTTTGGCAAGCTCCCAATTTGGCCATTCGCTTAATTGTGAACCATTCACCAGAGGGACATCCCATCTCACGCGTGTATACGGTACGTTCATTCGATCCTGTAAATGCTCAAATCGAAATTGATTTTGTTAAACATGAAGATTTAAGCTCAGCAATGCAATGGCTTAATTCGGCTCAAGTGGGTACAAAAATCGGGCTTATTGGTCCCCGCCCTCATTTTATACCCAATTTTATCCATCAAAAACATGTGGTCATGTTTGCCGATGATACGGCTGTACCCGCGTTATATTCGATACTGAACGAATGGGAAAATGGTGTAAAAGCTGATATTTTCATTGAAAGTTTTGAAAAAGATATTGCTAGTCAATTACCTCACCATGACCATGTCAAAATCCATTCGTTCCATAAAGAACATCACACGCCACAAAAAGGTCTTCTTTTAAAAGCAGCATTTGCGCTAGAAAATTATGAAAATATGACGATTTGGGCGGCTTGCGAACGCAATGAAGCAAGGGCCTTACGTCAATTTTTTCTAGAAGACAAACATTTGCATAAAAACGACGTACGTATTGCAGGCTACTGGAAAGATGGCATGTCCGGTTCAGAACTCGATCTGTTACGTGCTAAACATTATCAGGAGCATCTTCAACAAGGTAAGACCTTGAACGAATATGATGATCTGGATATGTCGAATTAGTATCCAGTTTGTCCAAATCTACGGTGAAGTTCGATTAACCTTGATAACAGGGCTATTCCTTTAATTGGCACACGATGATGTAAAAATAGATTAACTTGAATAAGAACAAAGAAGAAATTACTAAAATTTCAAAGCGTGCCAAAGTTATGACAAAGAAAAAGGGAATCAAACATATAGTTTGATTCCCTTTTTTGATATTTGGCGGAAGCGGTGAGATTCGAACTCACGGAGGACTCACACCCTCGTCGGTTTTCAAGACCGGTGCATTAAACCGCTCTGCCACGCTTCCATGTGCGTAAGAATACAAAGCTTGCCCTGTTTATACAAGAGAAATTTAACTGCAATGTATTCAAATGCATATTGTTTCATCAATTTTACAGTTTAGCGGCTAATTCAGCACCATCTCGGATCGCTCGCTTTGCATCGAGCTCCGCAGCAAGCTTGGCTCCGCCAATAATATGATAGTTTGCCAAAGTACTTTCACCTTCTTTAGGCATTAAATCCTTGACCGATTCTTGTCCGGCACAGACCACAATAGTATCTACGCGCAACAATTGATCGTGTCCATTATGTTCAACCCATAAGCCCTCATCAGTCACTGCCTTATACTGCACACCACGTAACATACGCACAGCATGTTTTTTCAGTTGCGCACGATGCACCCAACCCGAAGTTTTACCCAGACCAATTCCGAGTGGTGTCGTTTTACGTTGCAATAAATAAATCTGACGCACAGGAACTTCCACTTCTGGACGCTGCATGCCCCCTTCAGAAATATAATCCGGGTTTGGGTCAACCCCCCATTCACGTTGCCACTCTGCCAAAGGTTGCGGCTGAGGCTGATGAGGTGGCTTTAATAGAAACTCTGATACATCAAAGCCAATCCCGCCTGCACCAATCACCGCAATTTTATGTCCGACCTCAGCACCACGCAAAACCTCGGCATAAGACAAGACCTGCGGTGCGGTGCTGCCTTGTATTTTTAACGCACGTGGCACCACGCCTGTTGCTACCACAACCTCATCAAAGCCTTCTCGCTCTAATTGTTCGCGACTGATCCGCGTATTTAAACGTACATCGACACCGGTCTGTTTCAATTGCACTTTAAAATAACGAATGGTTTCATGGAACTCTTCTTTACCAGGCACTACTTTGGCCAGATTAAACTGCCCACCAACATCGTCATTGGCTTCAAATAAGGTCACAGCATGACCACGACTTGCAGCTACTGTTGCGGCAGACATTCCAGCCACACCACCACCGACCACGGCGATACGTTTTGGTTTTTTGGTTTTGATATAGACCAGTTCAGTTTCAAAACAGGCTTGCGGATTGACCAGACAAGTGACCCTTTGATTTTTAAAAGCATGGTCTAAACAGGCTTGGTTACAGGCAATACAGGTATTAATTTCATCAACACGATTGGTGGCTGTTTTATTGACCCAATACGGATCTGCCAAAAATGGACGTGCCATCTGCACCATATCCGCCTTACCTGAAGCAATGATTTCTTCAGCAACATCCGGCATATTGATACGATTCGATGCAATTACCGGAACAGAAACATGCTGCTTCACGGCTGCGGTATAGTCGACAAATGCCGCACGCGGTACAGAGGTTACAATGGTCGGCACACGGGCTTCATGCCAGCCAATCCCTGTATTCAACAAAGTAATGCCTGCTTTTTCCAATGCTTTGGCGACCACAATTACTTCTTGCATGGTATTGCCATCATGTACCAGATCCAGCAAAGACAGACGGAAAGCAATAATAAATTTTTCACCGACTTTGGCACGAATGGCTTTGACGATTTCGACCGGGAAACGCATACGGTTCTCAATATCGCCGCCCCAGCGATCGGTACGTTTATTCACATGACTGCTCAGGAACTGGTTAATTAGATAACCTTCTGAACCCATGATTTCTACGCCATCATAGCCGGCTTTTTTGGCCAGACTTGCGCAACGTGCATAATCGTCAATGGTGGCCAAAATCTGTGAATCAGACATTTGACGCGGTTTAAATGGATTAATCGGTGCCTGAATTGGAGAAGAAGATACCGAAAAAGGATGATAACCATAACGCCCTGAGTGCAAAATCTGCATCAGAATCTTTGCACCATGCTTGTGTACTGCATGCGTGACCAGACGATGATGCGGAATATCTGCCAGACTATTCATGGTTCCGCCTGCAGGCAATAACCAGCCTTGACGGTTTGGAGAAATCCCCCCCGTGATAATTAAGCCAACACCACCCTTTGCACGCTCACCGAAATAAGCTGCAAGTTTAGGATAATTAAAAAAACGATCTTCTAAACCTGAATGCATTGAGCCCATTACGACACGGTTTTTAATGGTAGTAAAACCCAAATGTAATGGTTTTAAGATATTTGCATAGCTAGTCATGGTATTCCTTCTTTAATTTTGGCTTTGCAACTTGTTGCATAGTACTTTAATACTTTTTTATTGATTTGGGATGACTATAGCGCGAATTTTAATGGTTGAAAGTGTCAATTTAACGTGATGACTGGAAACTAATCTTCATTATCGACCGATAAAAAAAGCAGCCATTTCACTGACTGCTTTTTTACGCCAACATTTTAAAATGGCACATCGCTTAAGGCTGTTGATTGCATGAATAAGCCAATCGACTTTTGGTTTTTTTCACTTTGAGTGAACTCATCACAATCCCCAGACAAATGAAGACCGCACCGATTAAGATATTCAGGGTTAAAGGTTCATGCCAAATTAAAGAACCAAAAAATAGACTCAGAATTGGAATACACATGATTGAGATCGAAGCAACAAAAGTATCCACCTGACTCACGATCCAGTTCCATAATGCAAATGCAAATCCGGTTCCAACCACTGCAATGTAAAATAAGGCAGATTCATTTAAAGGGTTGAGCCAAACTTGGACATCTACAGGTTCAAAAGCTAAGGCACCAACAAAAATAACAGCGCCACCTAATAACAGCTGCCAAATAGTTAGCTTGATTTTGTCATAGCTGGCAAAATTCTTTTTAATAAACACCGTTGATAAGGCCCAAAAGAAGCCAGAACCAATTAACAAGATTTGCCCGAGCAATGAGGTATTCATATGGATATGCTGCAGTTGTGGCCAAAGAATGGCAATCAGCCCCAATGTTCCTAAAACCAGCCCTATACCCTTTTGGCTATTCAATCGTTCATTTAAGAAATAATGTGCCAGCACCCCAATAAAAATTGGCATGGTAAAGACCAGCACTGCCGATAAACCCGAATCCACAAATTGCATCGCAAAAGTTTGCGTTGCATAGAAGCCAAGACAAATCAGCAAGCTTAAAATCATCAAGGGCTTCCACTCTGACGGTTTTGGCAGAATCGATTTCTTCAACATTCGCTGTATGATCATTAAAGTCAATGCAGCCAGAATCAAACGTGTAGAAATAAACAGGAATGGTGGAAAGACTTGCAAACTGTGTTTAACCAAGCCCCATAAAGAACCCCAGACCAGACATAACAACGCGATTGCGCTTACGACTCGAATATTCACGTGTTGTACTCAACCCTTGGAAAGTCATGTTAGTGTATAAAATAAATGACATCATGAATAATGCTATGTTTTAATAGATCCATCATTTTTTTTGATGCCTATTTAGCAGTCACTCCTTTTTGATTTTTATCTTTCGGAATGGATGAGCTGGCACGCTTGAGGAATTGCCGTGAATATTGATATTAATGATATCCGTTCTTTTGTGACGGTGGCCGAGCTGAAAAGTATTACGGCGGCGGCACATAAGCTCAATTATTTACAATCCAATATGACTGCAAAAATCAAAAAGATTGAAAATCATTACAAACGCCAGTTATTTATCCGTAGACCCAAAGGCGTTGAACTGACTGAATCAGGCATGAATTTATATACCCAATATAAAAAGATGATGTTCACCTGGGAGGAAACCGAAAATAAAATCTATCAACAAGAAAGTGTACTGCGTTTCGGTACCAATACCAGTCTCGGTGGCATGCGTTTTTACCCGTCTTTTAGCAAATTATATGAGGCTTATCCTGACCTCTCGATTACCATGAAAACGGGTTCGACAGGCTATATTGAAGATGAAATTCTCGCGGGCAATCTGGATATGGCCTATGCGCTAGGTCATCCAAAACAAAAGAACCTGCAATATATTCAAAAGGCGGATGATCAACTGGTGATTATTGGCAAAAATATGATTAACCACGATAGTCTTGAAGAGTGTCTGAATCATCAAAATATCTTGTTGGCCTCTGAACAATGCTGCTATGCCACAACTCTGGATAGCATCTATAGCGACTATAATCTTAAAAAGGGTGAACTCACCCATATTTATGATCATGAAGCTTTAATTCACTTTACCCAGCTGGGTATGGGCATTTCCATGATTGCCAAGTCATTGATTGAGAAATACAAGATTCAATACTATCGGGAAACGCCTGAACAATATCGGGACATTGGTCTATATTTGATTGCACGCAATGACCATGTCTTTACACCGATCGAGAAGCAATTTATTGGCCTAAATGATGCACTTTGAGCTCATTTTCAAGGACATCGTTAACTTTTTTGCAGTTCAGTTGGCAGTTTAAAAGTTGAATCTTTTTCCCATTTGAATAGAGAGAAAAACAGCATGACAACAGCCATAACCGTTCCTAAAGGAAACATATTGAGCATAAAGACCGTCATTAAGATTGAACCAATACGACTACTTGTACTTCCCGTCCTAACACTTTTTGCACATAGAAAATGAACAACAATCAAGGCTATACGCCCCAACAGACCACCAATAAAATATTTAGGCATATGCATAAACAAGTTATAAATCGCATAGACGAGATCTGATATCAAGATAAACGCGACAATGCGATGTAATGTGGAGAGAATCTGATTGTTCGTTTCTAGCATTTTATTCTTTCACCCTGTTTAGAATCTTCATAAAAACTTTATGTTTATCGTAAAACTTTATATTTTTCTGATGTTAATCTATTTTTCAAATGAAAAAAAAAGAATTCCTTTCCTAACAGAAAAAAAATCGATTTGAAAAGTGATATAGTACGGAACGTATAAATTCTCTTTGGTCACCGAAGTATTAGGGTGCCTATTTCGAAATAGTTAGGACTAGCAATGACTGATAATGCAACGATCTTGCAGCATGTACCAGTAGGTAAAAAAGTAGGGATTGCCTTCTCTGGTGGTTTAGACACTTCAGCAGCTTTATTATGGATGAAACAGAAAGGCGCAGAGCCTTATGCATACACTGCAAATCTGGGTCAACCTGATGAAGATGACTATGATGCTATTCCAAAGAAAGCTGAACAGTACGGCGCAGTCAAAGCTCGATTAATCGATTGTCGTTTACAACTTGCGCTTGAAGGTATTGCAGCGATTCAATGTGGCGCATTCCATATCAGCACGGGCGGTGTTCCTTATTTCAATACCACACCTTTAGGTCGTGCAGTGACAGGTACCATGCTGGTCACCGCAATGAAAGAAGATGACGTTAATATCTGGGGTGATGGCTCGACTTATAAAGGTAACGATATTGAACGTTTCTATCGTTACGGTTTATTGACCAACCCTGCCCTTAAAATCTATAAACCGTGGTTAGACCAACAGTTTATTGATGAGTTAGGTGGCCGTGCCGAAATGTCGCAATTCTTAATCGACAACGGCTTTGACTATAAAATGTCAAAAGAAAAAGCCTATTCAACTGACTCGAATATGTTGGGCGCAACACATGAAGCCAAAGATTTAGAATACCTGAATGCCGGTATTAAAATCGTCGATCCGATCATGGGCGTGGCATTCTGGAAAGACGAGGTTGAAATCCAGCCAGAACAAGTGAGCATTACTTTTGAAGAAGGTATGCCGGTTGCACTGAATGGTCAACGTATCGAAGATCCGGTTGAATTTATTTTAGAAGCAAACCGTATCGGTGGCCGTCATGGTTTAGGTATGTCTGACCAGATCGAAAACCGTATTATCGAAGCAAAATCTCGCGGTATTTATGAAGCACCAGGCATGGCATTGTTACACATTGCTTATGAGCGTCTAGTCACCGGTATTCATAACGAAGATACCATTGAACAATACCGTATCAACGGTTTACGTTTAGGTCGTTTACTTTACCAAGGTCGCTGGTTCGATTCACAAGCATTGATGCTTCGTGAAACTGCACAACGTTGGGTTGCGAAAGCGATTACCGGTACTGTAACACTTGAATTACGTCGTGGTAATGATTACACCATCATGAACACTGAATCTCCTAACCTCACTTATGAAGCTGAGCGTTTAACGATGGAGAAAGGTGATTCGATGTTTACACCGATGGATCGTATCGGTCAGTTAACCATGCGTAACCTTGATATCACAGATACACGTGCAAAACTGGGTATCTACACAGAAACTGGTCTGCTTTCTGTAGGTCAAGGCTCTGCAATTCCACAATTGGAAAACAAATCAAAATAAGCATTTGATACATTGGTATCAAACCTTAAAAGGCTGAATCTTGTATTCGGCCTTTTTTATACCCTTACAATAAGCAACCCATCATCTCAATTATAGAACAATACGTCGCAATAAAAGACTATTTACCCCTATTATGAATCGATAATATAAGCATCAAGCAGAACATAATAATTTGGGAGATGAAAGATGAATGCTTATCTACATCGTAGTGAAAATCGTGGTCATGTTAAAGCAGGCTGGTTAGACACCTACCATAGTTTTTCATTTGGTAGCTGGTACAACCCGAAATACATGGGTGTCAGTGCCCTGCGCGTCATTAATGATGATACCGTGGCTGCACACAATGGTTTTGGTACTCACCCGCATGACAATATGGAAATCCTGACTTGTGTACTGGATGGCATCATTTCCCATAAAGACAGCATGGGCAATGAAGGCCAGATCAATGCAGGTGAATGGCAATTGATGAGTGCGGGTACAGGTGTCACGCACAGTGAAATGAACAAGCATGATAAAGCGGTGCATCTGTTACAGATCTGGATTCAACCGAATGTACAAGATGTGGAACCCACCTATCAGCAAATTCAGCTCAATCCGAAAGATCATCCAAACCAATGGCACTTGATCGCAGGTGATGAATCTGCACCAATGCTGATCCGTCAAAATGCTGAAGTGAAAACCGCGGTCATTGAAAAAGATCAACATCTAGACATTACAGCACGGAAAAAAGTGAACTACGTGCATGTAATTTCAGGTGAAGTGATGATTGCAGATCATTTAGTCAAAGCTGGTGATGCCTTGCTATTTGATGAAACAGCCACCATTACTGCGCTGCAAGACAGTCAGATGATCTGGTTTGACCTACCTTAAGTCCCGGTTTAACTCGTACTCCTCCCTCGGGGGTACGAGCTTTTTAATCGCTACTTCCCCCACCATCACAACTCCCCGAATCCGAGCTAGTACTGTCACTTATAGTACAGTGATCGGTATGTCTGGAAGCATGATGTTGAGATGAGTCATTGATATAAGGCGTTGGCGAATACGAATCACTAGAGTCAGATGAAACTTGTCTAGCGCTGGTTTTCTTTACCCAGAGAATGAATAAAACCAAGCCAATCACAACCAGTACAATAATAAATAACAGCATTAGAAATCTTGTGTGCCCTGCCAATCTTTAGAAACGACTATATCCTGAGTCTAGACTTTAAAAAAGATAGACATTAAAAAAGCCCGATTAACGGGCTTTTCTACAACCTTGAACATTTTTAAAAACAATCTAGATTGTTTCGTTCGTTGTTAGCTGTGTATTCAGGTCATCATATCTTTTTGCATTTAGGCAAGATTTCTCTTAAATCCCAAATAGTATATGACTTCCTTATTGTTTAAATTAGCACCAATTATGAATGGGGTCAAGTGTCCTGTTAATGCTAAAAAGCTATACCCAACACAGCATGGCCGTGCCGAAGCAAACTATCTAAACAATGTGTTGAACTCAAAATAATGTCCTCATTAAAAGACTAAATATTATTGGTTTTTACGTTCTTTATTCACCAGATAATCCACCACTTGCACAACCTTTTCATCACCGCCCTGAACAATATATTTACCATTTACCACGACCGCAGGAACGCCAGTGAGTTGGTATTTACGCGCCAATTGATTGGATTCGGCAATTTTTGCTGTAATTGCAAAAGAATCAAACATGCTATTAAACTTTTGCTCAGGTACGCCGTATTGGGTAAAAAATTTAGCAAAAGCTTCCTTTTGCAAAACTCTTTGATTGCCAGAAAAATTGGCATGGAATAATGGTAAATGTGTACGCTTACGAACGCCTAATGCTTCACTGACATAATAAGCACGCGCACCCTGCTCCCACATGGGTGTCATTGCTGCCGGCGTACGAAGAAAATACACATCTTTTGGAATCTTCTTCAACCAGCTTTGCATATGCGGTTCTAATTTAAAGCAATAGGTACAGCCATACCAAAAAAATTCCCGTACCTCGATTTTATCTGGAACAGACGTTTTTTCTGGATTTTGTACAACCGTATAATCTTTACCTGCAACAAAATCTGCTGCCATTGTCTGGGTAGAAAGTACTGCAACCATTGCAGTAAGGCCCGTTAAAATAAATTTTTTCATTAACTTCACTAAGCTCATAACGCCTTTTATCGCGCCTGAGAATTTATAAGTAATACCATTCCAAAACCTCATCGTAAAACACTGTTTATGTCCTTAAACAGTCGATATCAGACTACGATAGGCATAGTTTACTCGAGAAATGCCCTACAAAAAGTAGGTCTTATAAATTATCGATTAAAATCAACAATTAAAAACAAAAATACTACAGCTTAATAGATCTATTATTAAGATTCATGTCGTTACGTCTTGTTTTATCAGTTAGTCTCAGCCGCCTTTTTAAAGCTATAAAAAAAAGCCCTGGATCGTTTCGAATCAGGGCTTTGGAGTTCATGTAACTTCATAAAAAGTTATATGACTTTAATATCTTGGTAGGTATATCCAGACTCGAACTGGAGACCTCTACGATGTCAACGTAGCGCTCAATTAATAAATTCAATCACTTAATGCTAATCGGCGCCCAATGTTTGCCAATTATTTTTGTTACATTAATCGTTCTTATTTTAAGCGCTGCTTAATTTTTATTAATTGCAGTATTTCATCGCTTTTTTTATTCTACAAAAGAATAAATTATGATGTATTACAAATTTTTATGATAAGAATCTTTTATGTATACAAGCTATAAAACAATAGCCGAGTACAATTATTAAATCTACTTAAACCCATATTAAAAACATACAGCAACTCCAATACACCCAAAAAATTACTAATAGAAAAACTTATTTTTCATCATTGCTAAAATAAAAAATCAAGGAAAAAACAATCAAAAATAAAACAGAAAAACTAAATTTACCGTACCATTTACCGTACCACTTTTGTTCAAAAAACTCAAAATTTAACCTTTCCGCTCTAAAGCTATACCAATCTGTAACATAATAACCTTCTGGTTTAAATGAATAAAAATCAAGAAGCGGATAAAAGCTAAAACTTAATAACAACCCACCCACTAAAAAGACACACATCCTAATTAAACCAATATATATATTAGCAGTATTGAATTCAAAAAATAGAAAATAAAGAACACACAAAAGCAAAGATAATATAATTAAGTAATAAGCCGTAAAAACAGCTATTTTCACTTCAAAACCATAAAAAAAACTTGAATAAAATTCAAAACAGACAATAGCTACAAGAAAAAAAATCAATGCTTTCATGCTTAAAACCAATTAGGATAATAAAAAAATAGGAGAAATAATGAGAATTGTTTTTAGCAAACAATATCCCACTTAGAATAAAAATCCTCTCTAAAACTCGAGATAAATTTCTTTCTATACTGTGTAGGGCTTAAACCCGTCCATGATCTAAAAGCACGAATAAATGATGTTTGTTCTTGATAAGATAATAATTGTGAAACTTCAAGAACACTTAGAGTCAAATCAGATAAATATTTAATTGATAAATCTCTCCTTATATCTATTAATAATTTTCTAAAGTTCAAGTCGTGCTGTTTAAGTAAATACTGAAACATTCTTGGAGTGTAACCTAACTTTTCAGCTACATTTTCAATCAACACATCTCCATGGTTAAGCGATTGAATAATCTCATTTTTCACAAGAATTTCAAAGGTATCTACATCAGGTAATTTAGCAAATAACTCTTCAGCATATTGAACTAAAAAATAATTTAGAACCTTATCTGCACTTTCTATTCTGATATCCAAAAAACTTAAAGGAAAATATATAGCAGTTCTATCCTGATTAAATAATACAGGGCAACCAAAATATTCAGAAAACGCCTTATGATGTTTAGATTTTTTTGTGCTAAACTCAATTTTAGCAACAGATAAAATTTCTGGTAAAACTAATTTCCTTATAAACATTATAAGTGCGAAAACCATAGTTTCTACTGCAAGGCTATTTGCTCTAAAATTTTTCTCACTCCTCCAGCAGATCATTAAATTTCCTTCATCACTTTTCAAATATATCTCAATAGAATCATAAGCTAATCTATAATATTTAAGAAAGGCCTGTACTGCCTCCCTGATATTTTCACAACTTCCACAGATATAACCCAGAATTCCCATATTTTGTAACTTTACACACTCAGCAATTTTCAAACTTAAACACTGACCTGAATAACTTTTCTCAATATGTTTAAGTAAATTCACCCATTCTGAAAAAGGAATACGATCATTTGGTGTCATATTAGCTGTTCGCAAAGGGAGTTCAATATTTTGTTTTGCACAAAAACTCTCTAACATACATAATAACCCAGCGTTTGCAGATCTAACATTATAAATAGCTCTATACATGACATTAACTCCAAAAATCAAAACAATCCTCAGAACAAAAAAAAATAGGAAAATTTAATCTAAAACCAACACCTTATTAAATTCTTGATAAACACCTAAATCATCAACAAGCGTATAATTTAAAATGTAATTAGAGCTAACAGGTAAATCTCTAGAAATATAATATTCTCTTTTGGATTTTGGATAACACATTAAATCCATTTCATCATTAATATCTAGAGTGTTATTTCCATATAATAATTGTAGATTAATTAATGATGCATGGTATGCTGTAGGGTTAGCGCATTCGAGTACAACTCGATCACTTTTCTTTTTCAGGCTAAATTTTAATTCTTTAGCTAATGTAGATACATCTAAAGGTTTTAAACCTTTTGGGCGATAAAATATTTTTATTTGTGTATTCATAGAAAGACTCATGTAATGAGATTCATTTTCTTTGTCTGTTCTTCTTATAGCCGGTATCTCATATAAATTTAGCCAAAATACCGACTCTTTCTCAGCAGGAAATTGTGACCCATTACTCACAATTCTAACACTTTGCAAACTACTTTGCTTAATTCTTACGACAGGCGGTAGAGCTACAAATGGAATATCTGTAGCATCAGGGTTACCTTCTCCCCTATCAACCCAAGTCTGCAACATAACAGGATATTCATTTGTATTAGCTAACATAATATTTTTTGAAGATTGTCCATTAACAAAAATAATTCTTGTTTTTTCTGCTAATATACCTGCCATAGTTGGAAGGCTCATGAATAAACAATTTGTTGCTAATAAAATTAGATATAACTTCATTACTGGATCTTCACTAGAACATAAGCTGTTGAATTGAATTTCCCTGCAGTCACAGTTTGCCCAGCCAATTTTTTCAAAGACACACTATAGCTTTTGATGTATTGGGTATAGCCTGCTTGTGTTGAACCAATTGAAGTGGCACCAGCTTTAGCTGGATGCCAACCTGCAAGCGCACCACCTCCGGACAAGCCAGGCTGTCCAACGAAATTTATATTTGTTGAAGAATTACTATTATGAAGAAAGACACCGACACCCTGAGCTATTCCACTCGAACCATAATCATCCGCAACCAATGCAGCAACACCATTTTTAGAATTAACTAATCCTAGTTTTTGAGCTGCATTATAAGCTTTCTCTGAAGCTTGAATCCCTATTGCCACTTGATGAGCAGAAGTACCCGAAACAGCTTTATCGGAACACTCAATTGAAACATTAAAGTTGGCATGAGCAGCACCACCTTTATTTAATTCATTTGCGGATATTGTATTGAAGAGAACTAAAGGCGTTGCATTACGTGCCACACAAGTAACATCGTTATAGAGTTGATTACCCAATCGCATCCCATAGCCAAATCCATTGTGCGCACCCCAAAAACGATAATTCCAATTAGAATCAGATCCTTCAATATCTGACTCTAGACCTGGGCCACTTAACTGGATATAAGAATTAGGTTGTGTACACGAATATGTACCAGTAGTTATTTGACCACCACAATAATTCGAACCTGAACCTGAACTTGGAGGTAGACTACTAACTCTATACAATTCAGCATATAAAGTTGGCAAATCTTGTAAACGAATCTGAATTTTATTTCCGATAGTGATATAGTTTTTAACTGGTATAGCTTGCCAATATCTATTTATTACTAAATCATCCATGGTTTGTTTTAAACCTATATATTTATAGTAAGTAGCAAAAACATTGGGTATACCATCTTTTGCTCCTATATCCCAAAATCCTCCTACACGATCATCACCATTAGTTGCAACTAAAAATTTGATTCTTGGCAAATCAGTAATATCACATTGCCATAACACAGTTGATGGTTTTGCACCAGTAGCTGAGAAATTTGTTGGAGGAACAGCGAGCCTTGCAATTAAACTGCCAACAGGCTGGAAATATGTACTTGTTAAGTTTATGGTACCAAAACGCATAACTGCAGTATTATAATCATAGGAGTTTAGGACGCCAGATTTCGTACAAGTTGCATTCGCTGCAAACGATAAAAGTCCAATTACAAAAACTAGTAATCTATTCATTTAGTTATACCTTCAGAACATACTTTAATTAAACGTATTAATGGCTGCTTAATAGACTCTTTATCAAGAAAATAAGAGATCTGACATTGCTGGTTTGATAAGTCACCCCATTGAACTTTAAGATGACCCGATAAACT
Organism: Acinetobacter sp. 'aerobic (ED)'; assembly: GCF_904886855.1. Lineage (NCBI taxonomy): Bacteria > Pseudomonadati > Pseudomonadota > Gammaproteobacteria > Moraxellales > Moraxellaceae > Acinetobacter > Acinetobacter sp. 'aerobic (ED)'. Next base: position 256,075 of record NZ_CAJHGI010000006.1, read on the forward strand.
CTCCGTCTTTACATACATTTGACCACTTTGCCCAACCATACCTACAGTATTTCCATTCTCATCAATTACCTCAGCACCAAGAGGAACATACTCTTGTTCATCCTCTTTTAACTTGGCTTGTATAAGTAATGGATAACCTGTTCGTGTCTTGAATTTTACTTTCACTGCCGCTCCCGCATACGGAGCAATGCGCTGCTCACTACTTTCTATTTCAACATTCTCTTGGAGCCCTTCCGGATCTAAAGCAATATTGTTATAGCGATAGGCCATTAATGAGGGAACAAGGGCATAACCGAAACGATTAATTTTAGCCCCTTGACCGTTATAAACTTTTGCCCCCTCAGCGCCTTTTGCTTCTACTAATGCAAAGGTTTCACCTAAATATGGACCAAATGTGACTCCATCGCTATGAATTGCCAGAGCTCCCTGAGCATTAGTAGAGATTTGCCAAAAATCATCTCCAACAGAGGCATTTACCCCTGTTGAAAGATTAGAAAATCGATTATTAATATTGCTATTCCATACATTTGAATGCATGTTTGCACTACGATTAAATCCAAACATATAGTTTAAAGATTGATCTTTTAGTAATGTGCCTGATAAGGCTGCTTGATAAGAATCATTAGATGCAGAATCATTAGAATATGTTAAATTTAAATATTGTGGATTTTGTGTATGTTTAAAATCCATTGGAAAATTTAAAGAAAAATTGATAGAAGTATCTCTTTTATTATCTTGAAAAAGATTACTAGAATTACTTTGGCTATCTAATGAACTATAAAAACCAATTTCCTTGCGAATTAAAGAAAGGTTTGCAGAAACACCATTTTTAAAGGATTTATTATATCCAATCTGGGTTTGAATATCTTTCTTACGATTATCACGATAATCTTGCATTGACCCAGAAATAAATAAAATTCCGTATTTATCTAAATCCTGGTTTAAAGTTAACTCAACCTTTGATCTTTGAAGATAGCTGGAAGACTGCCATACAGTTCCATTTTTCAAAGCTTCACGTATACCAATTACATCACCTAAATCACGATATCCCTCTGTTGAATATCGATAACCAGCCAAAGAGATATTTGTATTTGTTGAATTAATTTTCTTACTATAAGTTAAATTTGCTAACCATCCATCAGTAGAATCAGTATTTCCAATATTTGCATGCGAGTAAGTAAGATTTGTACCAAAAGCACCAATTATGGATGCATAAGTACCGCCTAGCAAAAAGGCTTGGTAACTCTGAGCAACTCTAGCACCGGAATTAAAAGTAAAGATATTATTAATACCATGCTGATAGGTAATATCAGAGAAATATGTATCGTTACCAATATCTTTAGTACGTCCAATATTCAAATTATAACGATATGTATTAGCACGAAGAGATTCTGGAATGGCAGAAAATGGAACTTTAAACTGATTGACTGTGCCATCGACCTCTTGGACGAGTACTGTAAGGTCACCATTGTAATTAGTTGGATAGAGATCTGTTATTTTAAAAGAACCAGGTGCAACTGTTGTTTGATAGATTTCTTTACCATTTTGGAGAATAGATACTTTGGCATTTGTTTGAGCAACACCTTGCACAACAGGAGCATATCCTCGAACAGATTCGGGAAGCATCCTATCGTCAGATGTAAGTGACAATCCATCAAAACTTAGCCCAGAGAAAAACTGTCCAGAAGAGTACACTTGCCCCAAGGATGCTTGACTATATATTGATTTCAAAGGATAAGTAAAATAGCTTCGGATATTATTCCAAGTTGTTCCTTGACCCTGGTTATAGCTCAAATTCGATTGCTGATGATATTGTAATTTGCCAAAATTAACCCCACCATTTAAAGATAGGTATGCTGATTCCTGGCTAAAATTGTTATCACCAGTCTTAAATGAATTATGATAAAAGTTGGTATTATAATTAATAAAACCAATACTTTCCCCTTTACTCCATTCTGCTGGATTTACATATCCTCTCGGTATATGTAAAATAGCTGCTTGAGGAATACTTATATTTAATCGGAGATTACTTAAATCTAAATTAACTTCACTATCTTTTATATTCTCCTGAATATAAAAACAAGATTTTTGAGCTTCCAACATGGAGGCTATTTCAATATAACTCTTTTGCAGGCCTAATAATTCAATAATATCAGACGAGAAGCAAGGTTTTACTCCATATTCAGTATCATTAAAGTCAAGCTGTATACGCTGAATAAATTGATTATTTAAGTAAACATCAACCTTATAGTTTCCAGGTAAAACATTTTGCTTTTTATTTAAGCGTTCTAATAAGTTTGAACTATCAATAGATTGTCCACGAAATAAAGTACTATCAAAGACATATTCATCTCGAATAGTTACATTTTCCAATAATTCTTTTCTTGAAATTTGTTGAGCAGAATTAGCGCTCTCTGACACTAATACACATGCCACAAAATATAAACAACTTCTAGCTTGCACTATAATTACCTTTATATTATAATAACATAGATGACATAGATGACATAGATGACATAGATGACATAGATGACATAGATGA
>NZ_CAJHGI010000007.1:0-221560 GCF_904886855.1 Acinetobacter sp. 'aerobic (ED)'
GACAACGTAGAAATGTCAGTAGAGTTAATCCACCCGATCGCAATGGACCCAGGTCTACGTTTTGCGATCCGTGAAGGTGGTCGTACTGTAGGTGCTGGTGTTGTTGCTAAAGTAACTGCATAAGCCCAATACTGTGTTACACTCAAATCGGAAGCTTCGGCTTTCGATTTGCATAATAGGCTAGTAGTTCAATTGGTAGAGCGTCGGTCTCCAAAACCGAATGTTGGGGGTTCGAGTCCCTCCTGGCCTGCCACTTTTTTTTTATAAAAAAGCTTAATTCTGGCTGAGTTGTCATATAATAAGTCGCGAATTCTACGACGAGTAAAAAAATGTCGAATGATAAATCGCGTGACGCATTAAGCGACGCGCCAATCCCTCAAAGAAATAATGCTGCAGAAGTTGTAAGCGCTGGTACTCCACTTGATGTCGTCTTGTGGTTGATTGCTATCGTTTTATTAATCGGTTCAGCATTGGTAAATCAACATTTACCTGCCTATTGGGCGCCAGCAAATGATGTTTGGGTGCGCGTTGGGGTAATTTTGGCTTGTATCGTCGTCGCTTTAGGTTTATTATACGCCACCCATCAAGGCAAAGGCTTTGTGCGTTTGTTGCAAGATGCGCGAATTGAACTGCGTCGAGTGACCTGGCCAACAAAACAAGAGACGATCACGACTTCGTGGCAGGTGCTTTTGGTTGTAGTGGTTGCATCATTGGTTTTATGGTGTTTCGATTACGGGTTAGGTTGGTTTATTAAGTTAATTATCGGGTAAGAGTGCGATGAAACGTTGGTATATTATTCATGCCTATTCAGGTTTTGAAAAACAAGTGATGCGTTCACTTAATGACCGAATCCAGCGCAGCACTGTTGCTGATAGCTTTGGTGAAGTCCTCGTCCCTACTGAAGAAGTAGTGGAAATGAAGGATGGTAAGAAGCGTAAGTCTGAACGTAAATTCTTTCCAGGCTATGTATTAGTCGAAATGGAAATGAATGATGATACTTGGCACATCGTTAAAGAGTGTCCAAAGGTCCTTGGTTTTATTGGTGGTACACCAGAAAAGCCAGCACCTATTTCACAACGTGAAGCTGATGCGATTCTTGCGCGTGTACGTAATACTGGTGAAGCACCACGTCCTAAGACGATGTTTGAACCAGGTGAAGAATTGCTCGTTGTTGACGGTCCGTTCACTGACTTTAAAGGAGTCGTGGAGGAAGTTCAATACGATAAGTCACGTTTAACGTTGACGATTAATGTATTTAATCGACCAACTCAGGTTGAACTCGAGTTTCGCCAAGTCGAAAAAACGATTTAACCTGTCTAGGTTGATAAGCGCCCGATCTGATCGGGCATTGTTGTTCAAACACTTCGGTGTTGTTTAATTTTTTGGGGAGCCTAGCGGCGTCTGTACCCAGAGGTAATTTTCAATGGCTAAGAAGATTGACGGCTATATCAAGCTGCAAGTTCCAGCTGGTAAAGCGAATCCATCTCCACCAATTGGTCCTGCTTTAGGTCAACGTGGTGTAAACATCATGGCATTCTGTAAAGAATTCAATGCTGCTACACAAAAACTTGAAGTTGGTTTGCCAATTCCTGTCGTGATCACTGTGTACAACGATAAGTCGTTCACTTTCATCATGAAAACTCCACCTGCATCTATTCTTCTTAAGAAAGCTGCTGGTATTCAAAAGGGTTCTTCTGTACCGAACAAAACTAAAGTTGGTAAGTTGACTCGTGCTCAGTTAGAAGAAATCGCGACTACTAAAGAACCAGACTTAACTGGTGCTGATTTAGACGCTCGTGTTCGTACCATCGCTGGTTCTGCACGTTCTATGGGCTTGGAAGTGGAGCTATAAGACATGGCAAAGTTAACTAAACGTCAAAAAGCCATTGCTGCTGCTGTAGAAGCAAACAAAGTTTACACTTTGGAAGAAGCAGTACAAGTTCTTAACAGCCTTCCAGCTGCGAAGTTCAAAGAATCTTTAGATATCGCTGTAAACCTTGGCGTAGACCCACGTAAATCTGATCAGGTTGTTCGTGGCGCGACGACTTTACCTGCAGGTACTGGTAAAACTGTACGTGTAGCTGTATTTGCTCAAGGTGCTGCTGCAGAAGCTGCGAAAGCTGCTGGTGCTGATATCGTTGGTTTTGATGACCTTGCTGAAAGCATTCAAGGTGGAAACCTTGATTTCGACGTAGTAATTGCTGCTCCTGATGCAATGCGCGTTGTTGGTAAGTTGGGTACAATTCTTGGTCCACGTGGCTTAATGCCAAACCCGAAAGTGGGTACAGTAACTCCTGATGTTGCTGGTGCGGTTAAGAATGCTAAATCTGGTCAAGCACGTTACCGTGTAGACAAAGCGGGTATCATCCACGCTGCGATCGGCCAACTTGGCTTTAGCGAAGAAGCTGTACGTCAAAACGTTGAAACTTTAATTGCAGACTTGAAAAAGTTGAAGCCTGCAACTTCTAAAGGTGTATACGTTAAAAAGATCACTTTGAGCTCAACTATGGGCCCTGGTTTGATCGTTGACGTAAGCAACGTATCTAAGTAATTAGAAAGAATTTTAAAGCCTTAGGTTTTCTCTTTGAGAAAATCTAAGCAAACTTTGAATTGATAAATGAATATTTATCAGCGTCAAAGACCTCAGGCGAGAAATATTTTCGAATGTTTTTCTTAATCATCCAGTCTGAGTAGACGCGGTGGTGTGATTTGTTCCTCCTCCGCGTGTAAGTCTGAATAGGACTTACGAATTGGGAGTGCATCCGTTAAGGGTGCATAAATCACCGTTAGGAGGTTTTACGATGGCTCTTCTTATCGAAGACAAAAAACAGATCGTTGCAGAAGTAAACGAAGTTGCTTCTAAAGCGTTCTCTGCCGTTGTTGCTGACTACCAAGGCTTAACTGTAGAGCAATTAACAACACTTCGTGTTGAAGCTCGTAAGTTAGGTGTTACTACACGTATCGTGCGTAACACTTTGGCTAAGCGTTCATTCGAAGGTACTCAATTCGATATCTTGAATGACGACCTTGTTGGTCCAACAATTCTCGGTTTCTCTACTTCTGAAGATGACATGGGTGCAGCTGCACGCTTGTTCGAAGAATTTGCGAAAACTAACAAAGCATTTGAACTTAAAGCTGCTGCATTTGATGGCAAAGTTTATAAAGGTGCTGACGTTAGCGTTATTGCGAACCTTCCGAACCAAGAGAAAGCGCTTACTATGCTTGCCTCTGTTCTTCAAGCTCCTATTTCGAAATTGGGTCGCCTCATTACAGCGCTCAAAGAGAAAAACGAGTCAGAAGCGGCTTAATCCTATTTTCACACCATTCAATATCCATTTGGAGTTACTCTCATGGCTTTAACTAACGAAGAAATCTTAAACGCAGTTGCTGAAAAAACAGTTCTTGAACTTGTTGAATTAATCTCTGCTTTCGAAGAGAAATTTAACGTATCTGCTGCTGCTGTAGCTGTTGCTGCTGCTCCAGGTGCTGGCGCTGCTGCTGCTGAAGAACAAACTGAATTCAACGTTGAGTTGACTTCTTTCGGTGCTAACAAAGTTGCTGTAATTAAAGCAGTACGTGAAGCTACTGGTCTTGGTCTTAAAGAAGCTAAAGATATGGTTGAAGGCGCTCCAGCTGTTCTTAAGGAAGGCGTTTCTAAAGAAGAAGGCGAAGAACTTAAGAAGAAGCTTGAAGAAGCTGGTGCTACAGTTACACTTAAGTAATTCTGTAGGGAGTCGGTTTTTTGATAATCGGCTCCAAAAATTGGCTGATGGCTCTTGGGTCATCAGCCTTTTTGCGTTACAATAATCGGCTCGTTTTTTGTTAGTTTTGCGTATAATCCGCGTATTATTTGAGCAAAATCAATAAAATCAAACGCTTACCAATATTTTTTTGCTTATAAAAATATTGTTAAGCGTTTTAATACCACTAAAAATTGCAGCATTTGTAAACAGTGGTGGCCATATCGGCCTGCGTAATTCCTTCTAAGCCCGTTCTGCAGGCGGGTTTAGTTTACTTTCCGAGGACTCCAGATGGCATACTCATATACCGAAAAGAAACGGATCCGTAAGAATTTTGGTAAATTGCCCCACGTAATGGAAGCACCGTACTTACTTTCGATTCAGGTCGATTCGTACCGTACATTCTTACAAGGCGGTAAAACACCAAAAAATCGCGAAGATATCGGTCTCCAAGCCGCATTTCGTTCAGTTTTTCCTATTGAAAGTTATTCTGGCAATGCTGCTTTAGAATTTGTTGAGTATAGTCTTGGTAAGCCTGAGTTTGACGTACGTGAATGTATTTTACGTGGTTCAACTTATGCAGCACCAATGCGCGTAAAAATTCGTTTGATCATTAAAGATCGTGAAACGAAATCAATTAAAGACGTTCGTGAACAAGAAGTTTACATGGGTGAAATGCCACTCATGACCGATAACGGTACATTCGTTATTAACGGTACTGAGCGTGTAATCGTATCTCAATTACACCGTTCACCAGGCGTATTCTTTGACCATGACAAGGGTAAAACCCACTCAAGCGGTAAAGTGTTGTATTCAGCACGTATTATTCCTTACCGTGGTTCATGGTTAGACTTTGAATTTGATGCAAAAGATTTAGTATTCGTACGTATTGACCGTCGTCGTAAATTATTGGCGACTGTGATCTTACGTGCCTTGAATTATACCAATGAACAAATTCTGAATTTGTTCTACGAAAAAGTACCTGTATATCTTGATATGGGTAGCTATCAAATTGACCTCGTTCCAGATCGCTTACGCGGTGAAATGGCGCAATTTGATATCTTGGACAATGATGGTAAAACCATTGTTGAACAGGGTAAACGTATTAATGCACGTCACGTACGTCAAATGGAAGCTGCGAACTTAGCCAAGCTTTCTGTACCTGATGAATATTTATATGAGCGTATTACTGCTGAAGATATCACCCTGAAAAGTGGTGATGTGATTCCTGCGAATACTGTTCTTAGCCATGAAGTGATGGTGAAGTTGGCTGAAGGTGGTGTTAAACAATTTAACATCCTGTTCACCAACGACATCGATCGTGGTCCTTTCGTTGCAGATACATTACGTGCAGATACGACTACTGGCCGTGAAGAAGCGCTGGTTGAAATCTATAAAGTTATGCGTCCAGGCGAGCCACCAACGAAAGAAGCTGCTGAAAACTTATTCAACAACTTGTTCTTCTCTTCTGAGCGTTATGACCTGTCTCCAGTGGGTCGTATGAAGTTCAACCGTCGTTTGGGTCGTCCTTACGAAGTGGGTACTGATCAGAAGTCACGTGAAGTTGAAGGTATTTTATCGCACGAAGATATCATTGATGTACTGCGTACATTAGTTGAAATCCGTAACGGTAAAGGTGAAGTCGACGATATCGATCACTTGGGTAACCGTCGTGTACGTTCTGTTGGTGAAATGACTGAAAACCAATTCCGTGTTGGTCTAGTTCGTGTTGAACGTGCTGTTAAAGAGCGTTTAAGCCAGGCAGAAACAGATAACTTGTCTCCACAAGATTTAATCAACGCGAAACCAGTTGCTGCTGCAATCAAAGAATTCTTTGGTTCAAGCCAGTTATCTCAGTTCATGGACCAAAACAACCCATTGTCTGAGATTACACACAAACGTCGTGTATCTGCGCTTGGTCCTGGTGGTTTGACTCGTGAACGCGCGGGCTTCGAAGTACGTGACGTACATCAAACTCACTATGGCCGTGTATGTCCAATTGAAACACCTGAAGGTCCAAACATTGGTTTGATCAACTCGCTTTCTGTTTATGCAAAAGCGAATGACTTCGGTTTCTTGGAAACACCATACCGTAAAGTTGTAGACGGTCGTGTAACTGATGATGTTGAATATTTATCTGCAATTGAAGAAGTGGGTACTGTCATTGCACAGGCCGATTCTGCAGTAGATAAAGATGGCAACTTGACTGAAGAAATGGTTTCTGTACGTCATCAAGGTGAATTCGTACGTATGTCGCCTGAGCGCGTCACACATATGGACGTTTCTGCACAGCAGGTTGTTTCTGTTGCAGCATCATTGATTCCATTCCTTGAACACGATGATGCGAACCGTGCATTAATGGGTTCGAACATGCAACGTCAGGCTGTTCCTACATTGCGTGCTGACAAGCCGCTTGTTGGTACCGGTATGGAAGCAAACGTAGCACGTGACTCAGGTGTGTGTGTGATCGCAAACCGTGGTGGTGCGATTGAATATGTTGATGCATCTCGTATCGTTATTCGTGTCAACGAAGATGAAATGATCGCGGGTGAAGCAGGTGTAGATATCTACAACCTGATCAAATATACACGTTCAAACCAGAATACCTGTATTAACCAAAATGTCATCGTGAACCTGGGCGACAAAGTTGCTCGTGGTGATATCTTGGCTGACGGTCCATCGACTGACATGGGTGAACTTGCGCTGGGTCAAAACATGCGCGTCGCGTTCATGACATGGAACGGTTATAACTATGAAGACTCGATCTTACTTTCTGAGCGTGTGCTTCAAGAAGACCGTTTAACCTCGATTCACATTCAGGAATTGTCATGTGTAGCACGTGATACCAAGTTAGGCGCAGAAGAAATTACTGCCGATATTCCTAACGTCGGTGAAGCTGCACTGTCTAAACTGGATGAGTCAGGTATTGTTTATATCGGTGCTGAAGTCACTGCGGGTGACATCCTTGTTGGTAAGGTAACGCCTAAAGGTGAGACTCAGTTAACACCTGAAGAAAAATTACTTCGCGCAATCTTTGGTGAAAAAGCAGCTGACGTTAAAGACTCTTCTTTACGCGTTCCATCTGGCACCAAAGGTACGGTGATTGACGTTCAAGTCTTCACTCGTGATGGTTTGGAAAAAGATGAACGTGCTCAAGCAATTGAGAAAGCTCAGCTCGATGCATACCGTAAAGACTTGAAAGAAGAATACAAAATCTTCGAAGAAGCAGCACGTGAACGTATTGTTCGTTTGTTGAAAGGTCAAGAATCTAACGGTGGTGGTTCAACTAAACGTGGCGATAAACTGACTGAAGATGTATTGTCTGGTTTAGAGCTGGTTGATTTACTTGAAATCCAGCCAAATGATGAAGCAATCGCTGAACGTTTAACTCAGATTCAAGTGTTCTTGAAAGAGAAGAGCTACGAGATTGACGAGAAGTTTGCCGAGAAGAAGCGTAAACTTTCTACAGGTGATGAATTAACAACGGGTGTATTGAAAGTTGTTAAGGTTTACCTTGCGGTTAAACGTCGTATCCAGCCTGGTGATAAAATGGCGGGTCGTCACGGTAACAAGGGTGTTGTATCTAACATCTTACCAGTTGAAGACATGCCACATGATGCCAATGGTGTACCAGTCGACATCGTATTGAACCCACTGGGTGTACCGTCACGTATGAACGTGGGTCAGATTCTCGAGACTCACTTGGGTATGGCGGCGAAAGGTCTTGGCGATAAGATCGAAAAAATGTTGAAAGAACAACGTACAGTGATTGAACTGCGTGAATTCTTAGACAAGATTTATAACAAGGTTGGTGGTGAGCAGGAAGAGCTGGATAGCTTGACTGACGCAGAAATCTTGGCGCTTTCAGGCAACTTACGTGCTGGTGTTCCATTGGCAACTCCAGTATTCGATGGTGCTGAAGAAAGCCAGATCAAAGACTTACTTGAATTGGCAGACATTTCACGTACCGGTCAAACAGTATTGTTTGATGGTCGTACCGGTGAACAGTTTGACCGTCCTGTAACTGTAGGTTACATGTACATGCTCAAATTGAACCACTTGGTTGATGACAAGATGCATGCGCGTTCAACTGGTTCTTACTCACTTGTAACGCAACAGCCGCTTGGTGGTAAAGCACAATTCGGTGGTCAGCGTTTCGGTGAGATGGAAGTATGGGCACTTGAAGCATACGGTGCAGCATATACTCTCCAAGAAATGCTTACCGTGAAGTCGGATGACGTCGAAGGCCGTACACGCATCTATAAGAATATTGTAGATGGTAACCATTATATGGATCCGGGTATGCCTGAATCGTTCAACGTATTGACCAAAGAGATCCGTTCTTTAGGTATCAACATTGAACTGAAAAATGGTGACTAAATCCCCCTCGATCCCCCTTTATTAAAGGGGGAAGTTCCTCTCTTTCTTAAAGAGGGGCTAGGGGAGATTCCAAATTTCAGTAAAAACAATATTTGTGACCCAGTCGGGTGAGCCTAGCTCCCCGACACACGGAGAAAAAAATTGAAAGACTTGCTCGATATCATGCGTAAGAAAACGGATTCAGAAGGTCATGCACCTATTGAATTTGACCGTATCCGTATTGGTCTTGCGTCACCAGAGATGATTAAGTCATGGTCTCACGGTGAAGTTAAAAAGCCTGAAACCATTAACTACCGTACGTTTAAACCTGAACGTGACGGTTTGTTCTGTGCCAAAATCTTTGGTCCAGTAAAAGATTACGAATGCTTGTGTGGTAAATACAAGCGTATGAAATACAAAGGCGTCATTTGTGAAAAATGTGGCGTTGAAGTAACAACAGCGAAAGTTCGTCGTGAACGTATGGGTCACATCGAGCTTGCTTCTCCAGTTGCACACATCTGGTTCTTGAAATCATTACCGAGCCGTATCGGTTTACTTCTTGATATGACATTACGTGATATCGAGCGCGTACTGTATTTCGAATCTTATGTTGTTACTGATCCTGGTATGACTCCGTTTGAAAAGTATCAACTTTTAACAGACGAAGAATACTACAATGCCCTTGAAGAACACGGTGATGAATTCACTGCGAAAATGGGTGCAGAAGCAGTTCAGGACTTATTAAAAGATATCGATCTTGAAGCTGAGATTGCGCGTTTACGTGAAGAAATTCCACAAACAACGTCAGAGACGAAACTTAAAAAAGCGTCTAAGCGTTTGAAATTGATGGAAGCTTTCAAAGATTCGAACAACAAGCCTGAATGGATGGTGATGAACGTACTTCCAGTACTTCCACCAGACTTACGTCCGCTTGTACCACTTGAAGGTGGTCGTTTCGCGACTTCAGACTTGAACGATTTATATCGTCGTGTGATCAACCGTAACAACCGTTTGAAGCGTCTTCTTGACCTTGCTGCGCCAGACATCATCGTACGTAACGAAAAACGTATGTTACAAGAGTCTGTGGATGCGTTGCTTGATAACGGTCGTCGTGGTCGTGCAATTACCGGTTCGAACAAACGTCCATTGAAATCTTTGGCAGACATGATCAAAGGTAAACAAGGTCGTTTCCGTCAAAACTTACTTGGTAAGCGTGTTGACTATTCTGGTCGTTCGGTAATTACCGTAGGTCCTACTTTGCGTCTTCACCAATGTGGTCTTCCGAAGAAGATGGCACTTGAATTGTTCAAGCCATTTATTTTCGCGAAACTACAAGCCTCTGGCCAAGCAACAACCATTAAAGCTGCGAAGAAAATGGTTGAGCGCGAGACGCCGGAAGTTTGGGACGTTCTAGCTTCTGTAATTCGTCAACATCCAGTCATGTTGAACCGTGCGCCAACACTTCACCGTCTAGGTCTTCAAGCATTTGAACCTATTCTGATCGAAGGTAAGGCAATCCGTCTTCACCCACTCGTATGTGCTGCGTTTAACGCCGACTTCGATGGTGACCAAATGGCGGTACACGTTCCATTGACATTGGAAGCACAGTTAGAAGCACGTGCGTTGATGATGTCTACAAACAACATCTTGTCACCTGCAAATGGTGAGCCAATCATCGTTCCTTCTCAGGACGTTGTCTTGGGTCTTTACTACATCACACGTGATGCGGTAAATGCCAAAGGTGAAGGCATGGTGTTTGCGGATACTCACGAAGTTAACCGTGCGTTAGCAACGGGTAAAGTTGCGATCCATGCGCGTGTAAAAGTACGTGTACACCAAACGGTGATTGATGAAAACGGTAACCGTGAAAAGCAAACTATCATTGTTGATACAACACCTGGTCGTTGCTTGTTATGGGAAGTTGTTCCACAAGGTTTAAGCTTCGAATCGATCAACCTTGAGATGACCAAGAAAAACATCTCTAAGTTAATCAACTCTTGCTACCGTAAACTTGGTTTGAAAGATACTGTTATCTTCGCTGACCAATTGATGTATTTGGGCTTCCGTCAAGCGACGCGTTCAGGTGTATCTGTTGGTATGGAAGACATGTTGATTCCACCAACCAAGCATACGATTATCGATAAAGCGGAAACCGAAGTTCGTGAAATCGAACAACAGTTCGAGCAAGGCTTCGTAACTGCAGGCGAGCGTTATAACAAAGTTGTCGATATCTGGGCACGTACAAACGACCAGGTTGCGAAAGCGATGATGGATAACTTGTCTTATACCCTTGTGAAAAACAAACAAGGTGAAGACGAGAAACAGAAATCATTCAACTCGATTTATATGATGTCTGACTCGGGTGCCCGTGGTAGTGCGGCGCAGATCCGTCAGCTTGCCGGTATGCGTGGTTTGATGGCGAAGCCGGATGGCTCGATCATTGAGACCCCGATTAAAGCAAACTTCCGTGAAGGTTTGACGGTACTTCAGTACTTCATCTCGACACACGGTGCGCGTAAAGGTTTGGCCGATACCGCATTGAAAACTGCGAACTCTGGTTACTTGACACGTCGTCTTGTAGACGTAGCACAAGATTTGGTTATTACTGAATCTGACTGTGGTACAGCCGGTGGCTTGGTGATGACTCCATTCATTCAAGGTGGTGACGTTATTGAACCATTACGCGATCGCGTATTGGGTCGTGTAACTGCTGAAGATGTACGTCGTGCATCTGATGATGAAGTGGTTCTTCCACGTGGTACCTTGATTGACGAGAAAATTGCTGCTCAGCTTGAAGAAGCGGGTGTCGATGAAGTTAAAGTACGTTCAGTTATCGCTTGTGAATCTACCTTCGGTGTATGTGCTCGTTGTTATGGTCGTGACCTTGCACGCGGTCACTTGGTGAACCCAGGTGAATCAGTGGGTGTAATGGCTGCACAATCAATTGGTGAGCCAGGTACACAGTTAACGATGCGTACCTTCCACGTGGGTGGTGCTGCGAGCCGAACTTCTGCTGCAAACAGTGTTCAAGTACGTAACAAAGGTACTGTACGTTTCCACAACGTGAAAACTGTACAACATGCCAAAGGTCACCAAGTATCTGTTTCACGTTCAGGTGAAATCGGTATTGCGGATGATTTAGGTCGTGAGCGCGAGCGTTATAAGCTTCCTTACGGTGCAAGCATCTTGTTGAAAGATGGCGAAGCTGTAGAAGCTGGCGGTATCGTCGCGACTTGGGATCCACATACACATCCATTGGTAACAGAAGTTGCTGGTAAAGCGCGTTTCAGCCAGATTGCTGATGGCGTAACTGCAACATCGAAAACTGATGATGCAACTGGTATGACTACTGTTGAAATCTTGCCTGTAACAGCGCGTCCTGCTTCTGGTAAAGATTTACGTCCTGCAATCGTGTTGGATACAACCGATGGCGGCGAACAGTTCTACTTCTTGCCACAAAACACAATTGTAACTGTCCGTGATGGCGAAACGATTGGTGTGGGTGATGTCATTGGTCGTGTACCACAAGAAACGTCACGTACTCGTGATATTACCGGTGGTCTGCCGCGTGTAGCTGACTTGTTCGAAGCACGTAAGCCGAAAGAGCATGCCATCCTTGCAGAAGTATCAGGTGTTGTCAGCTTCGGTAAAGAGACCAAAGGTAAGAACCGTTTAGTGATTACTCCGGATGATGGTTCTGAGATTTACGAAGAATTGATTCCAAAATGGCGTACCATTAACGTGTTCGAAGGTGAGCATGTCAATCGTGGTGAAACCATTTCTGATGGCCCACAAAACCCACATGACATCTTACGTTTGAAAGGTGAAGTGGCATTAACCAACTACATCGTGAACGAAGTTCAAGACGTTTACCGTCTCCAAGGTGTAAAAATCAACGATAAGCACATTGAAGTAGTTGTACGTCAAATGTTGCGTAAAGTTGATATCACTGATGGCGGTGATACAAGCTTCATCAAAGGCGAGCAAGTGGATTACATCCGCGTTGTTCAAGAGAACCAAGCTGTCTTGGCTCAGAACAAGTTCCCTGCGAAGTTTGAACGTCAATTGATGGGTATTACCAAAGCATCGCTTTCTACTGACTCGTTCATCTCTGCTGCATCGTTCCAGGAAACCACACGTGTGTTAACTGAAGCGGCTGTAACAGGTAAAGAAGATGATTTACGTGGCTTGAAAGAAAACGTTGTTGTGGGTCGCTTGATCCCAGCGGGTACAGGTCTTGCGTATCACCTAGAGCGTCGTCGTCAAGAAGCAGAAGCTGCTGAATTTGAACTTCACAATGACTTTAGTGAAGTTGACCAAGCATTTAGTCAAGCGTTGAACTCAGACCAGTTCTAAGTCTTAACCAATGAAAAAGGCACCTTCGGGTGCCTTTTTTTGTGGAAAAATGAAGCAGTTGTTACAAAAACGCATTACAGCATCAGTATTTGATTACTTAATCAAAGTAAACAGTTCATTAAACAATACTATCCTATGCACATCTGAGAGAGGAGATGTTCGAATGAAAAAAATGATGATGATTGCTGGTGTAGGTTTGATGTCAACCACCTTGTTTGTCGGTTGCCAAAATGCCAGCCCAGAAAGTAAACGTATCGGTTCTGCTGCGATTGGTGGCGGTGCAGGTGGTGCGGTTGGTAAGCACGTTGGTGGTAACCTTGGCGCTGGTCTTGGTGCTGCAATTGGTGCAGGTGTTGCGGCCAATGCTAAAGGTTCAAATAGTAAAAATACACGTAATAGCGCAATCGGTGCTGGCTTAGGTGCTGTGATCGGTGGTGCGGTATTAGGCGGTGACTCAGGTGCTGCAGTCGGTGGCGCATTAGGTGGTAGTGCCGGCTCTGCTTATGGCGAGAAAAAAGGCAAGTACTAAGCCCGCTCCTAAATTTGTAGATGACTTGGGAGATGATCTGAATAATTCAATCAGATCATCTCTCTAACTATTATCTTATAAATGTTTCTTTCAGTGATAAAGTTTGATTGCCGCGCGCGCTTCAAGAAAAATTATAATGTCTTTAGTCGGCTTCATAACAAATGAATTCTGTTGAATAAATACCAAGTTTTTGATCAGGTGTATCAAGATTATTTCTATCCTTAATTATTTCAAAATCCTTTAGCCACCCGAGCTAGCTGCCCCAAACCCTGTCTTTACAAAATACTAATCGATTGGGACAGAGTGATAACACAATGTGATCAAATTCCCCATAAAAGAGGATTATGCTTTTGGATAGAGCATAAGAGAAGTGAGTATAGGCATGAAAAAAACAATCGGTTTAGTTTCAACTTTGGTGTTATCGGCGGTAATGTTCACAGGCTGTCAAAATATGAGTGCCTCTGACCAGCGTATTGGTACCGCAGCGCTTGGTGGTGCTGTCGGTGGTGGTTTAGGTAACCACGTGGGCGGTGGTCTTGGTGCGGGCGTTGGTGCAGCTGCGGGTGCAGGTGTAGGTGCCAATGCAAAAGGCGCGAATAGCAGTTCTACAACCAGTAGCGCGATTGGTGCGGGTATCGGTTCTGTCGTAGGTAAAGCCATCTTTGGTGGTGACTCAGGCGCTGCGATTGGTGGTGCAATCGGCGGTGGTGCTGGTGCAGCCATTCAAGAGAAGAAAAGATAATGTCTGCGCAACAGATTTAAAAAATGCCTGCACGTGTTGCAGGCATTTTTATTGCTATGGTTTTAATGATGCTTTAGGTTTTTTACGCCGGATATAAAGCACCTTTTCGACTTCGGCAATACGTGTGCCGGCATCATCCACAATATTTAAGCTGTAATGCCGTAAAACCGGTTGGTGATTTTCTGCCAGCTGCTTAATTTCGGTGATTTCATTGGCATTCAGCTGGATCTCGGCATAAACGGTATTCCGTCCTGGCGCAATAAAATTAATTGTGGCACTTTTATCCCAGACAATATATTTATTGCCCAGATGATGGATCAGAATCAACATATAAAAAGGATCGACCATCGAATATAAACTACCGCCAAAATGCGTTCCGACCAGATTGCGATTGCGTCTGGTAAGTGGCATTTTGACCCGAATATAGTAGTCATCCAGATCAATGGTTTCAATCTCGATTCCCGCACCACGATAAGGGGAGTAGTGATTCAGCAGAAATCTGGAAATTGCCGGAATGGTTCGAATTTTTCTGAAAAAGTCTTTCATGGTCAATTTTTTTTCTTACAACTCTATTCATACTCCATAAGTATCATTTTTAGTGTATCGCTGGCAATGGCTGTTTTATCACCAGGCCGATAGAAAACAAAATGGGAAAGAATTATGCAAACACAAGTAAAAACAGTAACCACATCGGATCAGCAAACACTCTGTGTCAAAACATGGGGCGATGAGAAAAACACGGCTTTGGTGCTGGTACATGGCTATCCAGATAATCAGGAAGTCTGGGAGCCGATCATTGAACAACTGGTCAATGACTATTATGTGGTGACCTATGATGTACGTGGTGCAGGCTTATCATCTATTCCGAAACGGATTAAGGACTATCGTTTGCCACGCTTGTCACTGGATTTACAGGAAGTTGTTGATCAGGTGTTACCAAATCGTAGTTTCCATATGGCAGCACATGATTGGGGATCTTTGCAGTCTTGGGAATCTGCAACTGAACCAAAACTGAAAGGCCGCCTGTTGTCCTATACCACGATTTCAGGACCTTGTCTGGATCATGCCTCATTTTATCTCCGTGAAAAATTTAAAGCTGCACCAAGCAATGTATTAAAAATGCTGACGAAATCCTGGTATATCGGGGCTTTTCATTTACCCCTGATTGCACCGACGGTATGGACTTTCTTTAGTCCTGAAAAATGGGGCAAAATTTTAAGTGGTTTAGAGAAAAAGCAAGATTTACCATTAAATGCCAACATCGCCTCCGATGGCAAATACGGGATTAACCTGTATCGCGCTAACTTTATTCCGTCTTTAACCCGGCCACGCCAGCGTTATGCCCAGTGTCCCGTTCAGGCCATCGTGTTAAAGCGCGATGCTTTCGTCAGCCCCGAGTACATTACCGAGTCGATGCCAAAATGGGTCGAAAAGTTTGAATATACCGAGCTGGATGCCAATCATTGGGCAGTGTTGAGCCAACCGGAAAAAATTGCTGAACTGATCCGTCAGTTTGTCCAGCGTCAGGCGGCTTAAGGCTTTAGTGGAATTATTAAGCTAAAAATCACTTAAGATTAGCGATAATCAGGCGATATTTTCAGCTAGGTTTTCATGAATCTGCTAGAATGTCGCCTTTTCTTTGCTCCTAAATTTGTTCATGAATGCTGTCGTAATTGCGATTGCCGTGATGTTTATCCTGTCACTGGCACGAGTTTCTGTTGTTCTCACATTAGTGATTTCAGCCATTATTGGCGGCTTGGTCGCTGGTCTAAGCCTTTCTCAAACCGTCGAAGCATTTAATGCCGGCTTAGGTGATGGGGCTGAAGTTGCATTGGCTTATGCGGTGTTGGGTGCATTTGCATTGGCACTGTCCAAATCAGGATTGCCTGATTTGCTGGCGCATAAACTGATTGGGTTATTGGGGATGGAAGCAGGTAAAAATCAGCAGACCAAAGTGAAATATCTTTTGCTGACGATTTTACTGATTGCTGCGATTTTTTCTCAAAACCTGATTCCTGTTCACATTGCCTTTATTCCGGTGCTGGTTCCGCCTTTATTGAAAGTGATGAATCACTTGAAGCTCGATCGACGTGCGGCGGCATGTGTCATGACACTGGGTCTGGTCGGCACCTATATTTTCCTGCCTGTGGGCTTTGGTGCGATCTTCCTTGAACAGATTCTGATGGGCAATATCAACAAGATTGGCGCCGCTTATGGCCTGCATGTAGAGCGGGGCATGATGCCAATCGGTATGGCGATTCCAGTATTAGGCATGGTGATTGGTACGCTGGTTGCGGTATTTATCAGCTATCGTAAGCCACGCATCTATGTTGACCGTTCAATTACGCCAGTTAAAACGATTGATCTGGATAAACCGTTAAAAGTTACCACGCAAGCAGAATATGATCTCAAAGCCGATGCTGAAGAGCTGAAACATGAAGCAGAGAATGTGCCTTATATTTCCAAGAAAACCATGTTTATGGCGCTGCTCGCGATTGGTTTAACCTTGGTTGCACAGCTCTATTCAGGCTCGATGATTCTGGGTGGTCTGGTCGGTTTTGCCGTGCTGTCTGCTTCGGGCATTTTTAAATGGCAAGATGCCGATGATGTGTTTGTGCAGGGCATGCGCATGATGGCGCTGGTCGGCTTTATCATGATCTCTGCGGCAGGTTTTGCTTCAGTGATGACGCATACAGGCGACATTACGCATCTGGTCAATGGTGTAGTGCATATCATTGGGGATAATCATGCGCTTGCGGCATTCCTGATGCTGTTCATCGGCTTGTTCGTGACCATCGGGATTGGTTCATCGTTTTCAAGCGTACCTGTGCTGGCGGTGATCTATGTGCCATTGTGCGTACAGTTCGGTTTTTCTCCTTTGGCAACCATCGCTCTGATTGGTACAGCCGCTGCTTTAGGTGATGCTGGTTCACCAGCCTCTGATTCAACCTTGGGGCCAACAGCAGGTCTGGGGGTTGATGGTCAACATGATCACATTTGGGATACGGTTGTGCCTACATTTATACATTTTAATATCCCGCTCCTTATTTTTGGCTGGATTGCAGCAATGGTTTTATAATCAGAAATGGCTCAGAAATGAGCCATTTTTTTTGCTTTATAAAGTATGGCTTAAAACTAGAAATAATCATTAAATGACATTTTTTGTCTCTTTTTAAATCTAGTTTTATAATTGGTTTTTAATATTAAGTTATATATGATTATATTTTTAAATTTAGCTTAATTTATTTTTAAATCTGATAAAAATACTAGGATTTATAGTAATTTAAGTTGATTAAAATAGTCTGAATTACTAATTATTACATATTTTAACAATTATATTTTATTAAGATTCAATGTATTATAAAGTAAATTAAAATAGTTGGAATTAATCTCTATTGCATAATGTAAATATGCGTGTTTATTATGTTGAACAAGAACATAAATTGTTAAAGAGGTTGTTTAAATGTTAAAGAAAGTTTTAGTTGTTGCTTTATTGGGGTTATCTTCAACTGCATTTGCAGGGGGCTTTCAGGTTAAGTTTGGTGGAAGTGTAATTTCACCAACAGACGATACTGTGGTTGCGGGTGTTGGCACATTAAAAGCAGATCATGAATTTGCATTTACGCCATCGGTTGAATATTTTTTCGGTGATACGCCTTTTTCTGCTGAATTATTATTGGCGACACCAATTTCACATGACGTGTTATTAAATGGTGAAAAAGTAGCGAAGCTTAAACAATTGCCACCTACTGTGACTTTTAAATATAACTTTAAAAATTCAACCCGTTTCACACCCTATATTGGTGTCGGTGGCACAGCTTTCGTAACTTGGGATGAAGAAACAACAGGTGCTTTAGAAGGCGCAAAATTAAAAGTGAAAGAAGACTTTGGTTTCGCGGGCCAGTTAGGTTTCAATTTCCAGCCTGCTGATGCAAAAAACTGGGGTGTATTCTTTGATGCGCGTTATGCACAAATCAGTCCTGAAGTAAAATTAAATGGTCAGAAGCTGACTGATCTAGATATTAATCCGATGGTATACACATTGGGTTATAGCTATAAATTCTAAGCAGAACTTGCTCTTGAAAAGCCTCACGTTGTGAGGCTTTTTTATTTTTGCAATTCCCATATAAAACCGATACAGGCCTTACACAGAGAGTTTTGTATGCTGAAAAAATAATCTTAATAAAAGTGAGACCATCATCATGAAAAAACTAATGACTTCGATTTTATTATTGATCCCCGCGTTATTTTTATCTCAGGCGCATGCGGCCAGTTACTCCTGTAAGGCAGCAAAGTTGAAAGTCGAGCAGCAAATCTGTAATGAACGTAGTCTCAATGATGCCGATGTGAGAATGGCAACGACCTATCAGATTATTTTACATGCCTTGCCAATGGGCGGACGTGATGCTGAAAAAGACAGACAATTTCAGTGGTTAAAACAACGTAACTCATGTGGTGCCAATACGCCGTGTATCAAACGTGCTTATGCGCAACGTCAACAGCAGCTTGATCAGCTATTACAGGAGCGAGTATTGAGTCGAGGTCCGTTCTAATTACCGTTTTGTATGTTTTTTGCCTGAAAAATACGCTTCAAGGATTGAAAAATTCAAGATATACACCATTCATAAATCATTCCAAATAGATAAGCCTCACAGAAAGGAGTGATTTATGAGTGAACAAGTCGCACAAAATTATAGTTTCCAAGCTGAAGTTGCTCAGTTATTACATTTAGTGACGCATTCTCTGTATTCCAACCCTGAAATTTTCTTGCGTGAATTGATTTCAAATGCGTCTGATGCGTGCGATAAGTTACGTTTCGAAGGGATTAATCATCCTGAATATTATGAAAATGATCCAGATCTGCATGTTCGTGTCACTTTAGATAAAGACAATAAAACCCTCACCATTTCGGATAACGGGATTGGCTTAAGCCAGCAAGAAGCGATTGATAATCTGGGAACCATTGCCAAGTCGGGTACCAAAGACTTTATGTCTAAACTGACCGGTGATCAAAAAGCCGATGCGCAGTTGATTGGGCAGTTTGGTGTTGGTTTCTATTCAGGCTTTATCGTTGCGGACAAGATTACGGTGGAATCACGCCGTGCCGGTTTAGATGCAGCAGAAGGTGTGCGCTGGATTAGCGGCGGCACAGGTGAGTTTGAAGTTCAAAGCATTGATAAGGCCACACGTGGTACAGACATTATCTTGCATTTACGTGATGATGCGCTTGAGTATCTAGAGTCGTGGAAAGTTAAACAAATTATCAATAAATATTCTGACCACATCAGCTTGCCTATCGAAATGCAAAAAGAAATCTGGCAAGAGGACGAAGTCGCTGAAGGTGAAGAAGCTAACGCTACAAGCGGCGGTAAGATGGTCAAGACCGATGAATGGGAAGCGATTAACTCGGCAAGCGCGCTGTGGACGCGGAATAAGAGCGAAATCACTGATGAACAATACATCGAATTTTATAAAAACCTGAGCCACGATTTTGCTGAACCGTTGGCATGGGCACATAACCGTGTTGAGGGGAGCACTGAATATACGCAATTATTGTATATCCCAAGTCAGGCCAAACAGGATTTATTTACCCGTGAAGCTAAGGCGGGCATCAAGCTTTATGTAAAACGTGTATTTATTCTGGATGAAGCGGATAACCTGATTCCGAATTACTTACGTTTCGTTCAAGGCGTGGTCGATAGCGCTGATTTACCGCTCAATGTCAGCCGTGAATTACTACAAGAAAGCCGTGATGTAAAAACCATTCGTGAAGGTAATGCACGTCGTGTGCTGACTTTACTGGATGGTTTGGCAAAATCTGAAGATCAAAAAGACCAAGAGAAATTCAAGACTTTCTATACCGAGTTTGGTTCAGTATTGAAAGAAGGTTTGGGTGAAGATACCGGTAACCGTGAACGGATCTTAAAGCTATTACGTTATGCGACTTCGACCAATGATGATATTTCAACCTCTTTTGCTGACTATAAAGCACGGATGAAAGAAGGCCAGAAGGCGATTTACTACGTCACCGCAGAAAACCTAACTGCAGCCAAGAATTCGCCACAGCTTGAGGTGTTCAAGAAGAAAGGCATTGAAGTTTTACTCATGGCGGACCGTGTCGATGAGTGGGCGATGAACTTCGTGTTTGAGTTTGATGGTACGCCGCTTCAGAACGTATCGAAGGGTGCAGTTGACTTGGGCGACCTGCAAGATGCTGAAGAGAAAAAAGCCTTAGAGCAGGCAGCAGAGCATTTTAAACCGGTGGTAGAGCGTTTAAGTACCTCGTTAAAAGACAAGACCAAAGAAGTGCGTGTCACAACACGTCTGGTGGACTCTCCTGCATGTTTAGTTAGCAGTGAAGGGGAACTGTCTCCACAATTGATTCGTATGTTGAAACAGGCGGGTCAAGCGGTTCCTGAGATTAAACCAACATTGGAAATTAACCCTGAGCATCCATTGGTGAAAAAATTGGAAAGTTCAGCGCAATTTGATGACCTTGCCAATGTGATCTTTGATCAGGCGGTGATTGCAGAAGGTGGTTTACCAGAAGATCCGGCAGCCTATGTCAAACGCATCAATAGCTTGTTATTAAAATAAGTCATTTGATCAAGAAACCTCTGCTTCGGCAGAGGTTTTTTTTATTGCTATGGATAACCTTAAAGTTATCCACAGTTGTGTCGATATTTTCGTCAGAACTGTGCTTCAACGCTCATCTGGTAACTAAAATGATCCGCTTGTCTGGTGGCAGGAACATTTAAATAATTCAGATCATTTTGCATAAAAATCCAGTTGCGCCAGATAGGACGACGCCAGGAAAAGTAGGGTCCCCATTCGTTAACGCGCAGTTCTCTATTTTCATATTCTCCTGTGCTGAAAATGCCATAACTCAGCTTATCCTGCGATAAGAAATGTAGTTGCTGAAAGGTACGATTACTCCAGCTATAGTCGGTATCCTGAGTTTTGGAAACATTGAACTGGCTTGACAGTTGGTTTTGATGCTGAAGTTTTTGGGTCAGATCAAGATTGGTTTCGGCATAGTTTTTACTTCTGGAGCCATAACGGAAAATTTGCGCCGTATTGAGCTGTAATCCTAAAGGCAAAGCCCAATTCTTTTTGGCGAGAAACTGGATATAGATATCGGTATCAGAATTTGCACCCAGATCAAGATCATTACTAAAAGGTAATAGGCTTGAAATGGTTGACCAGCTTGCACTGAGCGGATTTGCTGTCGCAAGCTTTTGCTGGCTGTGATGTTTGTTGTTTTTACCTAATTTTTTGACTGGTTGAGGCTGTTGAGCCCGTTGCCACAGGGTATCGGTGCCGAAAACCGCCATTAAGTCGTGTGCAAGTTGTGAATCATCTGCAGCAAGCTTAGTTTCTTCTGTACAACTGAAGCTGGTTGTTGGTGAGTGGTAGGCTTGAACAAATGCTGTATGTCCTGAAACAAAAGGACGATTAAACGATCTGCTGACAGGTAAAACCAGTGGAAATAAAGGCATCAGCAGATCCCCCAGACACAGGTTTCCTACAATCAAAAAATACACAACCACAGCGTATTGATGACGCATGCCATAAACAAGAACAATAAAAAAAAGATGACGTTAACAAGCAAAGCTTAAGGATTTATTGAAAGAAATATTATTTTTTCAATAAAAAAAGCCCAAACAACGGAGCATTTGGGCTTTTCGAGGCTGGCGTAAAATTTAGAATAAAGTTTCCAGACGCACAAAGGTACTCACGTAATGGTTACGATCTTCACGGTGATCATTGAAATAGTTGAGATCACCTTGTACGTAGAACCATTCGCGCCACAGCGGTTGACGCCATGATACGAACGGTCCCCAGTTATTTAAACGGAGGTCACTGTTATTGTAGTAACCGCCCGTGTAAATGCCGTAGTTGAAGGTATTGTGGGCAAAGAACTGGTGTTGACGGAAAATACGGTTGTCCCACCATAGATCATCATCCTGCTTATCTGCATAAGTTAAGCTGAACTGATTGGATAAGAAAGGCTGGTTTGGGCGCGCGTGAATCAACTCTAGATTGGTTCGTAAATAGTTTTCACTTTTACTGCCATAGCGATAGATCTGTTCGGCATTAAAACGGAAATCATTGCGTAAATCCCAATGTTTTTCGGCTCTTAAACGCGCATAAATATCCGTGCCTGAGCGCACACCCAGATCGGCATCGGTCTCAAAAGGTAATTTTTTGGAGAAATTTGACCAACGCAAGGCTAGCGAGCCATTACTATCACGGGTCTGTTTGGAGTCAAACTTTTTATCTGGGTCCTGATTGGGCTGATTATTGGTATTGCCGACATTGTTCTTGAATTCATCATCCAAGGTGTCATCACCGAACACCACGCTGACCTTTTTCTCTAAGGTCGGTAATTTAATCTTACCGCGAATACGGGGCTTGACCTCATAATTATCATATTCGTTCCAGTAATTATCCAGCATGACCCGGATGGTTGCCGAAGCAGGGTCATCAGGATCGACTTCGCCAAACCAGTCATCAATTTTCACTGAAGTATTATCGGCCCACTCGCGGATACGACGCTGTTTTTTATCAAACCAGGTTTTATCCTCTGTCTCCGCCGTTGGGGGGACTATGATTTTATCTGACTGCTCGGGGAAAATCGTCGGAGTGGCATCGACCAAACGGGGAATATAGTCCAGCGCATTTTCCGAATTGCTTTGCGAAGTTGTATTCGGCTGCTGATTTTGCGGTGAGGGAGTGGTTTCTGCTTGCGCTACATTGAACGTACCCATCGTCAATGCGAGCAAAGCAAAAACGATACGCGATGGTACCATTTGCTGTAAATTATTCATAATAAAGGCTTATATGTTGTTCTTGGTTTAACTTTTGATGATTTACTGCATAAAATCAAGCGGCTGTCACAAAAAGCAGCAATTTAACTGTACAAAAATGCTAAAGATCATAAGGATTTAGCGTAATAAATAGCCATCATTCCAAGCTTCAGTCGATTTTTGAATAGCTTGAAATGATGGATGAAATGAATGAGCGATTGAAAGGCGTTTAAGAGGATTCGACCGGCATGCTGTTTTCCAGTGCCTGATATAAATCGTGCACCGAAATCGGTTGCGGTAGTCGGCTAATCACCTGACGAATCAACTGCCAAGTATAACCATCGCTACGGTCTAATAATAAATAGGGATAGGCCTGATCTTCACTGGAAAGTTTTACCCGTTCCAAGCCATGAATGACCCGGATTTTCTGACGTTCCCGTAATAAAATCACAGGAGTAAAAAAGGTCGCAGAGGTTTCTTCAAATGGAATGAATTTTTGCGTATTGATAAATGACGCTGGAATATACGGATAAACGCGCTGATCACGTTGCCACACCAAGGTTCCATTCATAATGCATTCATTGAACAGGCTTTCATGCTGATGGTAATGCTGTTTGAAATGAGACCAGCTGGTTTGATGAATCGAGCTGGTACGGGTATGGCGCTGATCGGTATAGGCTTGCAGAATAGTAATGGCATATTCCACGTTATGGGTTCCCACCAGCACCACATAATGGGAAAACTGCCCTTGCGCATAGAGCTGTTCCGCGACAAAAACCTGCGCAGATTCCCAGATGGGTTGTGCTTCGTTTTCGGCTTTTAAATAAAGCCAATCAATCTTAATATTCTGGTCAATGTCATTATGCAAATCGGCCCGATATAACGAGGGAAAGGTCCGTGCATCAATACGTTCCAGACGGCAGATCAGGCCATCCAGATTAAAATCATTCAAGGCTAAAGGTTGTGCTTTATTTAGGTGCGGTGAAGGCTTGGCACTGTATCTAAAACCCGGTTTGATCCGGTTCTCGGTAGGAACTGGCGCAGCTACGCTTTCTGGCACTGTTCTGATTTTATCTTGAATGATCGCATCGAGCTGGGACTGAAAGTTGGCGCTTTCTTGTTTGAGTCTTGCCAGTGCATCGTTTGAAGCCTGCTGATCTTGATCCGATAGATGTTGATCCAGCGGTTGCAAAACCGGAATTAGATGCTGGAGTTCATGATCGGTTTTGATATATTCATGAGCATGATTTTGCAGCCACTGCAGGGCATCTATTGATGAGTTTAGCCAAGGGCTTTTGAGAAAGGATAAGGCCGGCCGGATCACCCAGACTTGCCAGAGTTGTGCCTGACGTAACGCTGCCCAGCCCATATCTGCCGAAGCAAATAAGGCATTTTCTACCCGTCCCATGAAGTTATAGGTCCCGCGATAGGTCATGCTAAAACCATAGCGGGCTAAATCGTCAGCCGAAAATTCTTCATTCAGAATAAATTGCTTGAATGGCGTTACTTGTTGCTGGAATGCAGGATCGTCGCAAGATGCGCAAATATCTTTAATCCGTTGTTTGGCTTTTGCAATTTCAAAAAGTGAGGTTTTTTCATTGTTGAGCCCATCGATGAGATGTTGCAGCTCATCCACCAAAAGTGCTTTCTCTAATACGTCCATCTGCTGTTTCCTTAGAGATAGGCTTGAGCCTGTTTTTTAAATAATGAATCAGTGCAAATTTGACCGCTGTTTTAGACCGGCTTTATCAATTATTGTTGCTCAAGTATATGTTTGCCCCTATGACAAGCTGTGAGCTATCTGTCTATTCGACTGGCATTAAAAGTTCGAATAACGCGCGTAACGCTTGAATATACATCACAAAAGATTGTCACTTTATGACGATTATAGAAGAAAACCAGACAAAATCTATAGCTTGAAAATGAGTAGAAAATCACATTCAAACAGTTTAAATCGAGATGTGGATCATGATTTGTCTTTGAAAATAAAAACATTTTAAAACAATAGATCGGATATCCAGATGATAAAGCAAAAAGGTATCTATAAATTTATGGGCGAGTTGTGACCAGACTCACAGAAGCAACGGTGAAAAGTCCAGCAAATAAAAATGCGGCTTGGTGACACACTGATATGGCACAGCAATCCAATGCTGATGGGATATAAAAGGGCCGGCGATCAATAAGGAGGGATTATCATTTCAGGAGAAAAAACTGCTTTAATCATGAGATTAAAGCAGCTGAGTGTGATGATTAAGGCTTGATTTCACATTGCTCATCATTACATTGAGCGGCATCATCCTGCTCAATCTGTTCAGAGGATGTGGATTGTGCCTGTTGTAAGGCTTTCAAGAAAATCTCACGTGGCTGGGCACCAGACAGCGCCAGTTTCTGATCAAACACAAAGAAAGGCACGCCCGTGACATTCAACTGTTCACGTGCAATTTTCTCATCGTGACGGACAAAATCTGCCAGCTCATCGGAATCCAGTACATACTCGACTTCGGCATTATCCAGACCGATACGTGATGCAATTTCTTCTACCACTTCACGTTCGCCAATGGCCAGACCTTCGGTCATATAGGCATGAAAGAATGCTTCTTCTGCTTCGTTACCCAAGCCTTTACTCTGGGCAAGATGAATAATCCGATGCGCGTTGAAGCTGTTGCCGGAGTTGGCTTTTTGCCATTGAAAGTCGATGCCTTCAGCTGCTGCCATGGCTGCAACATTACGCTCCATCTCTTCCATTTCCGCATAACTACGGCCATATTTTTTAGCTAGGCGTTCAGTATTTGAGGTGTCATGCTTGGCTGGCGCGTCTGGGTCCAGCTCAAAGCTATGCCAGTGAATTTCAAGCTCGATGCCTGCTTGTTCTGCGACATGTTCAAGACGTTTTTTACCGATATAACAAAAAGGGCAGACCACATCTGACCAAATATCTACACGCATGGCGTATCTCTTCAATTCTCGTTAAACAGATAATAGGGGCGGCATCGATGAATTTAAAGCGATGAATATGTAATGCTGCGTTACGAGAACTGAAATAAAAAGCATATAAAGGATTGTCTTTGATCGATTAAACTAAGATTTAGAACATAAAAAAATATAATGAATTTGGAGGCAACATGCGCCGTTTTTTATTATTTGTCCTTGTGGTGGTTCTTGGCATCGGTTCTTTTTTTCTTTATCAGCATCATTTACAGCAACGTGCAGTGAACAATAAACAGATGTTTGAAGTGGTGATGGCAGAGAAAATGCGTACACTTTATGATCAGGCTCAAGACTGGAGCACACCCGTACAACTG
The DNA here is from genome assembly GCF_904886855.1 of Acinetobacter sp. 'aerobic (ED)'. NCBI lineage: Bacteria > Pseudomonadati > Pseudomonadota > Gammaproteobacteria > Moraxellales > Moraxellaceae > Acinetobacter > Acinetobacter sp. 'aerobic (ED)'. Next base: position 25,839 of record NZ_CAJHGI010000007.1, read on the forward strand.
GATATTCATGATGATCGCTTATCTGGCGATTATAAGCTGATGTCAGAATTCCTGCTCAATTACTGGATGCAGAATGTAGAGGCACGCAATCGTTATTTACGTGCGCTTAAAGCTGCGAACTGGGATACCTTTTTGGATGTGGAACGACTGGAGCGGGACCGAAAGCAGGATTATAAAGAAACGGAACAGATGCTGGCCGATGTGCGTAAAGCATCTGCTGAATATGAACAAGCACGACACCAGATTCAGTCCAGTTCCATGCAACAGGCAAAAAGTCTGGCCATTCATAATGAAATGCGACAGTCCTTACAGGCAAAACTGGAAAGTAACCTGAAAGCGGATAAAGCGCATGATATTTTCCCGATCGAACAGCAGATTATTGAAAAAGCACAAGCCATGTTTGACATGCTGAAAAAGCAGCAATGGCAAAGAAAAGACAAGATGATCCTTTTCCGTGAATCCGCGCAGGTGAAAAAGTTTAATACGCTGTATCAGGATGTGCTGAAATTGAATAGTAAAATGGAAAAGATCAAGAGAAATAATGCAGAGGTACTGGAAGAAGAACTGTAATCAATATCGCTGACTCAATATACATTGCACGCATAAAAGGCAGACGTCGAATATATGAATTTATGGCAGCTATTTCATAAAGTAAAACCTTTTGTCCTTCCCTATAAGTGGCTGGTTGCCGTGACCTTGCTGCTGACCCTGATTGGTGCTCTCACTGCACAGGTCAATGCGTTGACCTTGCAATATGCGGTTGACCAGATCAATGCCGTAGTTGAATCAGGACAGGGCTTGAGTGCAGGCTGGCATATTCTGGTCACGATCAGTGTGATTCTGTTGAGTAAAGAGATCATCAATATCTTTATTCAGTTTGGACAAAAGTTCTTTGGTGAGCGGCTTCGCATTTTAATTTCGCAGGATGTGGCGCAGTCGATCATCGTGAAATTTTTACAATATCGGCTGGCGTTTTTTACCCAGGATGATAATCAGGCTGGAAAATTACAGACCCGTATTGATCGTGGGATTGGTTCGATCACCCGATTGGTACAGATTTTCTTTATCGAGATTTTCCCGCTGTTTAGTAGTGCCTTGATCGCCTTGGGTTTGATGTTCTATGCCAATGTCTGGATCGGTCTGGTGGCACTGTGTATTGTTCCGATTTATTTCTGGGTCACCTTTAAACAGGCGCAGAAACTCAGTGGCACACGCCGTAATTTACGCGATGGGCGCGAACGTAAAAGTCAGGGGATTTTGAGTATCATTAACTCGATCACCGTGATCAAATCCTTTAACCGTGAACAGATCGAAGCAGAAAAACAGCTGACGCTACAAAAACAGTTAACCGATCACCAGATGCGGACACGGCAGCTCAGTTTCTTGTTCGAGGGCTTAAAAACCTTTATTGAACAGATCGGTGTGGTGTTTATTATCATCCTCACGGCCTATTTTGTGCTGGTCGGTGATATGAGCATCGGCATGATCATGTTTCATATTTTGCTATTCAACAATGTCTCTGCGCCGATCCGGTCCTTGCACCGGATCTATGACGAAGTCAATGACGCGATGATTTATGCAGAAAGCTTTTTCAAGATACTGGAAGCGGATGATGAGGTGGAGACGTCGGGCCAGTTAAAACCTTCGCCACTCACCAGCAAATTTGAGCTGAAACAGGTGAATTTTTCCTATCCTAATGGTTTTCATGCTTTGAAGGATATTAACCTGACGATTCAGCCCAACAAGATTACGGCTTTGGTGGGCTTATCGGGAGCGGGGAAATCTACCCTGATTAGTCTACTGGATAAGTTCTATCTGCCGCAGTCAGGTGAAATTCTACTGAATGGCACCTCGTTAAATGATATCGATACCCAATATTTACGGGATCATATTGGTCTGGTATTGCAAAAAAATCATATTTTTCAGGGAACCATTGAGGAAAATATCCGTTATGGCAAGATGAATGCAACACAGGAAGAAATTATTGCAGCGGCGAAGAAAGCCTCGATTCATGAGCAGATTCTGAAATTACCGCAGGCCTATCAGTCCGACGCCTTATTACTTTCAGGTGGACAGCAGCAACGGATTGCGATTGCCCGTATGTTCCTGAAAAATCCCCCGATTATTTTTCTGGATGAGCCGACCGCAAGTCTGGATGCGATCGCAACTGAACAGATCAAACATAGTCTGGATGAGATTAAGCAGGGACGGACGGTGATTATTATTTCCCATAGTCTGTCACAGATTATTGATGCGGATTATACCTATGTGATGCAGGATGGCATGATCGTGGAACATGGTGAGCATCATCAGCTGTACCAGCAACAAGGCGTGTATAAAAACATCTTTGATGCGATGGCCAAGAGCCTGAATATTGAAAAAATTTCCAAGACTTTTGAGGGGGATGATGAAGAGGAAACCCATAGTTAGTGGATTTTCATTCAGTTCGACAAATTCTCAGTTAAATATCCTTGCGACGATTTGCAACAGAGCTAAAGAAATCCCCACAGTTGATGAGGATTTCTTTTAAAATTTTATTTACTTGCGACTTCGAAGAGTGGATTCAAGATTGCTTTCGCTTCAACAGAATGATTTTTCTTGGAGTAAGGTTTGCCCATCAGTAAACCCGCTTTTGTCCACATAATAGTTTTATTGTTTAAATCAACAATGTGTACCACATACTGTTGCCCTTCCTGTGGAATATAGGCCGTTACCAGACCGCTACCAGCACCGACGGTTGCAAGGGTAACGCCTACACTTAAAGCGCCGGCGGCAAATTTCTTACCAAAAGACGCATCCGTACCTGTCACTGATGCAATAAATGCGTAATTGGATTGGGTTAAGTCTTTAATTACCGTAACGTCTTGATCGCTTAGTTCAAGCAGATTACTCACCGGTTTTTTTTCTTTGGCATTTTTAACAGCCAATGCTACCTGTTTATTAAAGCTTTGATTAAGATTGAGCAAAGCTTGCTGCTGTTGCTCTGACAAGGTTTTGTTTTCTAAAGAAACAAGTGGATAATTTTTAATTTCAGCACGTTTAGTTTCACTATCTAGGCGATAGTCATATTTCTTCAGTTGCTCTTCAGGCATAAGACCACACACAAAAGGCATGAAAGTATGACTGACTGTTACACCTTGTTCATTGAGCTGGCTGGAGAGCAGGGCTGCAAATTTCTGGGCGGTTAAACGAGACTGTTCACCTTCAATCAGACTGGTGCCCAACTCACTTCGAATTAAACATCCATCCGAGATAACGGCAACCTGATTTGTTTTGATCAGCGTTTGAGTTTGATTGAGTTTATTTCGCTCTTCTGGAGAGATTTTAGTGGTTGCGCAGCCTGTGACAGAAAGACCAATTGCCAAACAACAGAGTAATTTTTTCATGTGTACTTTAGGAGGTTGAGTAAAGTTTTGTAAAATTATGGATAAATAATGTATTTAAGTAAATAGTTATCATTATTATTTTTTAATAATTTAAATAGGTTTTTATTTTAGACGAAGCAGGGCGGATTTAAATTGAAATTTACCGTTTATCTGACCCTTACTGAATCAATTCTGACTTTGCTGTAGCCTATTTATATCTGCTTTTATTTAACTCACTATTGTCTTATGGATGAGGGATATTTGGAGCAAACGATGAATTTTCAAAAACAAGCAGCTTTGATCTCCCTGTTGATTGTTACAGGTACGCCAATCGCTTACGCACAAGAGGGCGAGGTGACGGCATTACCGACAATTCGGGTCATGGCTGAATCCGAGCTGCGTGAAGAAGTTGGTTTCGTGCCTTATCAAGAAGATAAGCCGGTCCGTCAGGCACTGCAGCATCGTGTCTATAAAATTCACAATGACATACAGAATGCAGGTGTGACTGCAAGTCCGACTACTGTGAATTATCAGCCTACGACGGCACAGCCGGATCTTTCCCAATATTCTCCGATTTTGCAGCAGTACATATTGGCTGTGGCATCAGGTTTTCAGTCTTCAGATCCGACCAATGGTCTTTTTAAAATGCTGGAGCCTTTGAATATTAACCGCGGTAATATTAACGGCATTCGCAATGGCACGATTAAAATCGATCTAGGTGATATTTTGAAATTGCAGCAACAGATTCGGGATGGATTAAATCCGCCACAGAATCCTTTATTGCCGCGTTAAAAATTTGTTCCTAGTAATAAAAAAAATCCCCGCATAGTGCGGGGATTTTCTTTTATCTCAGTGTCGATTAAACACGTTCGATAATAGTCGCGATACCTTGACCAAGACCGATACACATGGTCGCAAGACCGATTTGTGTATCTTGTTGTTCCATCACGTTCAACAATGTTGTTGTGATACGCGCACCAGAACAGCCCAATGGATGACCCAATGCAATCGCACCACCATTCAAGTTGATGATGTCTTGCTTGTCATACACGCCTAAGCCTTTCATGACTGATAAGCCTTGAGCAGCAAATGCTTCGTTTAACTCGATGGTCTGGATATCCGCCATGGTTAAACCAGCACGCTTAAGCGCTTTTTGCGTTGCTGGTACTGGACCGTAACCCATGATCGCAGCATCACAACCCGCAATTGCCATTGAACGAATCACGGCACGTGGTTTTAAACCCAATGCTTGAGCACGTTCAGCAGACATCAATAACATTGCAGATGCGCCGTCAGAAAGAGCAGATGAAGTTGCTGCTGTGACTGAACCACCTTTAGGATCAAACACTGGTTTCAATGCTTGGAATGCTTCAAGATTCGCATCAGGACGAATCACTTCGTCGATGTCGCAAAGGATTTTGAAGCCATTTGCATCATGACCTTCAACACCAACGATTTCGTTTTTGAAACGACCTTCTTGAGTTGCAGCCCACGCACGACGGTGAGATTCAACACCAAACGCATCTTGCTCTTCACGAGAGATACCATTCATGCGACCTAACATTTCAGCGGTTAAGCCCATCATGTTCGATGCTTTGGCATAGTGTTTAGATGCTTCTGGGTTAAGGTCGATGCCGTGCATCATACCGACGTGGCCCATATGCTCAACACCACCAATGATGAAAATATCACCTTGGTTGGTTGCAATCTGTGCAGCAGCCGTGTGGATTGCTTGCATAGAAGAACCACACAGACGGTTAACTGTTTGACCGCCGGCAGTTTTTGGAATGTCAGCCAATAGACCAATATTACGAGCAATGTTCATACCTTGCTCTAAAGTCTGGTTGACACAGCCCCAGATTACATCTTCAACTTCGTTGGTATCAAACTGGTTACGAGCAACAAGTGCACGTACTAATTCAGCAGATAAACTGTCGGCACGTACATTGCGGAACATACCGTTACGTGATTTGCCCATGGCAGAACGAACGCCATCAACAATCACAACGTCACGTGGATTTAAAGTAGCCATTCACGTCGCTCCTTAACCGTAGAATTTTGTGTTGTTAGCAGCCATGTCACGCAACATTTGTGGCGCTTCATAAGCCTTACCTAAGTGTGCATATTTATCGCAAAGCGCAACGTATTCAGCAACACCTGTTTGGTCGATATAACGGCATGGACCACCGCGGAATGGAGGGAAACCAACGCCCATGATCATTGCCATGTCTGCTTCAGAAGCAGTTGCAACGATCTTGTCTTCTAGGCAACGAACAGTTTCGTTACAGAAAGCAAGCATCATGCGGTCAATGATTTCCTGGTTATCAAACTCACGTTTTTCACCAGTCACGAAAGGTGCAATGATGTCGTAAGCTGTTGGATCAACAGTTTTCGCTTTCTTGCCTTTCTTATCTAACACGTATTTGTAGAAACCAACGTCATTCTTTTGACCAAGACGTTTTGCTTCATACATTGCTTCGATTGAACCTTTGTAGTCTGGCTTCATACGGTCAGGGAAACCTTCTGCCATCACTTCTGCACCATGAACACCTGTATCGATACCGACAACGTCGATCAGGTATGCAGGGCCCATCGGCCAGCCGAATTTCGCCATGACATTGTCAACTTGTTGGAAATCTGCACCGTCTTTTACAAGCAGGTCAAATGCACCAAAGTAAGGGAACAATACACGATTCACGAGGAAACCTGGGCAGTCGTTAACAACGATTGGTGTTTTACCCATTTTCTGAGCAAGAACAACAGTTGTTGCAATCGCTTCATCAGATGTTTTCTCACCACGAATGACTTCTACCAGTGGCATCATGTGAACCGGGTTGAAGAAGTGCATACCCACAAAGTTTTCAGGACGTTGTAATGCTTTCGCCAAACGTGTAATTGAAATCGTTGAGGTATTAGACGCGATAATTGTGTTTTCACGGACATGCTTTTCAGTATCAGCAAGTACAATTTCTTTGACTTTTGGATTTTCAGTCACCGCTTCGATCACGATATCCACTTCTTTAAACTCGTCATAGCTTAAAGTTGGACGGATGCGAGCAAGTGTTTCACCCATTTGCGCAGGTTTCATTTTCTTACGTTCAACTTGCTTGGTCAGCAAGCCATTGGCTTCTTTCATACCGAGTGCAAGTTGTGGGTTACCAATGTCTTTCATGATAATTGGTGTGCCTTTACTTGCCGCTTGGTAAGCAATACCACCACCCATGATACCAGCGCCGAGTACAGCGGCTTGGTTCACCGGATGAGCACCTTTCTCATATTTTTTCGCAGTTTTCTTCACCACTTGGTCATTGATGAATAAACCGATCAATGCACCTGCTTGTGGCGTAATCGCAGCTTTTGCAAAACCTTGTGCTTCAGCTTTTAACGCATCATCACGGGTTGAGCTTGCGCCTGCTTGTAAAGAATCAAGCAATAATTTTGGAGCAGGGTATTGAGCCGGGTTTGCTTTCGCAAGGACCGCACCTTTCGCCGTATTGAACGCCATCATTTGTTCAAGTGGGTTCAATTTGATTGCGTCTAATTTTTCTTGACGCTTTGCTTTCCAGTTTAAACGGCCAGCAATGGCCTGTTTAACGAGGTCAACAGCAGCTTCTTGTAATTTGTCAGCAGCAACAACCGCATCTACAGCACCGTCTTTCAATGCAGCAGCTGGTTTTTTCGGGTTCGCCATTGCCATCCATTCAACGGCATTGTCGATACCGATTAAACGGCTTAAACGTACGCTACCACCGAAACCAGGATAAATACCCAATTTGATTTCTGGTAGGCCAACTTGTGCTTGTTCTGACATCACACGGTAGTCACACACCAAGCACATTTCAAAACCGCCACCCAACGCTGTACCATTGATGGCAGCAACTTTAGGTAGATCTAAGTCTTCAAAACTGTTGAAGATTTCATGTACAGGCATAAGCCAATCAACAATCGCTTGCTCACCAGCAGCGAAGTTATCGCCAAACTCAGTAATGTCAGCACCAACGATGAAGGTTGATTTGCCAGAAGTTACGACTAAGCCTTTAATATCGTTATTGGCTTTCACTGCAGCAATTGCTGCTTGGAAGTCTTCGATGGTTGCACGGTTAAACTTATTAACCGACTCACCTTGTAAGTCAAAGCGGAATTCTGCAATTCCGTCCGCAAGCATTTGGACGGTAATGGCATTGCCAGCGTGGATCATGCCTGATCTCCCTTGTTGTGGAGGATTCTAAGTGGATGTCATAAAGCATATGTGCAGTTTGAGCACATAAAAAAGCTTCGCTAATCTTACGATAACTATATCCAAAAAGGACATAACAAGTTGTATCAAGCCGTGACGCTAGGGTCACCATTTGTTTTTGTTGCTCTATGTTTGAATTTATCTATTTGAAAAAAATAATTTTTAAGTATTCTTGTTGGTGTCTACTATGGCTTTTATGAGGCTTTATTTATCGTGTCGAAATGCCTGCGTTCTTTAAATATTCAACTGTTTTTAATGCTGTGAATCAGTCCTATGGATGGGGAACTAACTCTATAAATTTTGACTTTAATCTAAAGATTGGAAATATCAAACAAGCATTTTTATTAAACAAAACAGGACATTTTATAAACAGTGGACAGAAAGACTTGTCTATTTTTTTATCTTTAGATAAGCTTCATGTGATAAAAATGTTTAAGAAAGTAAAATTATGTTAAAAATTAAAATTGTTGTATTGGCCATGCTTCCATTGATGTTAAGCGCATGTGGAGGAGGTGGTGGATCTAATGATAATAAATCCACAAACACCAATCCAAGTACTGAAACTCAAGACTCTACTGCAGATGGTACGCGTTATTATTTTATGGATTATAACGCAGATACCGAAGATGAGCTGAATACTGCTTATTTTCAAATCTTTAATAAAAAGTCTACCATCGCCTCTTCAAATCAGACTTTAGATGAATATTTATTAACAGAGAAAAAGCTTTATTTACCAACGGATAAAGCTTTGAATACGATGAATATTAATACCATGACTGATTGGCGACTGGATATTGTTGGAGATGTTAAAGAAGACTGGAAACTACAAAAAGTTGATCTGTCTGGGAAAAATATGTTTGATGCAGTGCTACCAGGTTATCGTGAAATCGGTTTTACTGTGACAGACAAGAGTACTGCAAATGGACGCATCTTTCTTAATACCTATGGTCAAAATAAATTTCCTCAAGGAAGTAGTTGTTATCGTTTAGTCTCAAAAAAATCCAATCAGCCGACCTTTGCATTTAATACGGATCAGGATTATGAAATTAATCAAAGTTTTGAAGAATTTGATGCTGAAAATGGTCCATATCTCGAGTATTTGAATCAAACCAATCCGTTTGGCTTTAGCTATAGGGCTGTTAAAGGATCATGGCTCAATGTTCCTTGGACGACAATTTACGATACCAGTCTAGGTTTACAGGCAAGTGATGCTGTTGCGGTACAATATGGCGGCAAAACTTATGCGGCAGAATATACCAGTAATATCGCTTGGACTGCTGATCAAGAGAGCCTGCACTGGGATATTTTCCTCAAAAAACAGAATGATCCAGCAGCAATTCGTGTTGCCAAATTAAGAATGGCACAGTTGAAATCAGGCTGTTATGTCTTTAATGAAACTGCTGCAGATGCACTTGTTTCTTTGAGCTCATTAAATTGGAAACCATATCAAGACTAATCTCAGACTTATCTTGACTAAATCTCAGAAATGAATATTTCTGAGATTTTTATTCATTAAAAAATGATACTTATTGATCTAGGTCTGAATTTTCTTCGCGAGTTTGTTATTATTTCTCCATTTCAAATTCCGTCGAAGTATCCTAGATGATACTCAAGAGTGAGTAACTATATGATTAAGTGGATCATATTAGCGATTTTTATCATTTCTGCGTTGTATATTCAGCGCCGCGGAAAAGTAAAGCATTCGTTTTATCGTCAATTCTTTGACCATTCGACGATTCTCGCGCCGATTAACTTTTTGATGTACATGTTTTCCAAAGTGCCGAATCAGCCGTATATCGACACCCAGCATTTTAAGGATCTAAAAATCCTTGATGAAAACTGGGAAATGATTCGTGATGAAGCTAAAGCCTTATATGACAAAGGTGGGATTAAAGCTTCAAGTAGTTATGATGACTTGGGCTTTAACTCGTTCTTTAAAACAGGCTGGAAACGTTTCTATTTGAAATGGTATGACTCTGCACATCCATCAGCAGCTGAACTTTGTCCAAAAACTACGGCTTTATTAAAAACATTGCCTACGATTAAAGCGGCGATGTTTACTGAACTTGCACCAGATAGCCGTCTGGTTCGCCACCGCGATCCGTATGCTGGTTCATTACGTTACCATTTGGGCTTAATCACACCAAATGATGACCGTTGCTTTATTGATGTGGATGGTGAACGTTATTCTTGGCGTGATGGTGAAAGTGTCGTGTTTGACGAGACCTATATCCACTATGCTGAAAATACGACCGATCAAAACCGTATCATTTTCTTTGCCGATGTTGAGCGTCCATTAAAAACACGTTTTATGGAAAAATTTAATCACTGGTTTGGGAAAAAGGTGATGACGGCGGCGAGTTCACCCAATGAAGCGGGTGACCAGACAGGTGGTTTAAATAAGGCCTTTGGTTATATTTACCAGATCCGTATTAAAGCCAAAGCCTTGAAGAAGTCGAACCGTTCGTTGTACTACTTCTTGAAGTGGTTCATCATGCTAGGTTTGTTCTTCCTGATTTTTATTCGTCCTTATGTCTTTTAAGTTTGAATAATGTGAACGCCCGAAAGGGCGTTTTTTTATAACAAGGAATAATAATGAAACAATTCAATGATCAGCAATTTTTACACTATTTTATTAGTGATTCTATTTATCCTCGTTGTGGTCAAGAAAATGAAGCGCTAAAAGCGCTTTATAGCCAGCACTGGGAACGTTTGAATGAGCTTGCGGCAAAAGCCGATAAAATTTTAACTCCAGAAGACTTACTCAAATTCTATAAAGTGATTTTATATTTAAGGTGTTCCATCAAGCTCAAAGCAAAAAATTATGCCATTTTCATTGAAGCTTATCGTGAGTATCTGGCTAGCTTCAAGACGGTGATCGGTGTCTATGATGTTATAGAACCTTTATTCCTCTATGGATTTGATCAATTTAATCCGCTTGCTCAAGGCAACTCCTTTGAACAATATGAAAAATTAAAAAAATTATATACCCGCATTGAGAGCTATACCTCAATTCGCGGTCATTTAAAAAAAATGGATTTTTTTAAACAACAGCAGGAATTTGCTGAATACGCCTTGCAATGTTTAGAACATATGAGTCAGTACGAATTTTATTCTGATGATAACCAGTTAATATTAGGGTTGAAGATTCGGGCCATGGCTTTGTTGGCTTTATTTAATCCCGACTATCAGGCTATTTTTCTAGAAAATTTTTTGCAGGGTCAATATCACGTTTTTGGTGCTGATAACTTGCGAATCCTATGTCTGTACTGTGAAAAAATGCAGGAACAATACGGCGATGATATTTTCACGGTTAAAGCTCGTCCCTATGTCGATCAATTGATTGAACTGGAAAATGCTAAACGCAAAGCAAGTGATAGCTTTATCTGGAAAACAGAACTTGATTTGGATTTACCTTTAAAAGACTGGGGTGTCAGTATCTGGATTGATCTTCAGCATGACAATGGTTACGTGTTACTGGAATTGCAAGATGACAGTGAATTCAACTGGTATATTAAATTGTTTGTGAGTCCATTCAATCAAATTTATTCGCAACACTATTGTCATGATCAGTATAAAAATGAATTAAAGATGCCCCCTTTTACGGAGTATGCTGTGATCGGGTTTCCTGAGTGGTTAAAAAACCTAAATTCAGAATACCAGTTTGATTGGGATAGTATAAAAATTAGAGGATTAAAAAAGAAAGTGGACAAACAGAAAGTGACGCAATGGTTGCTCTTACCATTTCAGCATGAAAATTGACGGTTCAGCACTTGAAAAGCAGCAACTGAGCCAACATCATCAAGATAATACTGATGATTAAAGCTGACTAGTGAATTCAAACGCTCGAGAACACATTGAAAAAATATTGGCGCATATGACCCAATTACCCGGTGTTTATAAAATGCTGGGTAAGGACGGCGAACTGCTATATGTGGGCAAAGCCAAAAACCTGAAAAACCGTGTCTCGAGCTATTTTGTAAAAACCATCGATCATCCGAAAACACAGGCTTTGGTGGCCCGTATTTATGATATTGAGTCGCTAGTGGTGCGCTCGGAAACGGAAGCATTATTACTCGAACAGAACCTGATTAAACTGCATCGTCCGCCCTACAATATTATGTTGCGGGATGATAAGTCTTATGTCTATATCTTTGTATCTGCCGATAAACCCTATCCTCGGATTGCCAGTGGGCGAGGAAAGGGCAAGCATCAGATTGGCAAGTTCTTTGGGCCTTATCCTAGTGCCTATAGTGCCAGAGATACCTTACTGGTTTTACAAAAATTATTTAATGTACGTCAGTGTGAAAACAGCTATTTTTCCCAGCGTAAACGCCCGTGTCTGCAATACCAGATTAAACGATGTACTGCGCCGTGTGTGGGTCTGATTAGCCCCGAAGATTATAAAGAAGATGTCGATAACTCGATCCGCTTCTTGCAAGGCGATACCAAAGAACTGAATCAGGAACTGATCAGCAAAATGGAGCAGGCGGCAGAAGCGCTGGAATTTGAGAAAGCCGTGTTCTATCGCGATCGATTGGGCTTATTACGTGAAGTTCAGGCTCAGCAAGCGGTATTTAAAATTAAGGGTGAGGCCGATATTCTGGCGATTGCCTATCAGGCAGGGGTGACTTGTGTCCAGATCATGCATGTACGTAATGGACGGATGCTGGGCGGTAAAAGCTATTTCCCGGATATGCTGAGTGATGATCTGGGACAGATGCTCAGTGATTTTATGGCGAATTTTTATTTTCAGGTGGCTGATGAAGTGCCGTCTGAACTGATTGTGAATATCGACATTCCTGACAAGGTTCAACTGGAAGAGGCGTTACAGCAAAGCTTTCATAAAAAGGTTCAGATCAAGCATAAAGTGCGTGAAACCCGGGCGGAATGGCTTGAGCTGGCGCAAATGAATGTCCAGCATGCGATTAAAGGTAAGTTGAGCAGTCATCTGGAACTGAATGAGCGTTTTCATCAGCTAGAACAGGTGGTTGGCCGCCCGATTGACCGGATTGAATGTTTTGATATCAGTCATACCATGGGCGAAGCACCGATTGCTTCTTGTGTGGTGTTCGATCAGGGCGGTGCCAGAAAACGTGATTATCGCCAGTTTGCCATTCAGGATATTACCGGTGGGGATGATTATGCCGCCATGCGTCAAGCGCTGATCCGCCGTTATAAAAAGAATATGCTGCCCGACCTGTTGTTGATTGACGGTGGTAAAGGGCAGTTGCATATGGCGATGGAAGTGATGCAGGAGCTACAGCTGGATGCCTTTATGATTGGGGTGTCTAAAGGGGAAGGACGTAAACCTGGACTGGAAACGCTACATTTTACTGATGGTACCAAGATTCAATTGCCCGAAGATCATAAAGCCTTGCACCTGATTCAGCAGGTCCGTGATGAAGCCCATCGTTTTGCGATTACCAAACATCGTGCCAAGCGCGATAAACGTCGCAGCAGTTCAGTTCTGGAGGCAATACCAGGTTTGGGGCCAAAACGTAGACGCGATCTGCTCACCCATTTTGGTGGCATTCAGGGAGTATTAAAAGCTTCCGAAAAAGACTTGATGCTTGTTCCCGGTCTGGGTGAAGTGCTGGCGCGAACAATTTATAAAATCTTGCATGAATAAAAAGGCCAATTGACTTAATCGTCCTGTTCAGACTGTATCAATGATCATTCACAAAATATGAAAAACGTTCAAAGATAGGACGTTTTGATCATGAAGGAAAAATGATGTCATTGCTTCCGCTCTATCAGCAGGTTGAACAACAACAGTGTATTGATATCCCATCAGGCTGGCTGCAAGGCCGTACCGTGTTTGGAGGACTGGTCGCAGGCATTCTGATCCAGAAAGCTTTAAGTATTGTACAAGATGCAGCAAAACAACTGCTGAGCTGTAATATCACGTTTGTGGGCCCGGTACAGCAAGGACAAGCCAATATTACCGAGGAAGTCTTACGTGAAGGCAAGTCGGTGACTACGCTGGAAGTGAGGTTATGGCAGAACGAGGCTGTACAAACGATCTTGATCGCCAGCTTTGGTTCAGCGCGTGAGTCCCGGATTCATGTTGAAAACTTGCCACAGGTGCCTGCTTATCCGACGCCAGAGCAACTCGATAAAACCTTTTATATTGAAGGCTTAATGCCTGAATGTTTACAGCATTTTGAACTGTGCTGGGCTGAAGGCAGTTATCCAATGGCTGGCAGTAAAGCGCCTGATTTTGGTGGATGGAGCCGTTTTTCACCCGATTTGCACCAGAACCGTGCCATGCAGCTCCCTGATCTGTTTGCCTTGATGGACGTGTGGCCGCCGGGGGTGTTGCCGATGTTTAAAATACCTGCACCGGCAAGTTCTTTATCATGGCAGATTACCTATTTACATCCGGTGGCGGAGCAGGTGCAAGACTGGTTTAAGTATAAAGTTGTGACCGAGTATGCAGAACATGGTTATTCCACCGAATATGCTTATCTGTGGAACCGTGAAAACCGTTTAATTGCGGTGCTTAGACAAACAGTTGCGGTTTTTGCCTAGTCGACACTGCGGTGCATTTCGTATAAAGTTGCCTACACATGAATACAATCTCAGCACATCCTTTGTGCAAACTGCATTTGATGCGAACAACATGGCGGTGTTTATGAGCACAGGGCAAATCCTGAACATTCCTAATATCTTAACCTTGGCACGTATTGCCCTGATTCCCGTGTTTCTGGTGATTGCTTACTGGCCACCAGCAATTGGAATTGCTGAGCATCATGGGGGCATGGTGCGTCATATGGTACTGACAGCGATCTTTGTTCTGGCAGCTATAACCGACTGGTTTGATGGCTATCTGGCACGAACCCTGAATCAGACCTCGGCCTTTGGACGCTTTCTGGATCCGGTTGCAGACAAGTTAATGGTTGCAGCGGCTCTGATCGTTCTGGTGCAATGGCAACCCACCATTTCCATGGCCTTTGCTGCGATCGTGATTATTTCGCGGGAGATTACCGTATCTGCCTTACGTGAATGGATGGCGGAACTTGGTGCGCGTACCAGTGTTGCGGTTTCAACGGTCGGAAAATACAAAACCGCCTTTCAAATGATTGCGATCAGTGTGTTCCTGTTGAACTGGAAACCGCTAGAAATCTGGGCATATGCCTTGCTGTATGCTGCCGTGATTCTAACCTTATGGTCGATGTTTATTTATATGAAAGCTGCGTGGCCGTATTTAAAACAGCCCTAAGCTCTAGTTGAATACCAAAAAGCCTTCGATTGAGAGGGCTTTTTTATTGCCTGATGGATGGCGAGACAAGAAAAAAGCCCATAACAACGATGAGCTTAGTTCTCTGAGGAAAGTCATGCTCTTTTGGGAGAGTATGCTGAAGAACATAATCATCATATGAGAATTTGTTGCTATTTACAACCGTGTAAAATGTAAAAGTTTTTTAATATTCTCAAACTGGCTGGCCTTGGCTCTCAGACAAGCTTACAAATTTATGTTCAATCTGATGGGCATTATTCTGCAAAATTTCAATCAGCTTTTGAATATTGATGAAGTCAAAACGGTTCTTCGAGGCTACCAGGGTCAGTGCAATCGGTGCTTCTTTACTGGAGAAACGGATAGGTACTGACAAACTACACAGTTGAGGATCAATTTCACCTTCAGATAAATAGAAGCCTTGTTTCTTGATTTTGCGCATATGTTGAATGAACTCTTCCTGGGTCTGCGCAAATCCGACTTGTGCCAATTCTTTTGAAAACTGCTGATAATAGGCCTGAATCCGTTGCTTGGATAAATGAGCGATCACGATTTTAGGTGAAGCGCCAATATACACCGGACGTGGACAACCTCGGCCAAAAGACAGTAATTCGGCATCCTTAAAGGTCTCATGATGCAGATCGATACAGTAATCATGATTTAAATAGGTGAGTAAACAGCACAATTCGGTGCGTTCCACAATATCGCGCATAAACGGAATGCTGATCTGAACCAGAGGATCTGTACTATGCGAAATATAGTCAAGTACCGCAATTTTAGAACCAAGGGTATAGTCACCCGAGGTACCACTAATGCGCTTGAGAATATCGGCCGAGACCAGTTCTTTTAAATAACGATAGGCGGTAGGTTTAGAAAGACCAAGCTCATCACAAATGATATCGACATTGATAATCGGACGTGAAACTGAAAATAAATCCAGTACGGTGAGAATTTTACCAAAACTCGAAATTGCCATGATGCGTTGTCTACTCCTTGCCAAATAACGTGAAAACCGAACTTTTATTGCTTTATAACAGAAAAGGCTTAAGTGGGGTATGGGATTTTAAATTTGCTCAGCTTCGATCAGGAAATAGAGGCCGTTGTTGAGAAAATACTGAAATATCAGTGTCATTATTTTAGATTAAAATTAAAAATTATCAAATAGTGATAATTTATGTTGACTAATTCGCTTTGTTTTGAAAAAATTAGCAGCACAATGTCTTATTTGGATAATTATTTTTAGGGAAATCTCTCTAAACATACCAAGCACAAGCATTGTATATCACTCCCAATATCCAGTTTTATTCCTATCAATTGCCCTGATTTGAATCCTTCAGATCAGTCTGGACAAGTCGTCACCTATTTATTGATGTGATGAGGATCAAACTGACTCTGAATTGAGACATGTTCATGCTATTTAAACAGTTGTTGGCTTTTAGACCGAGTCGACTCGACATCATCTTTGCGTGCAAAACATTTGTAGCAGGTATGCTGGCATTGTTTATCTCGTTTGAACTGGACCTGATCAATCCGATGTGGTCGATTGGTACCGTGCTGATTATTGCCAATCCTTATTCAGGGATGGTGTCCTCCAAATGTGTGTACCGTTTAGTGGGAACCGTTGCGGGGGCAATCATTGCCTTATTGCTGACACCGCATTTTATTAATACGCCGTGGTTATTCACCATTATCCTGTCTTTATGGGTCGGTTTTGCCTTGTATGTGTCGTTACTTGACCGCACGCCGCGCAGTTATGTGTTCATGCTGGCGGGGTATTCCACGGCAATGATTGTGTATAACGCGATTACGTATATCGATACCTATAATATTTTTGATATTGCCATGGCGCGGGTGCTGGAAATTTCGATTGGAGTGGTGGCCACCGCCGTGGTCTCAGCCACCTTTTTTCCGGTTCATGTCGGGGCCATGATCAAGCAGCGGGTCAATAAAACCCTGAATGATCTGGAAAATACCTTTGAGCGTTTGATTACCGCGCAGAAAGAACCAGAAAACTACACCCAGGTTTTATCGGTCATTACCCGTGATGCTTCCGATATTCATGCCTTGGCCGTGCATCTGGCTTATGAAAAAGGTGAGCTCAATGGCATGACCAAACCGCTGCAGGAAATGCTGCATCAGGTGTCTTTGGTGGTAGCGAATCTGGTGGCTTTGTCGCAACGGGTGAAACAGCTCGGGCAAATGCAATTGACCAGTCTGACCCCACATTTAGATCGGCTTCGTCAGGATACCTTGACCTTTTTAAAACAGGAACGGGGTTTAACACCAGCAGATTTACAAACATTGCCTGATAGCTTTGAACAGGACTTTGCTGAGTTGATGTCGATTGCAACGCCTGAACAGCAAATTGTACTGGCAGCCTTGAAAATGGATGTGCGTCATTTTATTGCCAATATGCTGGCGGTAAAACTGATCTGGCAACAGATCCAGCAGGGCAAAAAAGATATACCTGCTGAAATTACCTCGATCACTACCAAGTATCCGAGTTTGCACCGCGATCATGGTATTGCCATTCGCGGTGGCATTAGTGCCGTGCTGATCACGTTTATTGTTACCGGTGCCTGGATTTTATCAGGCTGGAAAGCCGGCTTCATGATGGCGCAAATGGGTGCCATCACGGCCTGTATCCTGACCGCTCTGGATAATCCGGTGCCAGTGTTACGCATCTTTATCTGGGGCAGTATCGTTTCGGCAGGTCTGGTGTTTCTATATGCCTTTGGTATCTTCCCGCACGTCACTCACTTCTGGCAGTTGGCACTGGTATTGTTCCCGGTGTTTCTGGTGGCCGTGACCATGATGGCAAACCAGATGCTGATGCCAATCGGTATGGTACTGGGCATTAATACCATGATGGGTTTGAACTTGCATAATCAATACACCATGGATGCCGTGTCTTATCTGGACAGTTCCTTTGCTATGGTCCTAGGGGTGATGGTATCGCTGATTGTGATTGATCTGGTACGCGCGGTTTCTCCGGATACCAGTGCGACACGGATTCTGGCCTTGCATTATCAGGCCATGCGTCAGGCATTACATCTGTCTTATGGTAGTGACTTCAAGATTCATTTACGCAGCATGCTGGATCGCGTCGGTGTATTGAATACCAAGATGGTACAAAATCCAGAAATTAAAACAGCGATTCAAAATGCTTTGGTGGAAAGTAGCTCAATTGTGGATCTGGTCCGTTTACAGGAAATTAGCCAGAAATTGCCGCAACTGGCAGAACTGCAACAAGAAGTGAATGGGTTACAGCAACAACTGACCGCGTATTTTCAGGCCCAAGAGAAGCAACTGTCGATCCATCATTTTCCAGCAGAGATCGTGCAGCAAATCGCGCGTTTGCAGCATATTGCTCCACAGATTGAAGATGCTCAATTACGTCAACGACTACTGATTTCGCTGAATAATATCTGCGAAAGCATTGGTCATATTTCCACAGAACAGCGCTATTCAGACATGTATGGCTTAGGTATATCTCATGGGTGAACTTAATCTTTATGGCATTTATATTCCGATTCTTTTGGTACAGGCCATTATTGCCTATGTGTTGTTTAAGCTTGCAGGTCCATGGCTTGATCGGCTGATCAGTAAGGGCTGGATTGCACTGCCGAGTATTTTTAATTTGTGCTTTTACTTGGGACTCTTGCTGCTGGTGCACGGGTTATTTGTATGGTTCTGGGCTTAAGTGTTTTGAATAACGCATCTATGAAATTTAATGATTTAAAGATAAATGGTAAAGGTAATGAACATGAATGCATTTGATGTGAGAAAAGTCATCCGTCCAATTGTATTACTTGTGGCGGTCCTGATCGCAGTATATACGGTGGTGCATTTATGGAATTACTACAATGCTGCACCGTGGACACGGGATGGCCGTATTCGTGGCGATGTGATTCAGGTGGCCTCCGATGTCAATGGGTTGGTCACCGAAGTGCTGGTGCAGGACAACCAGAGCGTGAAAAAAGGTCAGGTGCTGTTTAAAATTGATGTGGCACGTCAGGCGCTGGATGTGGAACAAGCCAAATCGGATTTAGCCAAAGCCAAAGCCGGTTTGGCGCAGGCACATGCCAATCTGGCAGGTGCCAAAGCCAGTCTGGTCAA
This sequence comes from Acinetobacter sp. 'aerobic (ED)', assembly GCF_904886855.1. Classification (NCBI taxonomy): domain Bacteria; kingdom Pseudomonadati; phylum Pseudomonadota; class Gammaproteobacteria; order Moraxellales; family Moraxellaceae; genus Acinetobacter; species Acinetobacter sp. 'aerobic (ED)'. Next base: position 44,800 of record NZ_CAJHGI010000007.1, read on the forward strand.
AACTGAAGCCAATATGAAACTGGCGGAGAAAAATGCTGCGCGTTATGTCAGCTTGATGGATGGTGCCATTTCCAAGCAAGAACAGGATCAAGTCTTTGCGACACGTGATCAAGCGATTGCAGAGAAAGAGCAACTGACTGCCAATATCGAACAGGCCAATGCTGCGATCCAGCAACAACAGGCCTTGATTGAGGTGGCCAATAGCACGCTGCATTTGGCCCAGTTGAATTTGCATCGTTCTGAAGTGGTTGCACCAGCGGATGGTACTTTATCGAACTTTGATTTACGTGTCGGTAACTATGTCAAGGTTGGGCAAGCCGTGGCGGCATTATTAGACCGTCAGCAACTTTATGTAGTCGGTTATTTTGAAGAAACCAAACTCAACCGTATTCATGTCGGTGATGCTGCAACGGTACAGCTGATGGGTGATCGTCAACAGATTCGTGGTCATGTGCAGGGGATTGCTTCAGGGATTGAAGACCGTGAGCGTTCTGGCAGTTCAAATTTATTGGCAAATGTGAATCCAACCTTTAGCTGGGTACGTCTGGCGCAGCGTGTACCGGTAAAAATTGTACTGGATGAGCAACCGCATAATCCATTGGCTTTTGTGTCAGGGCGTACCGCGACTGTGAGAATTATTGAAAAATAATCCATACGGTTCCCAAGTGCTCTAATTCATTCAAGAATGAGACAACAAAAAGCGGCATGGAACGCCGCTTAATGATAAAAAGATGGTTTTTGCTAAGGGGTAATCCCGGCAGGATCGCGATACCAGCTTTGAATTAATAATGCAGCGGCAAAGCTATCCGCAGATAAACGTTTGGCCTGACCTTTGCTCTGATAAGATTCGAGTTCTTCTCTGGCTTCACGCGTGGTCAGACGTTCATCTACCATCCAGGTTTGAATATTGGTTTGATGGTGTAAACGACGAGCGAATTTCCGTGCACGTGCCGACAGTTCAGATTCAGAGTCATCCATATTCAGCGGTAAGCCCACCAAAAATAAGGTCGGTTGCCATTCCTTGACGATCTTTAACAGTTTATCCCAGTCTGGAATACCATCTTTCATGGCAAATAAGGGCAGGGGATTGCTACTTTCAATCGTGGATTGTCCAATCGCCATCCCCATTTTCTGCGTACCAAAATCAAAGGCCATAATTGATTGAGCTGTTTGCATATCAGGCATGACCAATCTCGGATGCAAACCAGGTGCGGTCTACCCCAATTTTCTTGTAGGCGGCATCCCAACGGTCACCATAAGGCAGATTGAAAATCAGATCCATATCCGACTCACAGATCAGCCAGTCACCGCGGGTAATTTCTTCTTCAAGCTGGTTTTTGCTCCAGCTGGCATAACCCAGGGCAATCTGATAGCGACCCACCCCTTCATTATGCGCGATCGCATCCAGAATATCCTTACTGGTGGTAATGCAGACGTTTTCGCCCACGGCAATCGACGAATGCCATGTCGGTTGACCGGTATGTAACACAAAACCTGCTTCCGGGCGTAATGGACCGCCCTGCAATACCGCATGCGGATGCACATTATCGGCATCAATTTCTAAATCATTGAGTAATTCTTTGATCTGTAATTCAGAAGGGCGATTGATGATAATACCTTGAGCGCCATCTTCGTCATGGCGAGCCACGTAAATGACCGTATTGGCAAAGAAGTCATCGGCCATGTCAGGTGGGGCGATGAGACAACGGTGAGTTAGATATTGTTTCGTCACCTAGGCGGTTCTCCCTCAATGTATGGTGCTGATCTATCTATATAGGTTCTTTTTATCAACATACAAGAGTTAATCGGATTTCGCCAATTATTTTCTCATATTTTATGCCTTGGCTCAGGCCGACTGAAATTTTAGCTGTCGTAACTGTCTGGCATGTTGCAAAGTGGTCTCACTAATTTCAACGCCGCCCGACATGCGCGCCAGCTCTAAAATACGTTGCTCTTCGCCCAGTTCGATAATGGTACTGCTGGCCGGGTCGGTTTGTTGTTTCTTCACCAGCAGATGTTGGTCAGACTGTGCTGCAACCTGAGCCTGATGAGTGATACATAATAATTGGACGTGCTGGGCGAGATCCGCCAGTAAGCGTCCCACCACTTCAGCTGTGCCTCCACTGATCCCGACATCAATTTCATCAAATACCAGCACTTCAGCATCTGTTTTTTCTGCATTCATGACCTGCATGACCAGGGCAATACGTGACAACTCACCTCCGGATGCTACGCGCGCCAGTGGTTGTGGCGGAATGCCTTTATTGGCAGTAAATAAGAGCTGAATAAAGCTTAAGCCTTCTGCATTGGCAGGTTCTAAGGGTTCAAACTTAAACTCGAAGTGTGCTTCAGGCAGTGCCAATGGTTTGACCTGTTCGGTGAGCTGTTTCGCTAATGGAATCGCTGCTGCACGACGAATCTCATCTAAATGCTGGGCTTTTTGCATAAAGTCCTGATAGGAGACTTCAACCTGTTCCGCCAGTGTTTCTGGATCTTCCAACTGATGTAGCTGTTCTAATTCCTGTTGCCAGCTTTCATATTCCTGCTTGAGTAATTCGGGTTGGGTGCGATGCTTGCGGGCCAGACGATGGAATACCTCCAACGTCGCATTCAGTTGTTCCATCCGCTCCGGATCAAAGCTTTGACGATCAATAAACTGACGCAGGCTTGCCGTAGCATCATCAATTTCACTTTGTGCATTCAACAAAGCATTATAGATATTGGCGAGCTGCTCACTACGACCCGCATGAGACTCCAGGCGGCGGATGATCGATGCCACTTCCTGGGTAATATTCTGTTCCGCTTCGTCTAAGACATTCAGGCTATAGCTACAGTCCTGCATGATATGTTCATGATGGCTGAGTCGATCAAACTCCTGTTCAATGTCCCGATAATCAGTTTGAACCACGTCTTCGAGTTCTTCAATCTGGGACTCGAGATTTTGTATTTTCTGAATGCGTGTTGCCTGTGCATCCAATGCTGCTTGATGCTGGCGGATATTCTTTTGCCAGGTACTATAGGCTTCACGAACGGCATTCGAGGGTTCAGCAAAATTGTGATAACGGTCCAGCCAGCGTTTTGGATAAGGCGGCTCTAATAACTGTTGTTGACTGTGCTGGCTATAGAGTTGTACCAGTAAACGGCCGATTTCCTTGAGTTCGGCTAAACTACTCGGACGGCCATTAATCCAGGCCTTGCTACGGCCTGTGGCAAAAATCACACGTCTTAAATGGATTTCACCTGAATCATCATCCAGTTCATGTTCAGCGAGCCATTGTGCTTCGGCACTCTCTGCCTGATAGCTAAATACGGCAGTCACATCTGCTTTGTCCGCGCCATAGCGGACATAATTGGTATCGGTACGTTCACCCAGACATGCAGATAGCGCATCTAACAATAATGATTTGCCCGCGCCAGTTTCACCAGTCAATACATTGAAGCCTTGTTCAATATCTAAAGCCAGATGGTCGGCGAGTGCAAAATTAATTAAAGTTAAATGGGTGAGCATAAACGCATCCAATGCACAGAATCTTTTGCTTAAAGATAGAGAAGTTTTAAAGTTGCTACAAGAGTTGAATGGTGGAATTTCCTGATTTACTGTGCGGATAGAGGGTTATTTTGTGATGTGTTTGACTTCTTGGCTTTTTCTTCAACATCTATAGCGGGGGAGCTCAGGTTTTGCGTTGAGTAGATCCAATTTGTTTGTCCGACACTATGTACAGTATATGAGTCATATAGGGTGCAAGGACTTGTGCTCGGACAAAGCTTTCGCCACTCGCAGCTTGGCTGCTCGTCTTGCGCTCGGACCTTACGAAGCCATGCTTCTCATGCTTTGTTAATCCTCGTCACTCGTAGCAGAGCTACTCGTCTTGCGCTCGGGCAAAGTTTCGCTTTGCTTTCCTCGCCACTCACAGCATAGCTGCTCGACTTGCGCCCAGACAAAGCGTTGCTTTGTTAATCTGGGCTCAGGTATGAAAATTGCTATGTTTAGCCCAGAAAATGGATTGATTAGTTGTCACGGCACAATTAAACTACGTCCAGCATAACCTAATATAAATGCGGCATTATTTGGAGAGTACGCATGAGTTCAGTGCAGTTTGATCATGTAACGGTCATTAAGAAATCGAATGTGTATTTTGGCGGGGCATGTATTAGCCACACCGTACAATTTGAAGATGGTACAAAAAAGACTTTAGGTGTAATTTTACCCACTGAACAGCCTTTAACTTTTGAAACACACGTGCCAGAGCGTATGGAAATTATTTCTGGCGAATGTCGTGTAAAAATCGCAGATAGTACAGAAAGTGAATTATTCCGTGCAGGGCAATCATTCTATGTCCCTGGCAATAGTACCTTCCTGATTGAAGCAGACGATGTCCTCGATTATGTCTGTCATTTAGAAGGCTAACCTATTCCTTTCTAAATCGAGTACACTAGAGCCAATAGAAATCCTGTAAAGTCATTTTGCAGGATTTTTTTATTAGGTACTCTTGCGGAGCTATAATCGCTCCTCGCCTGTAAAGTCACTTTGCAGGATTTTTATTTTTCAATATTCCTAACACTCTTTTTTATACAAAAGAGGACGTGCTAAACGAGGTCGTTCATGGCAAAACCTGAATATTATTATGGCGTTCATTCGGTGGAGTCATTGTTGGAGTTAGAGCCTGAACGCGTTTTGACTTTATTTACATTAAAAGGTCGAGATGACCAGCGTTTGCAAAAGATCTTGCAACTGGCCGAACCTTTCGGGATCAGTATTCAAAAAGCCAGTCGTGACAGTCTGGAAAAACTGGCAGGTTTACCCTTCCATCAAGGGGTGGTTGCCGCGGTGCGCCCACATCCGACTTTGAATGAAAAAGATCTGGATGAACTCATGCAGCAGTCACCAGATGCGTTGTTACTGGCGCTTGATCAGGTGACTGACCCGCACAATCTTGGCGCGTGTATCCGTACCGCGGCAGCGATGGGTGTTCAGGCAGTGATTGTGCCACGTGACCGTTCAGCTAGTCTGACACCGACAGCACGTAAGGTTGCCGCGGGTGGGGCCGAGAAAGTTAAGTTTATTCAAGTGACCAATCTGGCAAGAACCTTGGCACATCTGAAAGACAGCACGCATACCCGTGTAATTGGGACCATGCTAGATGAAAAAGCATTGCCAATCCATCAATGTGATTTTAAAGGTCCTGTGGTGATTGTGATGGGTGCTGAAGATACCGGTTTAAGACCGATTACCCAGTCACAATGTGATCATACCGTGTATATCCCGATGTCGGGTGACCTGCAAAGTTTAAATGTCAGCGTGGCAACAGGTATGGCACTGTATGAAGCCTGCCGTCAACGTGGTGTATAATTTAAGCTCATATTGTTCTATGTAAGCCCAGATGACTGCTCGTACGCAAGGCTATTTCTTTGTCCTGATCACCATGTGTATCTGGGGCGGATTTACGATTTTTTCCCGTCTCAACGCACACTGGCATGTCAGTGTCTGGGATCTGGTGGCCATGCGTTTTGCCATTGCTTCCCTGATTTTATTGCCAGTTTTGATCTATAAAAAAGATCTCGCTTTTTTATGGAATCCGCGACCCGTGATTTTGGCGCTGATTGGCGGACTGGTGTATTGCCTTACGGTGTATAGCGCCTTTTTACATGCACCCGCTGCTCATGCAGCCATTTTCCTGAATGGCTGTATTCCGCTGTGTACCGCCGTCGCTGCCTATGTCTTGTTTAGACAACCTTTTGATAAGCATACTTGGGCCAGTCTGATCATTATGATGAGTGCATTGCTGCTGATGAGCTATTTGATGTTGCATGATCAAGCCTCGGGATTAGGCATCGGGGATCTACTTCTATTTGTCAGTGCAATCTGGTGGGGGATTTTCACGGTTTTGCTGAAGCAGTGGAAGCTCTCAGCCTGGCACGCAACCGCAGGTGTGGTGATCTGGTCTGCAATTATTTATCTCCCTATTTATCTTCTATTTATTCCCAAGCATTTCCATGAAGCAACGCCTGCACATTTATTGATTCAGGGGCTTTTTCATGGTGTGCTGGTGGTTATTGTGGCAACCCTGACTTATGTGGCAGCCATTGAGCGATTAGGGGCATTTAAAACAGGCAGTATTGTCACCTTGGCCCCCTTCATTGCTGCGCTTATTGCCGTGCCTTTACTCAATGAACCGTTGAATGCTGCGATTGTGTGTGGCCTGATCGGGATGGGAATCGGTGCATTGCAGCCATGGCGCTGGTTGCGTAAAGATAGTCTGGCTGCATAATTGGCCCGGCAGAAACAAGGTTAGAAGGCGTGTTCTGCGCGTTGTAAATAACTCAAGTGCAATGGTTTTAGTTGTTGATGCAGATGCTCCAATAAACCATCATTGACGACAATATCATTGGCAAGCTGTTGTTTTTGCGCACGGGGCATTTGTGCCGCAATGATTTTACGGATCTGTTCTTCGCTTTGTCCATCTCGCTGACTGGCCCGTTGTAGCTGGGTTTGTTCATCAGCATCCACCAGCAAGGTATGGTGTGTAAGTTGATGCTGGTTAGTTTCAAAAAGTAAGGGTGAAACCAAAATTACATAAGGACTTTCGGCCTGTTGTAATTGCTGGATAATGGACTGGCGAATGGCGGGGTGGGTGATTTTTTCCAGCGTTTGACGGGCTTGCGGAAACTGGAAAATATGCTCACGTAGTGCTCTGCGATCTAAATTGCCGTCTTCCAATAAGACCCAGTCGCCAAAGGCTTGCTGTATTGCCTGTAATGCAGGCTGGCCTGGCTCAACCACTTCTCTGGCCACAACGTCGGCATCGACTACGCTAATACCTTGAGATTCAAACCATTGGGTCGCAGCCGATTTCCCACTACCAATACCGCCTGTAATCCCCAAGATAAAACCCATATTAACCACCTAAATAAACTTTCATGATTTGATCACCCCATAAAAAGGCGATCCAGCCTGCAATTGCAATATAAGGACCAAATGCAAATGGCTGATTTTCACCACGCATTTTCAGCAGAATAATACCAATAATCGCACCGACCATTGAAGAGAGTAGCACAATTAAAGGCAGCAGCATTGGCCCCATCCATGCACCTAAGGCGGCTAACAGTTTAAAGTCGCCATAGCCCATGCCTTCTTTATCTTTGAGTAATTTGTAAATGTAGTACACGATCCAGAGACATAAAAAACCAATGATATAGCCCCAGATTGCCAGACTGGCCGAGGTATAAATGGCATAACTATTAATTCCTAAACCTAAGGCAGCGAGGGGAAGGGTAAAGCGATCGGGTAGCAATTGGGTGTCGAAATCAATAAAGGTCAGTGTGATCAAGACCCAGGTCAGTACTAAACCGAACAGCATTTGCAGGGTTGGGCCATAGACTGCAACGACCACTAGAGAGCACAGCATGGTCAATAGTTCAATCAGCGGATAACGGATACTGATCGGATTCTGGCAGCTGCCACATTTACCCCGCAGGGCTAACCAGCTAATCACAGGAATATTCTGGTACCAGCGAATAGGAGTGTCACACTTGGGACAAGTCGAAGCGGGTTGACTCAGTGTCAGTTTACTTTGGTCAATTATCGGTTGTTCAGGATGCAGGAGCATCTGACATTCCTGCTGCCACTCTTGTTCCATCATCTTGGGCGTGCGGAAGATAACAACATTTAAAAAGCTGCCGATACATAAACTAAAAAGCCCAACTGCAAGATACAGTGCAGTCGGGTTTTCAATAAAATAATTAATCATTTGTTGCATGCGAATTAGACCACAGAACCCATTTGGAAGATTGGTAGATACATGGCAACAACCAGACCACCGACTAAGATACCCAGTATAGCCATGATCAGCGGTTCCATCATAGAGGTTAAACCATCTACGGCATTGTCGACTTCGTTTTCATAATGGGTGGCAACCTTATCCAGCATGCTGTCTAAGGCACCTGATTCTTCACCAATCGCGACCATTTGAATCGCCATTGAAGGGAAGCGGTTCGAAACTCGCATGGCGAACTGCAGTTGCTGACCTGCGGCAACATCTTCGCGGATTTTCATGACCGCTTCTTCATAAATTACGTTATTGGTGGCTCCCGCCGTTGATTCTAATGCATCAATCAGTGGGACACCTGCGGCAAACGTCGTGGCCAAGGTACGGCTATAGCGCGCAATAATGGCTTTATAAACCAGATCGCCAAAAATAGGCGCTTTCAAAGCCATTTTATCGAGCAGATCGCGGAATTTCTTGCTGCGCTTTTTCGCTTCCAGAAAGGCAGCAATAATGGCACCAATCACGATAATCAGGATAAACCAGTACTCTTGCATCCACTTGGACATGTTCACCACCATTTTGGTAAATGCCGGAAGGTCTGCGCCAAAAGAACTGAACAGGTCCTGAAATACCGGTACCACTTTCACCATCAGAATAATGGTCACAATCACAGCCACCACAATCACTGTAGCCGGGTATTTCATGGCCTTTTTAATTTTCTGCTTGAGCAGCTCGCTTTTTTCTTTGTAGATCGCAACGCGGTCTAACATGGTTTCGAGTGCACCTGATTGTTCACCCGACTCCACCAGCGAGCAGAACAGGTTATCAAAATATTGCGGATACTTTTTCAAGGCACCGGCAAAGGTATTACCGCCTTCAACTTCGCCCTTGATCCCCAACACCACTTCACGCATAGAGGGATTTTCCAAGCCTTCGGCCACGATTTCAAAGCCCTGTACCAAGGGTACACCTGCTTTCATCATGGTGGCCAATTGGCGGGTAAAAATCGTGATATCCAGCGTGGTCACTTTTTTCTTCATCAGGCCTTCAAGAATATTCTTGCGTTTTTCCCGAATATTCTTAATGGTGACCCCTTGTTTACGTAAGGTGACTTTCGCCAAAGCCATATTACGTGCCGGTAATTCCCCTTTAATTTTTGCCCCTTTCCGGTCAACCCCTTCATAAGCAAAAGTTGGCATCATTTGCGCTTTTTTAGCTGCCATGATTATTAATCCTTTTTATTGATTTTATTCACTTGTCACGCGGTTAATTTCTTGCAAAGAGGTAATTCCCTGCATCACCTTTTTTAAACCTGAACGGCGTAAATTATTAAAACCTGCTTGTTCGGATGCCGCTGCAATCTGTAAGGCATTGCCGTCTTCCATAATAATTCTGGAAATTTCTGGCGTAACTTTCATGACTTCATAGACGCCGACACGGCCTTTATAACCTTCGCGACATTCGGCACAGCCCACCGGTTGAAAAATCTTGAAATCGGGATCGGCCATATCCTGCTCAGTAAAGCCAAGCTCTAACAGGCTTTGTTTTGGAATATCAATGGGTGCCTTACATTGCGAGCATAAGCGACGTGCCAGACGTTGTGCAATCACCAGATTGACCGAAGTGGCAATGTTGAAGGACGGCACACCCATATTGCGCAAACGGGTCAAGGTTTCAGGCGCACTGTTGGTATGCAGTGTCGACATCACCATATGACCAGTTTGGGCGGCTTTAATGGCAATTTCTGCGGTTTCCAGGTCACGGATCTCACCGACCATGATGATGTCTGGATCCTGACGTAAGAATGCTTTCAATGCAGCAGAGAAGGTCAGACCGGTTTTAGGATTGACGTTGACCTGATTAATCCCTTCCAGATTGATCTCGACCGGATCTTCGGCAGTAGAAATATTGGTATCTTCGGTATTGAGGATATTCAAACCGGTATACAAAGACACGGTTTTACCGGAGCCGGTTGGGCCGGTAATCAGCAGCATGCCTTGAGGCTTATCCAGCGCTTCCATAAATAAGGCTTTTTGCTCGTCTTCGTAACCCAGCGCTTCAATCCCGAGCATGGCACTGGATGGATCAAGAATACGCAGCACCAGCTTCTCACCAAACAGTGTCGGCAGTGAGTTGACACGGAAGTCGATGGCTTTGGTTTTAGACAGCTTTAATTTAATACGGCCATCTTGCGGCATCCGCTTTTCTGAAATGTCCATTTGCGACATGACTTTCAAGCGAGAAGCTAATCGCGTTGCCATTTGTAAGGGCGGCGTGGCAATTTGACGCAGCACTCCATCGACGCGGTAACGCACCCGATACATCTTTTCATAGGGTTCAAAATGTAAATCGGATGCCCCCATACGAATCGCATCGATTAATAATTTATTGATATATTTAACAATCGGAGACTCATCACCTTGTGGGGCATCGTCTTCTTCTTTGGCTGGATCCTGAGTTACATCAATATCCAGATCAAAATCTTCACTATCGCCAAAATCGAAACTGCCTGAATCGCCAAATTGCTGTTCAATCAGTTTTTCGAGTTTGGTGTGCTCAACAATGATCGGTTCGATATTGAGCTTGGTGTTAAAGCGAATGGCATCCAGCGCTTCAATATTGGTTGGATTGCTAGTCGCAACGTATAAAATCTGACCCCGCTGCAGCAGGGGCGCGACTCGATGTTTCTGAATCAGTTTGTTGTCGGCCAGATCACGCGGTAACAGGGCGGTATCGTATACGGCCAGATCAAATAGCGGCTCACCAAACTCGGCTGCAATGGTTTCAGCAATGGTGAGTGGTGATAAACGATGATGTTCAATTAAATGTGCAACGATATCTTGACGTGCTTTTTTAGCTGTATCAATCGCTGTTTGCATGGTTGTTGCAGACAGATGACTGTCTTCAACTAACCGTCGAATAAACCCCGAAAACTTTGGAGACGTATGTAATCCTGACATCTGTCCGCCTTATGACAATAAATGTTTATAATATGTATCCTAAAAATTATACTTTTGTTAGGCAAAAATGCCACTAGCTAAAGTGTCGTTTTTGCCTTGGTTCATCGTTAAACTTTGAACTGATCGAGTTTTTTTACAAATTAATTTTATCTAATACGTTCATTTCTAAACTGATCCGATACTTTTGCCCGCCACCAGCCTGTTGTTTTTAAATAAATATAACAAGCGACTAGCGCGTAAACTGTAACCAGGCTGAGATGAAGATAAATTTTAAATTGATTTAGATCTAAACAATAGAAAAAAACTGAATTTTATAAAAATCCGTGTAAAATATGCAGCATTTTTGAAAATTAACAGTAGGCGGGCGAAGGATGTCGAATTCGACCATTACCCCTTGGGTTGTTGGCAATTGGAAGATGAATCCAATGCATGCGAATGCTTTCCAACTAATAGAAGAATTTAAGCAGTTATTACAGCAGGAAAATATTGCTGCTGAGCAATGCCATATTGGTGTCGCACCAACCAGCATTGCCTTGACTGGGGTTCAGGCTCAGTTAAAAGATGCAGCCAGAGCCGTATATACCGTGGCTCAGGATCTTTCGCGTGTAGCTGGCACGGGTGCCTACACAGGTGAAGTCAGTGCGGAACTGTTAAAAGACAGCCAGATTGAATATGTATTGATTGGACATTCTGAGCGCCGTGAGTTATTCGGTGACAATGTCGAAATATTAAAAGCCAAGCTGCAAAATGCCTTGAGTGCAGGTTTAACCGTGATTTATTGTGTCGGTGAAACTCTGGAACAGCGTGAGCAGGGTGCAGCAGAGCAGGTGGTATTACAACAGATTTGTGACATTGCAGCGGTGGTAAAAGCTGAACAATGGCAAAATATTGTGGTAGCGTATGAACCGATCTGGGCTATCGGGACGGGTAAAACCGCGTCACCCGCAGATGCCCAGGCGATGCATGCAAAAATCCGTGAAGGCTTAAAGCAGATTACGGCATTTGGCGCCACGACTGCGATCTTGTACGGTGGTAGTGTGAAAGCTGAAAATGCGGTTGAATTGGCGGCATGTCCAGATATTAATGGTGCTTTGGTAGGCGGTGCGTCTTTAAATGCACAATCTTTTTACCAAATCGCAAAAGCATTTGCGCAAAGCAAATAACGAGGAAGAGAGATGTATAGTTTTATACTCGTTGTACACATCATTCTAGCAATTTTGATTATTGCTTTGGTTCTGGTACAACAAGGTAAAGGTGCAGAAGCAGGCGCATCATTTGGTGGTGGCGGTGCTGCAACCGTATTTGGTGCTTCAGGCGCAGGCAACTTTTTAACTCGTATGACCGCGATTTTTACAGCGCTGTTTTTTGTCACCAGTTTGACACTCGCTGTGTTTGCCAAGAAACAAACCACAGATGCCTATAGTTTGAAATCTGTTCAAACGACAACATCTGCGCCGGCAACATCGCCTGAAACTTCATCAAATGCACCTAAAACGGCTGAATAAGTCGATTTAGGACTTTCCTTTTTGTATTGAAAGGAATAGAATGCGTCCCACAAACTGCGGTGGTGGTGGAATTGGTAGACACGCTACCTTGAGGTGGTAGTGCTTTCGGGCGTGGGGGTTCAAGTCCCCCCTTCCGCACCAAACTTAATAACCAGTTAAGTTCGGTGTATGCAGTGTTTGTGTTGTTGCGGGATGGAGCAGTCTGGTAGCTCGTCGGGCTCATAACCCGAAGGTCGTTGGTTCAAATCCAGCTCCCGCTACCATTTGATTAAGGTGCAACTTAATCAGACGGATATGAAGAAAACTTAGATTGACTTTTTTTCATATTTGTATATAATTTTTGCACGTTGATGCGGGATGGAGCAGTCTGGTAGCTCGTCGGGCTCATAACCCGAAGGTCGTTGGTTCAAATCCAGCTCCCGCTACCAAGTTTCTAAAAAGAGGCTCACAATAAGGTGGGCCTTTTTGCACAGTGGGCTAAGCTTTTCTGTGTAACATAGGGGCGATTTACGCCCTTTTTTATTGGTTGTTTAGCTATCGTGTAGTTGTTCGACATCAATTGGTCAAATAGTCGTGCTTCACTATACGGTTAAGATTGATTGGCTCGTATAAGAGCGACGAGAGTACATGAAATTATCAAATAAATCACAAGCATTGCATGATCTTATTGCGCCAGCTGTAGCTGCGTGTGGTGTAGATCTGTGGGGGATTGAATTCCTGCCACAAGGTAAGCGTTCTTTACTACGTATTTATATCGATAAAGCGGTAGATGAGAGTGCTGAACCTGTCCTCAATGAAGATGGTGAAGTTGAACTCGGGCGTGGTATTGGCGTTCAGGATTGTGTTCTGGTAACACAACAAGTGGGTGCAATGCTTGATGTCCATGATCCAATTTCCGGTGAGTATGCTTTAGAAGTGTCATCACCAGGTTGGGATCGTCCATTTTTCCAACTTAATCAATTACCTGCCTATATCGGGCAACAAGTGGCTTTACGATTAATTGCTGCTGTCGAGAACCGTCGCAAATTTCAGGCGAAATTACTTTCTGTAGACTTGGAAAATGAAATCATTCAGGTCGAAGTTGAAGGTAATCATGTGCTTGAAATTGATAGTAATAATATTGATAAAGCAAATTTAATCTATCAAGACTAATATTAACTTAATTTTATAAGAAATCGGTAGGTGACTTATGGGCCGCGAAATTCTTACCGTTGCAGAAACGGTTAGTAATGAAAAAGGTGTTAGTCGTGAAGCGATCTTCCAAGCGTTAGAGCAAGCACTTGTTGCGGCAACGAAGAAAAAGTTTTACGAAGGCACACATTCTGAAGAAGCTCAACTCCGTGTTGAGATTGATCGTAAAACTGGTGATTACCGTACTTTCCGTCAATGGACGGTGGTTGCGGATGAAGATCATGAAATGCCAGCATGCCAGGACGCAATTTCTGATGTAGACCCTGCGAAATGGTCAATCGGTGATGTGCGTGAACTTGAAGTTGAATCAATCGAGTTTGGTCGTATTGCTGCGCAAATCGCTAAGCAAGTAATCGTACAGAAGATTCGTGAAGCAGAGCGCGCATTGGTTGCGGATGCATATGAATCTAAAGTCGGTGAGTTGATTTACGGTGAAGTGAAAAAGCAAACCAAAGATGGCTTTATCATTGATCTGGGTGACAACGCTGAAGCTTACTTGGCGCGTGAAGAAACCATTCACAAAGAAATTTTACGCCCTAAACAGCGTATCAATGCGATTTTGTACAACGTCAACCGTGAAGGCCGTGGTGCACAATTATTATTGTCTCGCGCACGCCCTGAAATGCTGATTGCCTTGATGAAGAAAGAAATTCCAGAAATTTCTGAAGAAATCATCGAAATTAAAGCAGCAGCGCGTCAGCCTGGTGTTCGTGCTAAAATTGCAGTGAAAACCAATGACCATCGTATTGACCCAGTAGGTGCATGTATTGGTATGCGTGGTACACGTATCCAGGCGGTACAGCAAGAGTTGAACGGTGAGCGTATTGATGTGGTGGTGTGGTCTGATGATCCGGCACAATATATCGCCAGTGCGTTAGAGCCAGCTGATGTATCAGGTATTGTCCTTGATGAAGATGCACGTAGTGCGGACATCATCTTCGCAACCAATGATCAGTTAGCGCGTGCCATTGGTTCGCAAGGGCAAAATGTTCGTTTAGCATCGGAATTGACGGGTTATAAACTCGACATGATGTTAGAAGAAGAGTATCGTGCTCGTCAGCAAAATGAAGCACAGCAATATTTAGACATGTTTATTACACGTCTTGATATTGAAGAAGACCTGGCAATGGCATTGGTTGAAATGGGCTTCACTTCATTAGAAGAGATTGCTTACGTGCCGGCTGAAACATTTGACGAAATCGAGCTTGAAGCTGATTTGGTTGAATTGCTACAGAGTCGTGCGAAAGAAGCTGCTTTGACGGATGCATTGAAACAGCAAGAAAATATTCAAGAGCCAAGTGCAGAACTTCTCGGTATGGAAGGTATGACAACCGAGATTGCATATGCATTGGCGGCGCGTGGTGTGGTTACTGTTGATGATTTGGCAGACCAGGCAACTGACGATATTTCTGATATCGAAGGTTTAGGTCATGACAAAGCGGGTCAATTAATCATGAAAGCACGTGAATCATGGTTTAACTAGGAGATAATAGATGACGGACAAGTCGATTCAAGAGTTAGCACTCAGCGTAGAACGTCCTGTAGAGAAACTCCTGGAACAGGTTCGCGAAGCAGGCTTACCACAGCGTAAAGCAGATGACATTATTACCACTGAACAGCAAGATACTTTGGTCAATCACTTGAAAAAAGTACATGGTCAGGAAAGTGGTAACACAGGAAAGATTGCGTTGAAACGTAAAACAACGAGTACTGCTAAAGTTACCAGTACTTCTGGTAAAGCAAAAAGCATTAATGTTGAAGTTCGCAAGAAACAGGTTTTTGCCAAGCCAAATCCAGAATTACTTGCAGCTGAAGCAAAAGCGCGTGTAGAAGCAGATGCGAAAGTCCGTGCTGAACAAAAAGTACGTGATGAAGCAGATCAAAAAGCTCGTCATAGCGCTGAACAAAAAGCCAATGCAACATTAGAAGCCATGCGTGCAGCGCATACTTCTGATAGCTCAGGTCAAAACACTGCGAAAGCAGCGGTTGTGGTGAAAAAGCGTAATAGCGACAAGGTGATTAAAGCGCCAGTAGTTCGCCCGACTGAAACACCAGAACAGAAAAAAGCACGTGAAGAGCAAACTGCTCAGTTGAAAGCGACTGAAGAAGCAGTACGTCGTAAAGCTGCTGAAGAAGCGCAGCAACGTACGCTTGAGCAAATGCGTCAGATGGCATCAAAATATTCAAATGATGATGCAACTGCAACCATTCGTGTAATTGATGATTCACCTTTAGCTGCCGGTCTTGTTGGTCAGGCCTATGAAGATTCCTTCAACAAGGAAGACCGTGAAATCAAACGCGGTGGCGCGACTGCAAATACACGTGGTGGTAAGAAAGGCGGTCGTGGTGGCGATGCTCAGTCTGAGCAAAGCTTTAGCAAGAGCCATCACAAGCGCGGCTTGAAAACCAGCCAAGCCAACAAGCATGGTTTTGAAAAGCCTGTGAAGAAACAGGTTTATGATGTCGAGATCGGTGAGAAAATCATTGTTGCCGATCTTGCACAGAAAATGGCTGTTAAAGTTCGTGAAGTCATCAAGACCCTTATGAAAATGGGTGAGCTTGTGACTCAGAACCAGGCGATTGATCAAGATACTGCGGTACTTGTGGTTGAAGAATTGGGTCACAACCCGGTATTGGTTTCTGATACACAAGCAGAAGATAACTTACTGGTTGCAGCTGAAGAAGCACGTGGTGAGCAAACAACTCGTCCGCCAGTGGTGACGATCATGGGTCACGTTGACCATGGTAAAACCTCATTACTGGATCGTATCCGTCGCTCTAAAGTGGCAGCGGGCGAAGCGGGTGGTATTACTCAGCACATTGGTGCTTACCATGTTGAAACTGAGAAAGGCATTATTACTTTCCTAGATACACCGGGACACGCAGCGTTTACTTCTATGCGTGCACGTGGTGCGAAAGCAACTGATATCGTGGTCCTTGTTGTTGCTGCTGATGATGGTGTCATGCCACAAACAGCTGAAGCGATTGACCATGCGCGTGCTGCGGGTACGCCAATCATTGTTGCAATCAACAAAATGGATAAAGAATCAGCTGATCCAGATCGCGTATTAAACGAATTGACCACCAAAGGTATCGTACCTGAAGAGTGGGGCGGTGATGTTCCAATCGCTAAAGTATCTGCACATTCTGGTGAAGGTATCGATGGCTTACTTGACCTGATCCTGATCCAGTCTGAATTGATGGAGCTTAAAGCGTCTGCTGAAGGTGCGGCACAAGGTGTTGTAATTGAAGCACGTGTTGATAAAGGCCGTGGTGCAGTCACCTCGATCCTGGTACAAAACGGTACATTGAACATTGGTGACCTGGTATTGGCAGGTTCATCGTATGGTCGTGTACGTGCCATGTCAGATGAAAATGGTCAGCGTATCACGTCTGCAGGTCCATCAATTCCTGTAGAAATCTTAGGTTTACCAGAAGCGCCAATGGCGGGTGATGAAGTTCTTGTGGTCAATGACGAGAAGAAAGCACGTGAAGTTGCTGATGCTCGTGCAGACCGTGAACGTCAAAAACGTCTTGAGCGCGCAAGCTCGATGCGTCTTGAAAACATCATGGCGTCAATGGGCAAGAAAGATGTTCCAACCGTTAACGTGGTACTCAAAACTGACGTACGCGGTACTTTGGAAGCATTGCATGTTGCACTTGATGAGCTTGCAACTGATGAAGTGAAAGTCCGTGTAATCGGTTCTGGTGTCGGTGCAATCACCGAATCAGACGTTACTTTGGCTGAATCTTCAGAAGCAGTATTGTTAGGCTTCAACGTACGTGCCGACAATACAGCACGTCAAAAAGCTGACCAAGACGGTATCGATATTCGTTACTACAGCATCATCTATCAATTGATTGATGATGTAAAAGCTGCAATGAGCGGTAAGCTTGCACCAGAACACCGTGAGACAATCCTGGGTGTTGCTGAAGTGCGTGAAGTGTTCCACTCAAGCAAGTTTGGTGCAGCAGCAGGCTGTATGGTTCTTGAGGGTGTGTTACACCGTAACAAGCCAATTCGCGTATTGCGTGATGACGTGGTTGTGTTCCAGGGCGAGCTTGAATCTCTTCGTCGCTATAAAGAAGTGGTTGAAGAAGTTCGTGCTGGTATGGAATGTGGTCTTGCAGTCAAAGGCTATAAAGACATCAAGGCACAAGACAAGATCGAAGTGTATGATGTTCAATTGATTAAACGGAGTCTTTAATGGCGGGTAGCCAACGCTTAAAGCGCATGGCGGATTCGGTACAGCGTGAGTTGTCCGAGCTGATCCGTCAGGAGCTTAAAGATCCACGTCTGGGTGGTCTGGTGACCATCTCAGCCGTGAAAGTCAGTGCAGATATGGGATATGCTGAAGTATATGTCACTGTAATGGGCCGTGAACTGGGTGATGACCAAAGTGAAGCTGCAAATAAAGAAACCTTGGATGTCTTGAATAAAGCATCGGGTTTCCTGCGTCATGAGTTGAGTCGTCGTATCAAGACACGGATTACGCCAAGATTGCGTTTCCATTACGACAAGACCAATGCCTATGGTAACTATATGTTTGGTCTGATTGCTGAAGCGGTGAAAGATCTGCCTGAACAAGAGCAAGATGAACAGAAGTAAATAGATATAAAAAAGCCACCTTCGGGTGGCTTTTTTTATTTTTGATTATCTACATGAAAATATTTAATTTTTTATAAAAATAAATGCTCTTATTTGCTCAAGAAATACTGCTTGTCGGATTGATATATTAGATTCTTGAATCTATTTGAATGGAGTATTAGTGTTAAGTTGTGATTGAAAAATAAACAAAATATTGCATTATTTTTAGATAAATTTAAATCTGACTTCTATATCAATATTTAGAATCTTGTGTTGGTGGTGACAAATAAGATGAATTGATTGTCTTGTAGAATCTTTGGTTTTCTGACTCGCTACTATTAATAATAAATTCTAATTATTTGAATTAACGGAGATTATGAAATGAATGATACAAGAAAGTGGAAAGAACCAAACCCTAGTCTTGATAAAGATAAAGACATAGATAAGCATAAAGATAAGGTCATTCCAAATGAGACGACACAGGTCGATGCAAAAGCAGTAATCACTCCAAAAAATGCGCAAAGCATCTTTTTGCAGGCCGTAGCTACAGATAAGCCATTCTTCACTAATCCGACTCATCCACCTCTGGTGGTTCCACCTGGTCATATCTTCTATTGGACCTCGGCCACCTCCCCGCTTTGGACTGATAACAAGGATACCTCCTCTAATCGTCCTCTTTATGGTTGGGATTTTGAGCCATATGAACAAGTTGTCACTTGGCTTCGACGTGCGCAACTTATGGGGCTGTGTAGTTTGGGGAATGGAGAGTATTCAGCGGTTGGTTATGAGGAGAAATTTGACCAGTCTAAAGGTGGAACTTGGTATTACATAAACGACAGTGGAACAACGAGATATTATTATTGGTATATGAACGATAACTTTAATTACTACAGCGATAATGCTGGTGTTGCAAACATGACTTTTATCGTCATGCCATATTAGCTAAGTTATAAGTAGGTTTTTTATATATCTGCGTAATTTAGCTTTATAAAGAAATACTAATCTGGTTGAAGCCATGAGTTTACTGGTGGGGTTTATGATAAGTGGCTCATAGAAATTTAAAATAATAAAAATCATTTGTTATGGTTTTAAAATTATGAATGCATAAAAAAAGCCACCTTCGGGTGGCTTTTTTTATGCTCGGAATAAAGAGTTAATCTTTCTTCAGTGGATGGCGACGGTAGCGTTGCCAAGGAAGCGGACGATTTAAGGCTTCTGGTACCTCACCACTGGTTGAGCGTAAGCGTAAGTGGATGGCTGCCTGAGCCATCAAATTGGCGGATACGGGTGCAGTGATAAAGGCAAACAGGGTAATCAAAAGCTCGGCAAAACCAAAACGGCCTTGTGTCGCCCAAAAAATCATTGCTGCAATCAGGAAGCTACCAAGCCCTAAAGTACTGGATTTAGTCGGTGCATGGAGACGCATAAACAAGTCTGGCAGGCGGATCATGCCGATCGAACCGACCAGCATAAAGAAGGCGCCAAACACCACGAAGAATGAAATAATAATCTCAATAATCAGTTGCATGATGACGCTCCTTAATCAATCACGTGACCAGTAGTGAAATAGCGGGCGAGGGCAGCGGTCGAAACAAAGCCAAGCATTGCCACTAGAAGCGCACCTTCAAATAGATTGGTGCTGACCCAATAAATACCCAACACGACGATTAAACAGGTGGCATTCAGGAACAGGGTATCCAGGGCCAGCAGTCGATCAATGACCGAAGGACCTGCAATCAGACGGATCAGGCACATAAACATCGAGATGGTAATTGCAATTAAGCCAATACCCAATGCATAAGGGAGAATAGTCATTTGGTTGCTCCTTCAGCTGCAATCTTTACGTCAAAGATTTCGATTAAAGGCATTTCATAACGCTTTTTAATGTCCTGAATATCAAGCTCGGCATTATCGGTACTGAGCGCATGCACCAGAATATCGCCACGTTCCTGATCAATCCCCGCGGAAACCGTACCGGGCGTAGTAGTAATGATCATGGCCAGCAAGGTGTTAACCTGCTCGTGTTCAGTTTCCAGAGGAACGCGATACCATTTCGGATGCAGTTGATCCATAGGGCCAAGTACCATTTTAGCAACGCGGAAATTAGAGATCACGATATCCCAAAGCACCACAAAAAACAGTTTAATGGCAGGCAGCCACTGAATATGCGGAGTTCTGTCAATAAAGGGACTGACCAGACGCGCAATCCCGATGGCCAGAATCACCGCAATTAAAAGATCGGTTACATCCAGACTGTGAGCCAGCATCAGCCAGCTCACAAAAATTAGCACAGATACAAAGGGATGCGGAAACCAACGGTCAAGCAAAGATAATTTTTGCATCAGTGTTCCTCCATTGGTTTTAACTGTGTGCTATTCGGAATGGTCGGTGCTTCCAAAACCTGCCCAGCGATTTGACGCTGCTTGTATTCAGAAATATGCTCACCTTGCAGGGTTGGCTTGGAAATAATATCCGGAATCAACAGGGCATTATGATCTTCGACTTCACCACCATATTTGGTTTCAGGTAAATAACTCGGGTCATAAGGCTGGACACTGATCGGACGACCCTGCGCATCATTTTTCAGGATGGTCTGGTTATACAGGGCATGGTTCTGGATTTGCTGTGCCGTGGCCGTGGTATAACTTTGGATAGGCGCGGCAAAGACTACATAGGCCATCAAGCTGGCCAGTAGAATATAGATGGCCTTGTCATTGCGTTTGGGTGCAACTTCAGGCAAAGCCTGATATTCAGCATAAGCAGCTTCTTTCTGGTCTTGTTCCGGTGGTGTTGCACGCCAGAACAGAATAAAACCCACTCGTGTCAGCGCGATAATGCTGAGCAAGCTGACGATCAGGATCACTGCAATGATCCAGCCCTGATAAGGCGTTTCCGCAGTGGCTTGTAAAATAAACACTTTGCCCAAGAAACCACTGAACGGTGGTAAACCTGCCAGCATTAATGCAATGATGAAAAAGCTAAAGGCAGCGGCCTTTTCCTGCTTGATTTTGGGGGCAACTTTTAGATGGTCTTTGAAAGCACCCCGTTGTGAGGTGATCCAGCCACAGAACAGATAGAATGCTGCCCCGATCAAGGTACTATGTACCAGATAATACAGTGCCGCGGCCCAAGCTTCGGTATTGAACATGGCAATCGCGATCAGCAGGGTACCGATTGACGATAACACCATAAAGCCGACAAAACGACGTAAGCGTTCTGCACCAATTGCACCGACCACCCCATACAATGAAGTAATCAAGCCAATAATCAGCAGGCAGTTCTTGAGAATACTCTGGGCCATGACATCATCAAACACGGTCCCGTTGACCCGTAAAATCGCGTAGATGCCGACTTTGGTCATGATGGTAAACAATGCGGCAACAGGGGTGCTGGCAACGGCATAGGTTTTTGGCAACCAGAAGCCAACAGGCAGCATGGCAGCTTTAATACCAAATACCACAAACAGTAAAAAACCGCCTGCAATTGCAAGTTTATGCTGATCACCATCCAGAGTCGGAACCAGACGCCCGACATCGGCCATATTCAGGCTACCCACACTGCCATAGATCATGCCTAAGCCGATCAGGAACAGGGCAGAGGCGAGCAGGTTAATGGTGACGTAGTGAATTCCCAGTTGAAACCGAGGACGACCCTGACCATGTAACAGCAGCACATAAGACGCCATCAACAGGATTTCAAAGAATACGAATAAGTTAAACAAGTCGCCAGTGAGGAAAGCGCCCGCGATTCCCATCAGCAGGAAATGCACCATGGTATGGAAATAGCGTCCACGCGTGTCCCAGTTATCACTTGCAAACCAGATTACCGGTACCGCAAGCACATAAGTCAGCACCAGCATAAAGGCAGAAAGTTGGTCCAGTACCAGTACAATGCCAAAAGGTGCAGACCATTCACTGAGTTGATATACCGTGATCTGTCCTGTGCTGGCAATCCCCAGATAGCTCAACGCGGTGATGAGCCCCAGAATTGCTGAGCCCAGACTGATGCCGCGACGCCAAGGCTGGCGCCAATCTTGTTTTAACGAGCCTGAACCCGGGTTGCCGAGTAAGATCAATATAAAACTGGTAAAAGCCGGAATTAAGATACTGATAATCGGAGCATGAGCGTGCCAGAAATTATAAAAATCAAACATTATGGCTCATCCTCACGCGGGTCATAAGTCAAGGTGGGTTCTTCTTTGGAGTCGACATGATCAGTACCTGATTCATAGCGGCTACGCAAGGCAAGTTGCACAATAAATGCTGTGGTTGCAAAGCCAATGACAATGGCAGTCAAGACCAGTGCCTGCGGCAATGGATCAGTGACTTTAGTGGCTTGGGTCAAGACAGCAGGGGCATTGATTTGCAAGCGCCCCATTGCGAATAGGAACAGGTTGACCGCATAACCGATCATGGCAAGGCCAAGCACAACAGGAAAGGTTCTGGCACGGAGAATCAAATAAATACCTGTTGCGGTCAGTAAACCAATCCCTGAAGCGAGTAAAAATTCAATACTAACCATTTTCTTTATCTCCACTTGGGATCGGGCCTGACATACTGGAGTGACGTGAGTCCCCCAGGACCGAGATCAATAACATGGTGGCCCCTACAACAGTGATATAAACCCCTGTATCAAAGGCAACTGCCGATGCAAGATGCATATTTCCGAGTAACGGTGCTTCTACATAAATATGTGCACTGGTCAGGAACGGGCGTGCCCAGAACCAGGCTGCAATACCGGTTAAACCGGCAATGGTTAAGCCTGAACCAATCCATAACTCATACAGACGGCCTGATTTGGCTTTGATCATCTGTTCGGTCTGGTCTTGTCCCAGCACGATGTACTGGATCACCAAGGCCATTGAGGTAATCAAGCCCGCGATGAAGCCACCACCCGGTAGGTTGTGACCGCGCATGAAAATATACACACTGACCACAAGCGAGAGTGGCAAGATCCATGATGCGGTAATACGTAGCATTAGTGGAGAAGGGTTGAAGCGATAAGTCAGGCCTTGGGTCATGGTGGTACCATGCGCACGCATGCCATCCATCAAGCACAGCGCACCGATGGCTGCGATACCCAATACCGTGATTTCACCGAAGGTATCGAAGCCACGGAAATCCACCAGAATCACGTTCACCACATTGGATCCACCGCCAAGTGGAATCGCCTGTTGCATGAAGAACCATGAAATTGAATTGTGGTCGCGGGTCAGTAGCAGCCATGTAATCCAGCCAATACCCAATCCACCTACAATGGCCAGAGTTGCATCTCTCCAGCGGCGTGAACGACTCGATTCGTATGGTGTCAGTTGTGGCAGTAATGACAAGCTCATGAGCAGTAAAACCGTGGTCACGACGTCTACCGTAATTTGCGTTAATGCCAGATCAGGTGCAGACAGGGTCACGAACACCATGGTCACCACTAAACCAACCGCACCACTGATCAGCACTGCCTTGATTCGTTCATGATGGAACCACAGCATCATCCAGCAACCAGAGAACAACGTGAGCCATAACACGATCGCCACCCACGGCGCATGGGTCAGTTCTCGTGTCCCTGTGGTCAGTCCCTGATTCAACAGCGGCAGTGCCACCATGACAATACTAAACAGGACGATCCAGAGCAGATAGCTTTGCAGAGAACCATTTTCTGTGGTCTGCTTCATGCGGCGACTGCTGAGCAGTAAATGTTTCAGGAACAGATCGAACAGGACTCGGCCCTGAAATTTACCCAGATGCGGATCAAGGTCGATCTTGCGAATACGACCGTCTTTTGCCAGTGCGAAATAGAACATTGTCCCGCCAATCAAGGCAATCACACTCATTAGCAACGGTGCATTCACCCCATGCCAGATCGCCAGATGCACACCTTCAAATTCAGGTTGAGCCAGACTGGCACGCGTCACGCTATTCACTAGGGTGCCTGCGAGCAGGGCAGGGAGGATGCCGACCAAAATACACAAAGTCGCAAGGATGATTGCAGGTAAGCGCATGCCTAATGGTGGTTCATGCGCATCTTTATTTGGAACCTGTTTACCCAGTGGACCATCAAAGAACACACCGTGAACCAGTCGAATCGAATAACTCACTGCAAAAATACCGGCCAAGGTCGCAATGATCGCCGAGATCACCATGACCGGACCAGATAGATTCGCCAGTAACTCGGTAAAGAACATCTCTTTGGAGATGAAACCATTGGTGAGGGGCACGCCTGCCATAGATGCCGCCGTGATCATGGTCAAGGTTGCAGTGAATGGAAGTAGTTGCCAGACACCACTGAGCTTACGCAAGTCACGGGTGCCGGTTTCATGGTCGATAATCCCTGCAATCATGAACAATGCCGCTTTAAAGGTGGCATGGTTGATGATATGGAATACCGCCGCAGCAACGGCAAGCGGTGAACCGATACCGAGCAGGCAGACAATCAAACCTAAATGGCTGATAGTCGAATAGGCCAGAAGTCCTTTCAGGTCTTCTTTGAAAATTGCAAAACCTGCGGCCATACACAAGGTGAATAGACCAACAAAAGTCACGATGTTGTGGTACAGCGCAGCACCAATAAAAATAGGCGCTAAACGGGCCAGCAGGAAAATCCCTGCCTTGACCATTGTTGCCGAATGCAGATAAGCTGAAACAGGCGTAGGTGCCGCCATGGCATTGGGTAACCAGAAGTGAAACGGGAACTGCGCACTTTTGGTAAAAGCCCCAAGTAAGATCAGCAATAAGGTCGGAACAAATAGCTCATGTTGCTGAATGGTATCTTTCATCAGCACCAGCTGATCGATCTGATAAGTTCCGGTGATCTGACCCAGTAAGACAAAGCCCCCCAGCATTGCCAAACCACCCATTCCTGTAATGGTAAGTGCCATACGGGCACCACGCTGGGCCGCATCATACTGACTCCAGTAACCGACCAGCAGGAAAGAGGAAATACTGGTTAACTCCCAAAACACCAATAACAGGATCAGGTTGTTGGAGAGCGAAATCCCGAGCATGGCTGCCATAAACAGCATTAATAATTGATAGAGTTTACTGAGCGAGTTTTTCGGGCTGAGATAATAATAGGCATAAATATAAATGAGTGTGCCGATACCGCTAATCAGCAGACCAAACAATAAACCTAATGCATCCAGGCGAAAACTAAGATTGATCCCAAGCTGCGGAAGCCAGTCCCAGCTTTGTTGCAGGGTATTGCCCTGAAGAACCGTTTCTGCCTGAGTAAGAAGTAAAATAAAACAGCTAAGGCTGATGCCAATCGCCCCAAGTGCCGTCACGCCCCGTGAAATACGTTGCAATTGTGAGACAAGGGTGGTGCCGAGTATGAGCGGTAATAGGATAATAATCGGTAGCACACTGGTATCCATGTCGATGATTTAGGTCGAGACCTAAGGGTGAATTTTTTTCAAGACTTACAGGCACTCAAAGAGAATACCAAAAACTTTAAATCTTGAAGCCCAATCAAGTTAACGGAGGCAGCAAGTTGTATTGCACAACTTGAAAATAAAAAATGAGATTTATTTTACTATAAAACATTAATAAAAATCTGATGTTATTACATGAAAATAACAACACTTTTTGTTTTAAAGCACAGCCTTTTCCAGTGTGGGCAATCGATTAAAGCGGGCTCTCCTGCGGGGTGTCATCGATCTTGAGCAAGTGAATTAAATCGCTCTTTTCCTGTTCATTCAGAGCCTGAATCTGATGAAATAACTCATCTACTTTGTTCGATAAAGGATCAGCCTGCAGGACATTTTGCTGCTCGATTGTGCTCATTTCTTGTGTTTGTGCCAACTCTTGATACAGGTCGGAAAGCTGCTGTTGGGAGGCTTCCAGATCAATTTCATAAATGCCTTTCTGATCCAGTTTCAGGCATTGGTATTGTGCAGCATGCTCAAGTAAGGCATCACGGTTGCCTGTGCTAATAATTTGCAGGCGAGGAAATGCCTCATGCAAGCGGGCCAGAATTTCAGCACACATATGCTGGTCGAGCTGGTGATCAATCTGGTCAATCAGCAAAATGCCTTCACCTTCCAGACAGGGATTAAAACAGTGCTGATTTAATAAACACAATCGTCGGCTAATATCGCCCACCAGTGCAATCCAGGCTTTCATCGAAGCAGACAGCAGTTGAAAGGGCAGGGTCTGTTCCTGATAGCGCACCATCAACTGCAGTTTGGGTACGTATTGAATGTAAATATCATTCAGTTCAGGAAAAACGGTTTGCAGACTGCTTTTCAAGGCATACAAATTCGGAGCAGACAGCTGTTTGGGATGATTGACCAGTTCCTGCTGCAATTCTTGCAAAACTTCTGACTGGTTTTGCTGATTAAAATCATTGCCCATTAAACGCCGGACTATGTGAGCCGAGTGCGCATTCTCTACATCACTGATTTCACGCAACCATTCAAAAAAACGTGCAAAAGTGGTGTAAGGAATTGCAGTCAGATCATAGGCAGCAATTTCCTGCAAAGTCCCCGGTGTATTTTTACTTTGTAAATTAATATCTTGTACAAAGCGTTCAGCCGGATAGTAGGCAATCAGCGGCAAGCCGAGGAGCGGATCCTGCTGATTGGTTTTCTGATACAGCGTAACCATCTGGTCGAGTTGCTGGGTTTCCACCTGACTGATGCCAACACCTTGGGCATTAAAGGTTTTATACAACTTCCACATGCAGGTCTGGGTATCGGCGGTCTGGGCGGTGCTACTTTCCGGTAAGGCTGCATTCAGCTCACTGCTCATGCGCACATGCATCTGGATTTTGGCTTGAAGTCTATTTAACAGGATATCCTGATCGGCAATTACCACCCCTGCAGTACGTATATCTTTATAACGTGCAGAAAACCAGGTCAGGCTTTGGTAGATATTTTTTAAAATGGTGCTTTTACCGGTGGCCTGATCACCCAAAATCAAGGTGATGGGCTGCTGTTCAGGATAGAAATCGAGTTTCAGATCCCGAAACATGCCGATATGTTTAAAAAGAACCGATTCAAGTTGCATAAGCTGACCTCAATCATGAGCGCTTTAACCTGCGGACTGACGAAGACTTGCGGGCGCTCGCTGTTTTAATTGTTGTATTAAGTCGTATAAATGATGAATATTTAAACTTACTTTAGCACGCGTGCAGGCCACGTAAAGTAGTCTTAACTCTTCATCTGTAATTTTATGTTCCATTCCATTTATTTTAAACTGGTAGTCATCTTCGATATGCACACGGTTCCACTCCAGTCCTTTGGCTTTATGGGCCGTCGAGATGACATAATCCGCCTGCTCAATCGGCGTGATTTTTGCCAGTGCCCGTTTTAGTGGATCGGTACCATGATCATCGACCAGCTTGACTAAGGGCTTGATATCACTGCCATCATTGGTTTCACAATACTCATGCACATCATGCCATGAGTTAAACCAGGCCAGTTCAGGCACATCGGTGATGCGTTTGCCTTGTTTCAGCAAACTAGCAGCATCGACAAAGCGGCTGAGTTTTTGATGATCGGCTTGCAGGCTGACTTTATCCCCATGCACCAGACCCGAAAGCAGTAACTCCATGGCACGGGCATTGGTCCGGCACAGGATCGCATCCCGCATTTTGGTGTGTGGCTTGTTGACGACACTCGATTTAACATTGGGATTGCCGAGTAAGGGTACGGTCTCATTCAATGCACCGAGTAAACTATTGGCCACATCGGCAATCGCGTCACCAAAACGGAAAGAAGTGGTGAGACGACTTTCCGGTAAGGGCATTTGCTGCATGGCATTGATTGCTCCACGCCATGCATAGATTTGCTGATGGGCATCGCCGACATAAATCACCTGGGTACTTTTTTGACGTAGCAAAATGCCCAGCATCAATGGATCGGCATCCTGCGCTTCATCAAACAGCACATAGTCTGCTGGAATATTCGGTTCCGATAAGGCCCATAGTTTCAGGTAAATATCATGCCCAATGCCCGCCTGATGATTGGGATCAATCGATTCCAGCCAGCGACGTTCTACCGCAGGGTAAAGATGCTGCTGTAAGGCTTCAATGTCATCCAGATGTAACCAGCTCGGTGCCTGAATATGACGTGGGGCCGGGTATTGGGAACTGGTCGAACAAAAATAGCTGACCGCATTGGCCACCAGACTGGCCAGACGGCTGGGCATCAGGACATATTTTTCATAACGTCCACCCATCAAGCGGCGCAGCGTAATGGGCTCCAGGCGATATTCTTTGGCAATAAAACTTGGGCTGAGACGGGGTAGACGTAACTTGTCGGTGACTCCACGTGGAACACTGCGAAATGCCAGTGAGTGGAAGGTGCGACAGTTTACGTTGCCATGAAATTTATTTTGTGCTTCTGAGGCAATCGCCTTGTTAAAGGCCAGATACATACCACGCCGTTCAGGCATGGCATCACTGATCATTTGCAAAGTGGTGGTTTTACCTGTGCCAGCATACGCAATCACTTTAAAAGACTGGCCTAAACGGGCATTGTCTATGGCAATCGCTTGCTCATAGGTGGCTTTTGGTTTTTCTATATTTGACACAGGCTCTATTTACGCTTCTTGACTACGGTTCGCTTTTTCAACTAAACCAGACAAACCTTGGCGACGTGCCAGCTCATCCAGTACCACTTGCGGATCAAGGTCGAAATAACCCAGCATCACAATACTGTGGAACCAGAGATCGGCGACTTCATAAACCAGATCGTGTTTATTTTCCAGTGAGGCAAGTACGGCATAATCTTTGGCAGCGATAATGCTTTCGACACTTTCCTCACCGACTTTTTCTAAAATTTTATTGATGCCTTTTTTGTACAGGCTAGCCACATAAGAGTTGTCGGCTTTGGCATGCTTACGCTCCTGCATGAGGCGGCCGAGATAAGCAAGCACATCCACCTGTTCATTTTGCACCTGATCATGCGCTTCAACTTTTGCCGATGCGCCATAAATCGCCGTCGGATCTTTGAGTTGGGCATCTACGATTTCCCAGCCTTGTGGGGTGAGTTTGCGATAGAAGCACGATTCACGGCCAGTGTGACAGGCAATGCCACCGTGCTGTTCAATTTGTAGAATGATGACATCGGCATCGCAATCGAGACGAATTTCATGCACGGTTTGAAAGTGCCCTGATTCTTCGCCTTTGTGCCAGAGTTTTTGACGTGAACGCGAGTAATACACCGCCTGATTTTTTTCAGCAGTCAGTTGTAAAGCCTCACGATTCATCCACGCAACCATTAACACTCGACCTGTTTGATGATGTTGTGCAATGGCAGGAACAAGACCATTGGAATCAAATTTAACTTCATCTAACCAGTTTGACATGAGTGAAAATCCATTGGGTGGAAAGCAGCTAGTGTAGCGTTTGTGGCTGGGGTTGGCTATGCTTGCAGGCTAAAAAATCGCGGATAGGGCATTAAAGAGCGTTCGATATTTCAATCAGATTCTGATCCGGATCACGGAAATAAATCGAAAGGATTTTTCCCATTGCCCCTGTTCTTTGTACAGGGCCTTCAATGATTTCAATCTGCTGGGCCTGAAGATGTGCAATCACCTCATTGAGTGGCGTTTCCGCAATAAAACATAAATCGGCTGAACCTGGCGTTGGTCGAAGTGCTTTAGGTTCAAATTCTTTGCCTGCTTGATGCAGGTTAATTTTTTGATGACCAAATTGTAGTGCCTTGCGATTTTCACCGAAAACAATGACTTCAAAATTCAGGGCTGATTGATAGAACTTACACGTCGTCTCAATATCGGCAACGGTCAGAACCAGATGGTCTAAATGACTAACTTTCATATTTCACTACACTTATTCATATTCAGGAACTGGTGCATGGGGATGCTCGAAAGCCTGCTTTGATCCAGCATAATGTGCAACTTGCTGATAATCCAGTTGTTGAAACAGTCCTATCTTTAAGCCTGAAATGGTGATGGCCATTTCTTTACGAAAATAGGGGATTTGATACAGCCAAGGGAAGGTCAGATCGCGTATGCCACCTGCCCACCAATGATCGGATTGATACAATGGGGTTAATAATCGGCTGAGAAACTGGTAGAACCGGGTCGAAGAACGACGATGTTGATGGTAGTGTTGCCAGAGCATGGGCCAGTCAGTTTGCTGATGAGGGGTTGCAGCCTGTAAGGATTGAGAAAAAGCCCAGGCATCCAGTAAAGCCATATTGGCCCCTTGTCCCAGTTGTGGACTCATGGCATGGGCAGCATCACCAATCACGCCGATTCGCCCTTGTCCAAATTGTGACATCACCACATCACGGTATTGAGCGGAAAGCCATTGCGGTTGATTCTGCTCATTCGTCAAAAGCTGTTTAAGCCAGTCTCCAACCTCAGGCCAACGATTACCGACTTGCTGTAACCATTGCTGTTTCGCCGACTTGTCTTTGAGAAAAGCGTCCAGTTGCGCGGTCGGCAGACTCCAGAACACACTGGACAATCGTTGTTGTGGAGCAGACGGGATGGCACCTGTGGGCAGCACACCCATCATGATTTGGGAACGGTCATAGAATTGATGCAAAATTTCAGGATTTAAGTTTGGGCATTCTGGCACGATGCTCCACGCCGCACCCCATGGATAAGCCTGATCCACTTGAACCCATGCTTTGGGGCGTAACTGGCTACGGGCACCATTGGCAATCAGGACGGCATCAAAATCTTCATCAAATTTCTGTTGCTGATGCGTACCGAATAGCCGAACTGCATGGGTACTTTCCTGAATCGAGTCGATTGAGTGATTCATCCGCCAGGTGACATGACTAGAATATTCGGCCAGCTTTTGGGTGAGGACGTGACATAAAGTTGCGCGATGAATGCCGAGTCCATACAGATTGCTGCCCGCTTGATGATAATGGCTATTTACCAACAGTCGTTTATCTGCAAGCTGGCCTTCTAAGCCAGTCACTCTGGCACCGAATTGAAGTGCATGCTCCAGTACACCTAAATGCTCAAATACGGCTAAGCCTGCGGGTTGTAAAAGTAAGCCTGCACCAACTGGCGAAAGCGTCTCAACTTGCTCGAATAGGGTGACGTGATGGCCTTCGC
Organism: Acinetobacter sp. 'aerobic (ED)'; assembly: GCF_904886855.1. Lineage (NCBI taxonomy): Bacteria > Pseudomonadati > Pseudomonadota > Gammaproteobacteria > Moraxellales > Moraxellaceae > Acinetobacter > Acinetobacter sp. 'aerobic (ED)'. Next base: position 75,844 of record NZ_CAJHGI010000007.1, read on the forward strand.
GTGCCAGTAGAATGGCGCTTGCCAAGCCAGCTGTACCCGCACCGATAATCGCAAAATGAGGTAATTTCATTATTTATTCTTTTCAGACTGTTATCAGATCATTTCATCATGATCTTAACTGATCCCGGTCAGTTTGAAAAATGAATCCTGAGGCATAAAAAATCCCTTGTCTAAGCAAGGGATCTGAACCTTATTTCATGATGCGCCACAGGGCAATCAGACTACTCAGTACAATCAGAACAATGGAAATAAACCACGGTGTAATAATCGCAATCGTCAGTAAAATCAGCATGCTGCTGCCAAACATCCAGCTACGTCTTTGCTGATGCTGCATTTGCAAACGCATTTGCTGGATTTCACGCAGTTGTTTGTCATGCCACGCCGACTGATTTTTTAAACCATTCAGACTGTCGATCAGCAGGCTTGGAATATCTTGAGCCCCCAATAGCAGATCTGGAATTTGTTGGCCCAGTTCTTTCATGTTCTTGACCGGGTTCATATTGGCCTTGACCCATTCGGTTAGAATCGGTTTGGCCAGTTTCCAGATATCCAGTTGCGGGTAAAGATCTGTTCCCAGACCTTCAACATGCACCAGTGTCTTGAGCAAGAGCATGAGTTGCGGTGGAATTTCCAGATGGAAACGACGTGCAATATCCATGACCTGAATCAGGATACCGGCGAAATCCAGCTGGTCCATCGGCTTTGAAACCATTGGCCCGACCGTACGGCGCATTTCACGCGATAAGGCATCCTGATCTGTGCCTGGCGGAATCCAGCCGGCCTGATGCACGATCTGGATCAGTTGCATAAAGTTGCTGTTCATCACGGCCAGCAACATACGTGCAACGGTCATTTGGTCATGCTTGGACAGCTCACCCATGATGGCACAGTCCAGCGCAATAAAGCGTGGATTGCTTGGGTTAATGGTCTCGACAAAGACATTGCCCGGATGCATATCTGCATGGAAGAAGTTATCGCGGAACACCTGGGTGAAGAAAATGGTCAGGCCTTTTTCTGCCAGATCGGCGCGATCCATGCCCAACCGGTCAAAGGTCGCGATGTCCGAGATCGGCACGCCGGTAATCCGTTCCGCCACCATCACATCTTTACTGTCCATATAGACTTCAGGCACGTACATCATGCTTGAACCGGTAAAGTAGTGACGCATACGACGGGTATTGTCGGCTTCCAGGCTCAGGTCCAGTTCATTTAAAATGATCTGGCGATAATCTTGAATGATTTCAGACAAATGTAAGGCACGGGCTGCTTCCAGACGGTTTTCCAGCCAGTCGCCTAACCAGGCCAGAATTTCAAAATCTTGTAGAATCTGACTGCGAATATCCGGGCGCGTAACTTTCACTACCACTTCGCGACCATCATGCAACGCCGCTGTATGCACCTGTGCAATCGAAGCGGCAGCAAGCGGCTGTTCATCAAAGCGTGAGAACAGGGTGGTGACATCCGCTTTTAGTGATTCCTGAATCCGTTGTTTTGCCAGTTGCGTGTCATAGGGCTTAACCTGATCTTGTAATAACACCAACTGCGATAAGACTTCTGGTGGAATCAGGTCGCGGCGTGTAGACAGCAGTTGTCCCAGCTTAATCGCCAGCGGCCCCATGTCTTCAAGTGCTTCTTTCAGTTTAAGCGGATTTTTCTTTTCACGACTTGACCAGGCCGCGGGATGCATTTTAATGATATTTAAGGCATGACGTGCTTTAACCGGTAATTCTTCCGCAGGGAACAGGGTATCAAGGCGATAGTGTGCTGCGATACGCCAGAGTTCATGTAACCGTTTAACATGCGGAATCATATAAAGTCTTACCTAGTCTTATGTGGGTTGCTTTGGTGGATTAACTTGAGTATTGAGCTGTTGAAGCTTGGCTTCCAGACGATCAATTTCCTGATTGAGCTGGCGGGTCTCCCGGTTGAGATCATCCATTTGCCAACGTGGGGCAAATAAGCCACTGTCTTCTTTTAAGGCATCTTCAACAAAAAATAAATGGCTTTGCAGGGAGCGTTTTAACTGTTTCGGTGCAAGTTGCACTTTACCCAACTCATGTGCCAGTTGTGGGCCGATCCACGGGGATAAATGCGCTGCGAGATCTGGCTCGGCCTGCTGCATGATTCTCTGAATATCCTGCAATAAGTGATAATCACCTTGCAATGGAATATTGCCAATCTGATCCATGTCGCTGAGCAATAATTTAACCAGCTCAACCGTATTTTCAACATGTAAGGTTGCAGTTGCATCCGTAAGTTTATGTTGAGGATCAAAAGGGCGCTGTTCAAAAATAGAAGGGCTTTGACTTCGTCCCGTCACGGTCGGTTCGAGACGAACTCTATTCTCATCAAAAAACACATCAACCGAGAGTTGTGGGCTATCGATCACAACACGTAATAATTGACCTTGTAGCTGATTGAGCTGCATGCGGGTAATCGCATCCAGATCAATCACATGATGAATGATACGTTCGACTGCACCGAGTGCTAAAATCGACCACATATCTTAAACCTTAAAGTTTGAATCCACGATGAACCGCAACAATACCACCAGTTAAGTTGTGGTAGTCACAGCTTTGGAATCCGGCATTTTCCATCATCCCTTTCAGGGTGCGCTGGTCCGGGTGCATACGGATCGATTCAGCCAGATATTTGTAGCTTTCTGAGTCATTGGCCACCAGTTTGCCCATGATCGGCAAGGCGGTGAATGAATACAGGTCATATAGTTTTGAGAATGGCTCAAACACGGGCTTGGAAAACTCAAGAATCAACAAACGGCCGCCTGGCTTAAGCACGCGATACATGGCTTGTAACGCAGCATCTTTATCAGTCACATTACGCAGACCAAAGCTGATGGTGACCAAGTCAAAACTGTTGTCTGCAAATGGCTCTAAAGTTTCAGCATTGGCCAGTACGAAATCAACATTGGTACAGCCAGCATCAATCAGACGGTCACGGCCGACATTGAGCATCGATTCGTTGATGTCTGATAAAACCACATGACCTTGCGGGCCAACTTCACGGCTAAATACTTTGGCTAAGTCGCCTGTACCACCGGCAATATCCAGTACGTGCTGACCACGACGAACGCCTGACATGTTAATCGCAAAGCGTTTCCAGAGACGATGAATACCAAATGACATCAAGTCATTCATGATGTCGTATTTGCTGGCAACGGAATGGAACACTTCGGCAACTTTTTGTGCCTTGTCATCACTACTCACGGTTTGATAACCAAAGTGTGTAGTTGCACCAACGTTGCCAGTATTGGCACCACGCGGCAAATTATATTTTGGGATTGAAGCTGTTGAGGTCGGTGCAGCATCTGGTTGTAAAGACTGTTGCTGACCTTGAGGGGTGCCTTGTGGCAGTGGCGTGTTTAAGAAAGGGCTGACTTTGTCTGAACTTGGGTTTTGCTCAACTTCTGGGGTAGGCTGTTGGTTTTCGTTAGACATTGTTTTCTCCTAAACTTTCGCTCTAGCGGCACGAATCAGCAAGCATGATGACAGATTTTGTATCTTTTTACAGGGTTTCGCATGTAATTGATATGAATAATATACAGAAAGTCACTTTCTCAAAAGGGTTTTAATTTTTCTTAAGATTTGAAAAGACTCATTTTTCTATTTCAGCCATAGCCAGGATGGCTGAAATAGAAGCAGACTTATCCTAGTCACGGAAGGGATTCGGATGTCCTGCATGAACTTTATCAATGATTTCCCGCTCTTTTTCACTGAAGGTTTTGATAAAGCTTGCCGCAGATTTCATCGGTTTCATCGCAGCAAAACCTTCCTGAATAAACTCATACATGCCATCAAACTGGTATTTATGCGCAATACCTTTACACATTTTAAAGGCCGCATACATCATGGTTGAACGCATATATTTATCCAGTGTCACGCCTAACTCATCCAGAAGCTGCAGTTGTTCATACCGTGCCTCGCCCTGATCCAGTTTAATCAGGGTCTGGCGCATGATCTCATCCGTTAAAGGGGTTTCGAGCGGATAATCTTCTAACAGTTGCTGGGCCACCTGTTCATCGAGTCGTGTTGCAAGTACCGCTAAGCTCACTGATTTAGTACCTGTTTTAATCGCATTTTCAGGCAGCAGGCTTTCGGCTTTATGGGCATATTTGAGCAGGCGTTCGATTTGTTGCGCCATGGCATCAAAGTCTGGCCCGCCATATAAGCGGTTTAAAAAGTACGCTGCCATAAGCTGGTTTTTCGGTTCGGCAAAGAATTCGGCATGTGTCTCGGCAATCCGTGCTTTCATCCATGCCTGTACTTCATGCAATCGCTGCGCAACCGCTGGATTCTGGTGGTAATTCAAAGATTGATATTCTAATAAAAGTTGATCAAATGCAGCGAGTTTTGACATGTTCGAACTCAAAGAAAATAAAACGATAAAATCATAGGTATCATCATAGCGGAGAACCATGACAGCATAAACTTTAAATGCTTAATAATTGGTCAGTATGGGCGTGTCGTGACAGTCAACATAAACTGTACACGGGTTTTTGCATGAACATTTATAGTTTGAACGATACCTATTTTAATTTTAATAATGAGCCAGTTAGAGCAGCACATGAGTAAACAACAACCGACATTTGAATTGCGTGATGAAGATGAACTCTCTTTGGACCTGATCGAGGCGCAATATGCCTTAAAAGAAAGCCGCGACAAAAAGAATGCCAAAAGTGTACTGGTTCTGGTCAGTGGCATTGAGCTAGCAGGTAAAGGAGAGGCGGTTAAACAGTTACGTGAATGGCTGGATCCACGCTATTTACGGGTCAAGGCAGATGCACCGCAGTTTTTATCCAATAACCAGCCATTTTGGCAGTCCTATAGCCGCTTTATCCCGGCTGAAGGGCAGATCGTGGTGATGTTTGGTAACTGGTATAGCGATTTGCTCACCACTGCGATGCATGTATCCAAGCCCCTGAATGAACAACTGTTTGATGGCTATATTGAACAAATGCGAGCCTTTGAGCATGATTTGCAGAATAATCATGTCCATATTGTCAAAGTCTGGTTTGATTTATCCTGGAAATCGCTACAAAAACGCTTAGACCAGATCGATGCTTCGGAACAGCGCTGGCATAAATTACACGGACTGGATTGGCGTAATAAAAAACAATACGATACCTTGCAGGGCTTGAGCCAGCGCTTTACCGATGACTGGTTTGTGATTGATGGTGAAGACGAAAAGTTGCGTGATCAAAGTTTTGCCCAGTATCTTCTGCAAACCTTGCGGGAGTTGCCTGAACACCAGACCAAAGTGAGTCAGAAGTGGCAACAGGCCGAGATTCCCCAGCACTTGCTGGAACCAGCGCAAGCCAGCTTGGAAAAACAGGACTATAAAGCAGAACTGCGTAAACTGAGCAAGAAAGTGGCCGAAAAGCTACGTTTTGATGAACGTAAAGTCGTGATCTGCTTTGAAGGTATGGATGCGGCAGGTAAGGGTGGAGCAATTAAACGCATCGTCAAAAAACTCGATCCGAGAGAATATGAAATCCATACCATTGCAGCGCCGGAACGTTATGAATTGCGCCGACCTTATTTGTGGCGTTTCTGGAATAGATTGAATGATAGCGGCAAGATCACCATTTTTGACCGGACCTGGTATGGGCGGGTACTGGTTGAACGCATTGAAGGTTTTGCCTCTACAGTAGAATGGCAGCGTGCCTATAACGAAATTAACCGTTTTGAAGAAAATCTGGTGGATAGCCAGACCGTGATCGTCAAAATCTGGCTAGCGATTAGTAAAGAGGAGCAGGCGCTCCGCTTCAAGGCACGTGAACAGACACCGCATAAACGTTTTAAGATCACCGAAGAAGACTGGCGTAACCGTGAGAAATGGGATGATTATCTCAAGGCAGCGGCGGATATGTTGGAACGGACCGATACCGATTATGCACCGTGGTATGTGATTGCAACGGATGATAAATATTCAGCGCGGATTCAGGTTTTAAAGGCGATTTTGCAACAACTGAAGGCGGATTAATCCGCCTTTCAGCTAACTTCAATTAATTGTTATTTACCAGTTGGGCGCTATAGCTGCGATGTTGGCGGAATACGATCAGTGTCGCGATTAAACTGGTGATCGCGGCAAACATCAGCCAGAAAGCAGGCATGCTCTTATTGCCTGAGCTCTGTACCAGATAGGTGGCGATCATGGGCGTAAGCCCGCCAAAAATCGAGGTGGCAAAGCTATAAGCCACCGAGAAACCAGCAATGCGGACTGAACTTGGCATCATTTCAGCCAGTGAAACCACCAGTGCGCCATTGTAGAAGCTGTACAGCAATGAGAACCACAATAACACCATCAGCATGTGCGACAGGCTAATGGTCTGGGTGAGCCAGCTGAGTAAAGGATAAGCACTGATAAAGATCAACAAGGTGGTTGTGATTAAAAGCGGTTTTCGACCAAATTTATCGGAAAGATGTCCGCCAATCGGTAATAAAATAAAGTTGCTCAGTCCAACCATAATGGTGGCGATCAAGCTTTCGGTACGGGTCAAATGCAGTACCTCTTTACCGTAGGTCGGGGTATAGACGGTAATGAAGTAGAACATCGTTGTCGTGGTTGCAACCATACACACACCAGCCAGCACGATTTTCCAGTTGGCTGCCAAGGTAGTTAGAATTTGTCGGGTACTTGGATGCTCTTTACGCGAGGCAAAGGCTTCTGTTTCAGCCAGTGACTTCCGTAGCCAGAAAATAAATGGAATGATGGCACAGCCGACAAAGAAGGGGATTCGCCATGCCCAAGCATCGACCTGGGCCTTGGTAAAGACCAGACTGACGATATAACCCAATACGGCGGCAAAAATTACCGCGACTTGCTGACTGGCAGATTGCCAGCTGGTGATAAAACCACGGTTATGCGGCTCGGCAATTTCGGACAGATACACCGAGACCCCACCGAGTTCTACCCCAGCCGAAAAACCTTGCGCAAGACGTCCGGCAAAAATCAGGACAGTGGCTGCAAAGCCGATACTGGCATAGCTGGGGGTAAAGGCAATGATTAACGAGCCAAATGCCATAATGCTCAAGGTCACCATCAGGCCTTTACGGCGGCCGATCCGGTCTACATAAGGACCCAGTACCAGTGCACCAATCGGACGCATCAGAAAGCTGACCGCAAACACTAGAAAGGTTTTCATCAGTGCGGCATAACTGCTGTCGGAATGGAAGAATGTCTCGCCGATGGCCTGGGCATAAAGACCGAACAGGAAGAAGTCGTATTGTTCAAGGAAGTTCCCGCTGGTCACATTAAAAATGGCACGGACACGAGAGGGGGATTGGCTGGTTTGCACAACGACGCTCCATCATCTAATTATCTTCGAGATGTGGAGATTAAAAATACAATCTTTATGAAAGCTTAAAAAATTAAGTGAATATTAACGTAATTGTGGTGTTTTTTTATGGATCTGTTGGCCTGATGTAACTAAGCACATCTAGGTGAGCAATAGACATGAAAGCTAATAAGCCGGATTCGGAATATTTTTTAATTCTATTTTGAAGCACTTAATTTCATTCATCAAACAGCAGGTATGCGAACCGATACCTGCTGCGATAGAACTTACGCTACGATGGTGGTCCGGCTTTTCTGCTGAATCCGCTTGGCAAGGTTATAGCAATCCTGCACATGTGCTTCAGTGATTTTGCGCATCATGAAATAGCCCAGACTGGCCGCAACCAGTTGGCCGCCCAAAGGAATAAATTTAGTTACCTGTTTGGTGGCAATTTTAGTGAAAAAGCCATTAAACGACTTTTTCATCGCGGTACGTGCCACCACAAAACCTGAAAACTCGAATCCGCGTTTACGTAATTCATCCCAGTGAACTTTTTTGGTTTGAGGGTCATACACACTGATATGTTCGGGTGCCAAACCAAAGCGGGCATTAATATCCGGAATGATCTGGGTCAGCATGCCCAGGTCGACTACCACATCAAAGAATGGAATCGGTACAATCGCTGCACCTGCTGACCAATATGCACGCTTTTTAGCCATTTCTAAACATTCGTCACGGATCTGTTCCAAGTTTAAGCTTGGGTCAATCGAATCAGGAATTTTTTCAATTTTCATAAAGTTATACCTAAAGTCTATCCCTTGATAGTACATTCAATACGATTGAATGGTGAATTTCAAAACAATTTTTTTGTTGGATTGTGTATTTAACGTGACTTCATGATATGAAGTTGAATGTTGTATAGTGAGCATTATGGACGGTTTCGTGCAACAAAATGATCATTTTTTGATGAGGTTATATTAATACATGGGTATTCATGTTATTCAAAGTCAACGCCTTGAAGTGTTATTGCAAGGTGTGATGGCATCAATTACCCAACCCGGCGATTCCCCCTTTCAGGTGTTTAAAACCCAGCATTTTATTGTTCCGAGTCCTGCACAACAACAATGGCTGACGCAGAAAATTGCGGAACAGCAAGGCATGACTGCCAATTACCAGTTTCATCAACGTATCCGTGGTTTCCAATGGTATGCCTATCAGCAGGTGCTTGAAAATAAAGAGCAGGTGCGCAAGGCCAATATTCCACGATTAATTTTAAAATGGCGTATTCATCAAGCCTTACAGCCCTTTATCCGTGCTGATCAACTCGATCTCGCCACAGATCATCCTCTCTATTCGATTGTGCAGCGCATTTATGACAGCGCAGCCCAATTACCGCATGGCACAGAAAAACAGTTAAAAAAGCAGAGCATGCTGTATTGGGTAGCGGAACAGGTGTCGCATCTGTTTAATAACTACATGATTTATCGTGGTCATTGTCAGAAAGGCTGTCGTAGTGAATGCAGTTGCTCAAGTAACTGGCTCTCCACCTGGGGGCAGAATAAAGCACTGGATATTGAACAGCTGATTGCCAAGACGGATCAACAGACCTCAGCCTTTAGCTTAAACCAGACCGAGCAACTGGAAGCATGGCAGCGCTGGTTATGGCAAAACTATTTCCATGATGACTTTATCGAAATGCAGGGGATTGATGCTGATTTCTGGCAGACCTTAGCGCATGCGCAGACCCGGGAAAAAGCGCTGGCACAGTTACCGAATCAGGTGATCGTTTTTACCGTACTGGATTTGCCACCCAGCCAGCTGCAGTTTTTACGACGTTTAGGTCAATATCTGGATGTGGTGATTTTGCACTATAACCCGTCACAGGAATATTGGGCGGATAGCGTCGATCCGCTATGGAAACAACGTTATGATCTCGGGGTAAAAGAGCGGTTTATTGCCAAGCATCCCAAGGCAACCGATGCGGAAATTGCTGCTTTCTTTGAGCGCTTTAGTTTAGGGTTTAATGCCTTGAATCGTGAATCTCGCCATCCCTTACTGACCCGTTTAGGCAAGCAGGCACGCGATCACTTCTCCCTGTTATCACAACTGGCAACCGGTGAGGAAGGCAAATGGATTGATGCCTTTGAGGATTATTTCCCAGAGACGCTACTGGGCAAAATCCAGTCGGATATTTTCTATCTGGCTGAACCTGCCCCTGAGCAATATGAGCTGGCGGCGGAAGATCATTCTATCCAGTTTCATGTCTGTCATTCCAGCTTAAGACAACTCGAAGTGTTAAAGGAGCAACTGCTACATTGGTTGTCACAAGCAGATACGACGCCGCGCCGTCCAAGTGATATTCTGGTTCTGACCCCGAATCTGACCGAGCTTGAGCCTTTGATTCGTAGTGTGTTTCCTTCCGTGCCCAATGATCATGATGTGTTTTTACCGGTTAAGATTGCGGGTGTGGCGCAGCTGGATGCACTCAATGCCTGGCGGGCAGTCTTGGGACGTTTGCAACTGACGCAAACCCGAATGACCCAAGATGATTTTGCGGACTGGCTGAACCTGTCGGCAACCCAACAGCGTTATGGACTAGATTATCATCAGGCCCAACGTATCCTGAGCTTATTAAATGAAGCCGGTTTTAAACGCGGTCTGGATGAAGAACATCTCAAGCATAGTTTAAGTGCCGATGATCAGGACTACCGTTATAGCTTTAAATTTGCTTTAGACCGTCTGGCTTTAGGTATTGCCGTACCTGCTCATGTAATGGTGCAACAAACTTTAAGCTATGCACTGGTCCAGCCGGGTGATTTTGAGCTGATTGGCATCCTGATTCAGATTTATCAGGATTTGTCGCTGCGACGTCACTGGCTGGTGGCGCATGAGCAGGGGCAGCGCTTGCCGGTAGTCACCTGGCTCAAACGCCTGAAAGCAGATGTTCAGGAATTTGAGCAGGCCGATATTGTTGCTTTAAAGGCGGTACGTGAGATTATCCAGAAGCAGGAGCGTATGCTGACGCTGGCCAGTTATTATGAAGAAATGGAAAGCCAGTTACGTCAGATTTCTTTGCCTTTGCCTTATATTATTGAAGAAATTCAACGCACGCTGGAGAGCCAGTCAGCGCAGGTTGAACCTACCGGACAAATTACCTTTAGCCAGATCGGTCAGATTCGTCCGATTCCTTATCGGCTGATTGTGATGCTGAATCTGGATACCGGAAAGTTTCCAAACCGTGATAGTCATATTCCCTTTGACCTGATGGATGCATTACGTCAGCAATTGGGGGACCGTTCCCGTCTGGAAGATGATCAGGGTGCCTTTTTAGATGCGGTGTTGCTGGCACAGGAACAATTATGGCTGTTCTATAATGGCTTTGATGTGAGTGATGGGGAAGTGCGGGAGCCATCCAGTGTGTTACAGCATTTCCGTGAGCATTTGGCACTGATTATAAAGCCACCCCTTTCTAAATCTCTCTCCGAGGGAGAGTCTTTATTGGGTGAAATTTCTCTCAGCCCAACTTTAAACAAGGGCGATTCTGCGATGGTGGCGGATTTGTCTAAGGAATTTGCAGCCTTGCAGCTCCCGACACAGCTTTATCCCTTGTACCATATTCATCGCTTACAACCCTTTGATCCATTAGGTTTTATGGCAGAACAGCGGCATAGGCGTTTTCAGGATCAGTGGTTTAAGGTTGCTGCACAGATTCAACAGGACAAAGGTGACCGGGCAGCTTGGGTCAATACGGCTTATCCGGTTGAGAATCATGAGATGCTGATTCTGGATGGCCAGCAATGGATTCAGGATGTGACCTTTCCTGCGCGTTTGTACTTAAAAACTTTGGGTGTAGAAAACCTGAGTGCAACAGAACTCGTTGATCAAAGCGAGCCATTATTGCTGGATGGTTTAGGGAAATATGCCATTCGCCATTTCCTGCAACAGCAGGAGCACAATTCTTCACCTCAGCTATTACAGGATCAGTTACCTGTCGGCAAAGTCCAGCAAAGTGCCTGGCAGCAAAGCTGTCTGGAACAACAGCGTTTACTGGAGCGCTTGCAGCAACATGCCGCAGCGCCCACTGTAACGACCCAGCGCGTTTGGCGTGTATCCAAACATTTACAGATCGGGTGTACCACCCCGAAACAGATCGGTCAGGACTGGATTAGTCTGGATGCCTCCAGTGCCCGAGCCAAGCGTCTTGCCAAAGTCTGGCTGGAATACCTGTTGTGGCTAACGGTACTGGATCACGAGACTGCCGCTGAAAAACGCCGTATTGTGGTGTTTAGTGATCAGACCGTGATTTGTGAAGGCTTAAGTTCTCAGCAAGCACGTACTTATCTGCAAGACTGGCTGGAACTATGGCAGCATGCCCAGCAACAGCCTGTGGTGCTACCTGCAGCCTTGATGTTAAAGCCACTGGAAAAAGGCAAACAGCATGAATGGTTTGAGCTGGATGCGAAACAGATTTTAGTCGAGGACAGTCAAAAGCAGCTACTGAAAGACTGGAATGATACTGGCGACTTTTCCGGCTTTGATATGAGCCAGAATGAAGCCTGCAAGTTACATCGGGACTGGCAGTTTATTTTGCAGGAACAGGATGCTGCAGCATTATTACAATATGCTTGTGATCACTATTCCTATAGGCTGTATCAGCCAGTGTTTGAATTTTTACGAGTGGAGTAAGGCATGAACGCGCGCTATCCTGTGTCTTTTCAACCGATTCGTGATATTCAGTTCGAAGGCCTGCACCTGATTGAAGCTTCGGCGGGAACAGGCAAAACCTATACCTTGTCCAGTTTAATGGTACGAATTTTCTTAGAAAAATATTTGCCGAATCAGGTGATTGCCACCACCTTTACCCGTGCAGCGGCTGCCGAGCTAAAAAGCCGTATCCGTTTACGTCTGGTCGAGATGCAACAGTATCTGGAACCACTGCGGACGGTGCTGGAGCAGGATATCCAAGTTTTGGCTGCACAAGAGTCAGACCCGCTTAAACAGCAGGTATTGCAGACTTTTGCACCGCGTATTGCCTATGCCTGTGAACGCTTGAAACTGGTGATTGACCAGCTGGATGAACTGTTTGTCGGGACGCTGGACAGCTTTAGCCAGAAGCTGCTCAGAGAGTTTGCTTTTGAAAGTGGCAAGATCGAAGCGGCGCAGATTACCGATGATGCAAAAAGCTATACCCGTCAATTGATTCATGATGTGTTGCGTGAGTGGATTCAAGCTCAACCGCAACAGGTGATTGATGCACTTTATAGTGTAGGCGGTCTGAAGAGTGTGGATCATTTTGTATCCATGGTCGAAAGCTCCCTGAATTTTAGTTCGGCTCAGTTCAAGTTGCCGGCCATGCCCGAGATTGAGCTGGCCCAACTGCAGCAGTGGCAACAGCAAGCTGAACATATTCAACTGGAGGCGCTTGCGGATTATTTCGATCTAGACGGTGTGCATTATGCGCATATCAATGGCAGCTCTTTCCGTAATCATGCTTTCAACAAGCTGTTTACCGTGCATTGTCCAGCCCTATTAAATGCCTTGAAACAAGCATCACCGCTACAGGTGTTTGATACTTATTTTGAGGCTGATCGCGATGCTATATTCAAGTTTTTAGACAAGCTCGACAGCCAGAAAATTTTTAAGAAATGTCCTGCAGACATTAGTGATGGTTTTTACCAGCATCCTGCGATCGTACAGCTACAGACACTCTGTCAGGCCCTACAACAGACACAGCAGCAATTTGAGCAGTTGCAGGTGTATCTAAAGGCCTATCTGTGTATTGAAGTCAGAAAAAGGTTGCCTCAGGTTTTACAGCAAAAGGGTGAAACCACATTTTCCCAGCAAATTAAAACCTTGTCTGAAGCTTTAAAAGGCGAGCAGGGACAACATTTCGCGGTATTTGTACAGGCCCGTTATCCGTTAATTCTGGTGGATGAGTTTCAGGATACCAATCAGGATCAGGATGATATGCTGGCCAGTATCTGGCGACATCCGCAGCGCTATCAGAAGGGCTGTATGATCATGGTGGGAGATCGTAAACAGGCGATTTATGGTTTCCGTGGTGGGGATATGCTGACTTTCCTGAATGCCCATCAGGATATTATGGCGAAGCAGGGCTGCGTCTATAAACTAATTCATAACCATCGTTCAGTAAAAGAACTGGTAGAAGTGGTGGATGTGCTGTTCCAGCGGCAGACTGATTTTGGTGAGCAGGTGCTTTATGACCCGATTCAGGCAGGGTCACGTCCACATCCTGCCCTGATTGAAAATAACCAGATCAATCCTGCACCATTACGCTGGTTACAGCTACAGGATGGCAATGAGCAGGCGACCCAAGTGGCCTGGAAAATACAGACCCTGCTCAATCAGGCCCATGCCGCAGAATTATATTTGGAGGATGAACATCCTAAAGCCATTTGCGAAGATGATATTGCGGTCCTTTCCCGTAGCCATCGCCAGCTGGATGAAGTGCAATACGTACTGGAGCGTTTGGGCATTCGTGTCAATCGTCCTTCCAAACGCAGTGTGTTTGATTCAGCCATTGCACAAGATGTCGGGGCATTGTTGACTGCCATTCTTCATCCTTATGATGAAGCTAAATTGAAACGTGCCTTACTCAGTCGTTTATTCGGTTTTGACTTAAGCAGATTATTGGCGCTGGAACAGAGCGCAGCAGGCTTGAGTAACTATATCCAGCAGCTGGATGAAATACGGGAAATGTGGCTCAATCAGGGTTTTCTGGCGGCATGGCAACGTTGTCTCAACCAGTTTGGTATCTGGCAGCAACTGGTGGCAACGCAAAGTAAGGACAATGAGCGTGCGGTGGTCAATTTACGCCATCTCACCGATATTCTGAGTCAGCACAGCGAACATGTGCAAGGCATACAGAACCTGTATCACTGGTATCTCAAGCAACTACATTCACCCAGTGACCGTGAATGGGAGCTCGAACATAAACTGTCCAGTGAAGCCGGTGTGCAGTTGATGACGATTCACCAGTCCAAGGGGCTGGAATATAAAATCGTGTTTCTGCTCGGTGCCAATAAAGCCTTTTCGGAAATGCAGAAAAGTTTAAACTTTTCCACTGCCGAGATTCAGCATCCGGAAACTGGACAGGTCCGCACACAACGGGTGGTTGCAGTCGCCGATAAAAACTTTCTGCAGCAGGCTGAACTAGATCAGCATCAGCAACGCGCGCTGGCTGAGCAAAACCGCTTATGGTATGTGGCGCTGACCCGTGCCAGCCATCGGGTCTATGCGGTATTTGAACCTGAGAAAGGCGATAAAAACAGATTTTCCGGACTGGCATTCTGGAAGAACCAAGGCGATGCTTTCCAGCATCCTTGCTGCGCAGATGAGGCTTTGGTACTGGAACGGCCTTATGCCACCTACCAGCAGCAAGGCAAACAGAAGTTCCCGCTTGCTGCCCAGCCCTTACCGGAGCAACGCTTTTACGCACGTGGCAAGACCAGTTTTAGTTATCTGGCACAGCATCTCAAACATAAGGCCAATCGTGTTGATCGCTTGGCGAATACCGATGCCGACTTTGAACAGGCAGAAGATGAACTGCATCTTGCCACTAGCCAAGCCTTAGCGAGCTCTCAACCGATTGCATGGATTAAACAGTATTTTCCGAAAGGCACGCTGGCCGGCAACTTTCTGCATGAAATCTTCGAGCAGATTGATTTTCAACGTCCGGAAACGTGGATTGAGGAAATTCGCCGCCGTTTTAAAAATACTTATCAAAGTTTATGGGTCGAATTGCTTGAACAGTATCAGCAGCAGTTTCCGGAGCAGACGCAGCCAGAACAGCAACTGTATGAATGGATCGCTGACTGGTTGCAGGATGTGGTGGTGACGCCCCTCTATCAGGGCTTTCAATTAAAGCAACTGCTTGCGGGACAATATCTGTCGGAATGTCCTTTCTATCTGGCATTGTCGGATCGGGTACTGGCCATGCAGCGTGTACAGCAACTGTTTGAAGAGTACGGCATCCACATGCCCGAACTGCTTGAGGCCCGGTCTGCCCGCTATCTGAATGGTTCCATCGATCTGGTTTACTTTGACGGTCAGCGCTACCATATCGCCGATTATAAAAGTAATTATTTAGGCACGGCCCAAGCCGATTATCAACATGAGCAGATCGCAGAAAGTATGTCGCTTTCCAGCTACTGGCTACAAGCGGCTTTATATCTGGTGGCGTTGCATCGCTATCTCGGAGTGAAGTTGCAGAATTACAGCATTGAGCAGCATTTGGGTGGTGCATCTTACTTGTATTTACGGGGCATGAATGGGCAAGCACAACAGGGTTGTCTGTACTGGAAACCTGAAGACGAATTTATCTTGCGTTTAGACGCCATTCTTGGATATTTCTCTGAGGATAAAGCTGGAAAAATGGTGTAGATAAAATGTGTGAATTTAAACTAAACAAAAGCTTAACTTGTGGATAAGACTGTTTATAACCTTGTGGACAAGCGTGTGGGTAAGTTTGAGGATAACTCTGTGGAAAAGCATGTGGATGATCAGTCTGAGCAAATCACCTGGTTGAATATGTGGAGTCAGTACCTGACACAGGCAACTTTTTCTCAATCTGCCCAATCAGTTGGGGCCGCGCAAATATTACAACAACTGGTTGAAGCCAGTTTGCAAGGCGACAGTTGTATTGAAGTCGATCCACTACAGCTTGAAGTGCTTGGTGACCTTGCTGTTTCGAGTGAGGCTGCTACCAGTCAGGTGGCGCCGTGCGTCTATGATCAGCAGGGCTTGGCATTATACCGATATTGGCAACTAGAGCAACGCCTCGCGGAACAGATTTGTCGATTAAAGCGACAAACGATTCAAACCCTTCAGGCGGCGGATTATCATGACCTGCTCAGTGATGAACATCAGCAGAATGCCTTGAAAATGGTGTTGCAACAAGGTTTGAGTATTATTACCGGCGGTCCGGGGACAGGTAAAACCTATACTCTGGCACGTATTATTGCCGCCCTGAACCAGATGATTCCTGATATTCGTATTGCCATGGCGGCACCAACGGGGAAGGCTGCCCAACGCATGCAGGAAGCCTTACAGAACTCGTTTAATGATCCGAAACTGTTAGCATCGGGGCTGATTAGCGATGAATTACGTCATCAAAATACCCAGACCTTGCATCGATTAGTGGGCATGGGCAATCGGCAGATTCCACGTTTTAACCAGAAACAGCCTTTACCCTATGATGTGATTGTGGTCGATGAAGCCTCCATGCTGGATTTAAATCTGGCGACTGCTTTGTTTGAAGCCGTGCCTGATCATTGCCGTCTCATTTTATTGGGAGATGCCAATCAGCTGGCTTCGGTGGATGTGGGTTCTGTCTTGGCAGATTTACAGCAAGTCGCTGCATTGGCCGAGAATCGGGTGCAACTGCAAACCAGTCGCCGTTTCTCCGGGGAGGCCAAGATTGGACAACTGGCAAGATTTATTCAGGCCCAGCAACATCAGACCGATGTGGATGCTGTATTGGAAAATCTGGAACGCCAGATCGTCGCTGCAACCGCCTTGCAACCCGTTGCATTGTCTAAAGACATGTCTGACCTGATTCAACTGGAATATCTACCCGAACAGCATGAGACTGATATTAGCAGTGCCCAGCAGAAACTGATGTATGGCTTTCAAGGCTATATAGATGCGCTAAAGCTGTATATAAAGGCAGACGAACCCGAGCAATATATTCAACAGGTAATACAGCGCTTTGATGATTATCGGATTTTAACCGCGATCCGGCACGGGCAATTGGGGCTTGAACAGTTAAATCGTCATGCCGAACAATGGCTAAACCAGCAACTCAGACAGATTGCTGTAGGGGACTGGTATATCGGGCGTCCAGTAATGATGAGCTATAATGATTACCAGCTTGGTATTTCCAATGGCGATATCGGGATTTGCTTTAAACACAGATCCCAGCCACAACAATTTGAAGTCTTTTTTCCTAGCCTGAATAAGTGGATCGCGGCTCATCGCTTACCGCGTAATATGCAGACTGCTTTTGCCTTGACCATTCATAAATCGCAAGGCTCCGAATTTACCCATACCGCGATTGTACTGGATGCCGGTGCGGAGAAATTACTGAGTCAGGAGTTGATCTATACCGCAGTGACCCGGGCCAAAAAAGTAGTCAGTATTCTGGCTGACCCGAAGGCTCTGTTACAAGCGCTTACCACCCGCACAGTACGCCGTAGTGGTTTAGTGCAAAAGATCAATTTGCTCATATTGTGAACTTTTACTTCAAAATATAAGCGTTTGTAAGTAAAAGCTTACAAGAATTCGAGATATTGTCGCTAGAGCAAATGAGTGCTTTTTGAGATTATGTACCCACAAAGAGCCTGGCATGGAAAGCGAGGTAAATCGCAAAAATATAATAATAACGTCGTGATGACAGCGAACTTACAGTGAAGTAAGTGATAAGAGAGGAAACTTACAGCCGCTAAGCCTTGTAGTTTTGGGAGAGACTACAGGGCTTTTTTATTTTCGCTATTCAGGCACGACATATTTATCAACCTTCAGATCTGGCCGTCCTATGATTCAAAACGTGAACATTCATGTTTTTGTCACTTTATGCAGGTTTAATTTAGTCTGATAAAAACAAGAAATGAGAATTCTGTTGTAGAACAATTTTTTGTTATTATTAAGTTAAATGTTATACAGACTTGTACGTTTTTTCTTACACAGAGATAAGAAAAATGCTATTTTTCTCCACAATTGATTCTGACAGAATAGTCAGTATAGAAACAACACACATGCGATAACAGAGAATAAGTAAGAACATGATGTGGATAAAACATTCAGAGGGTATGAATGTGAAAGGAGAAGAAGAGTTAATAATAAAAACAAAGCAAAATGATAATAATAAAATCTCAGCGCAAAAGCCCAAGTTGAAACTTGGGCTTTTTTGTTTTGATCTGTTTAATTTAAAAGTTAAACCAGATCCGCCTCAGTACGATCTGTCGCAAATAGCGACCGGCGCTGGTTTTTCGGAATTTTCGGGCAATTGCTAGAGATCTGGTATAGCGTTTTTGCCAGTGCAGGCAGATGTGTCCCTACGACTGATTTACCGGTGGTAAGCAACGATACGCTAATGTCACGTTCAGGGTCCGCCCAACATAAAATATTGGAGAAACCGATATGACCGAAGGCCTGTCCTGTCATTGGCCCAAATAAGCCGATTGGATTACTACCCAGCATTGGCCCCAGTGCATAGCGCATCGGTGCTAGCAGGGTTCGATCCAGACTGACTCCCGAAGTCGGCAAGGTGGAACGGAATACGGTTTTGGCACTCATGATCTGTTTACCTTGGTACTCACCACCACTCAGCAGCATTTCAAAGAAACGGCCCGCCTGTTCAGCACTGGTATAGATGTTGCCCGCAGGACAAATGGTGTCCATAAAGCGACGATCATTGGTGACATCCACCGCCAGTTGCAGACCACCGCCTAATACGTGATTAAGATAGTAGTCGGTGCCCAGACTCGGATGAATCCCGGTGGCATAGTTGAGGGCAACATCGTCACGATATTCAGGTTTTAGGCCGTAGTTGAAATAGTCCAGCCCCATCGGTTTTTCGATATGCTCGGCGAGGAACTCACGAACACTTTGCCCTGTGACCCGCTGAACAATTTCACCCAGAATATAACCGGCAGTGACAGCATGATAGGCAAGGTGGGTACCCGAAGGGGAAACCGGTTTTGCAGCATACAGCAGCTTTAAGATGTCTTGCTGGTTAAATAGCAGTTCTGGCGTAACTTCCTGATCAATACGTGGAATGCCGCCACGATGGGAAAGTAAATGGAAAATGGTGGCGCGGCGTTTGCCATTGACGCCATATTCAGGAATGTAATAGCTAATCGGGTCAAGCAAATTCAGCTCGCCACGCTCATCCAGCATATGAATTAACATTGCCGTCACCATTTTCGAGGCAGAAAACAGACAGACAGGCGTATCGGGTGTGGCAATCTTGGCATCTGCTGCCAAGCCCTCAGCGGAGTTGCCTTGCGCATAACCAATGCTACGATTAAGTAGAATCTGTCCCTGACGGCGTAAACATAAGGTGATGAGTGGATAATTCCCCGTTTTATATAAAGATTCAACACTGTTCCAGATTTTTTGAAGCTGTCTTTCGGTCATGCCACCCAAGTCCGCTGACACTTCATCTTTGCTGCGAATTACCTGATTAAGGTCATCTGGCACGTAGCAGGTATTGGTCGATAAAATTTTCACGCATCCCTCGCAATTTTTCATTTTCTTTTTTGTCTGCCATCAATCTAAACAGAGCAAGGCTAGTGTGCCTATTTTGTACAATGCTGTCAGCTGCCGAAATGCCGGCGAACATAAAACAATTTTGCAATATAGCGATAGATCACTTAAAATAGCGCCTTGCTGTAGTGATGCACGGCAGTCAGTTGGTTCCAACTGATCAATATCATTTTATTTTTTAAGCATCTCGGAGAAATCGAATGGCTTTAACTAACGCAGATCGCGCAGAGATCATCGCTAAATTTGCTCGTGCTGAAAACGACACTGGTTCACCTGAAGTACAAGTTGCTTTATTGTCTGCGCAAATCAACGATTTGCAAGGTCACTTTAAAGAACACAAACACGACCATCACAGCCGTCGTGGTTTGATCCGTATGGTAAACCAACGTCGTAAATTACTTGACTACTTAAACGGTAAAGATCACGGTCGTTATGTTGCTTTGATCGGCGCATTAGGTTTACGTCGTTAATTCGATTTTACTTTGTTTTCGCTATTTCGCATGTTGCAATGCCTTATCGCTGAAAAGAGAGTTTCACCTAATTTCCGTTAGGTGAGTTTAGAAGGGGCGCTTGTTCGCTCCTTCTTTGTGTTTAAATTTATTTAAAAATTTTGATCTAGTGCGATGGCTTCTAAGCTTTGTCATTTATCCACACGCTAGTGGTGGTCTGAATGCCAAACCTTAGGGGTCTCACTAGAATAAAACTAGGAAAATATAATACATGTCAATGTTTAATATCATTCGTAAAGAATTCCAATTCGGTCAACATCAGGTTGTTTTAGAAACGGGTCGTGTTGCACGTCAAGCCAATACAGTGTTAGTGACCATGGGTGGTGTAACTGTTCTGGTTGCAGTGGTTGCCCAACCTAAAGCAAAAGCGGGTCAAGACTTTTTCCCGCTAACTGTTAACTACCAAGAAAAACAATATGCTGCTGGTCGTATCCCGGGTGGTTACGGTAAGCGTGAAGGCCGTGCCTCAGAAGCTGAAACGTTGATTTCACGTCTGATCGACCGTCCAATCCGTCCGTTGTTCCCGGAAGGTTACTTCAACGAAATTCAAGTTACAGCAACTGTTGTTTCTTCTGACAAAACCATGGATGCCGATATTGCTGCAATGCTCGGTACTTCTGCTGCATTGTCAATTGCCGGTACCCCATTCCGTGGTCCAATCGGCGGTGCGCGTGTTGGTTTAATCAACGGTGAATACGTTCTTAACCCGAACTTTGAACAACTTGCACAATCTGACCTTGACCTTGTGGTTGCGGGTACTGAATCTGCAGTATTGATGGTTGAGTCTGAAGCGAAAGAGCTTTCAGAAGACCAGATGCTCGGTGCTGTTCTGTTCGGTCATGACGAAATGCAAATCGCAATTCAAGCGATCAAAGAATTTGCTGCTGCTGCGGGCGCAGTTGAATCAACTTGGGTTGCTCCAAGCAAAAACGAAGTGCTTCTTGAGCAATTAAAAGCAGCTTTCGAAGCGAAGATTTCTGAAGCATATACCATTGCAGTCAAACAAGACCGTTATGCGGCACTTGATGCACTTTATGCAGAAGCAGTTGCTCAGTTCGTTCCTGAAAATGATGAAACGGGTATTGCTGACGAAGTTAATGAATTGTTTGAAGACCTTAAATACCGTACCGTACGTGACAACATCTTGTCAGGTAAGCCACGTATTGATGGTCGTGATACCAAAACTGTTCGTGGTATCGACGTACAAGTAGGCGTATTAGACCGTGCACACGGTTCTGCATTATTTACACGTGGTGAAACTCAGGCGTTGGTTACAACCACTTTGGGTAACACGCGTGATGCGTTGATGGTAGATACCCTTGCGGGTACCAAAACTGACAACTTCATGTTGCACTATAACTTCCCAGCATATTCTGTCGGTGAAACCGGTCGTGAATCTGGTCCTAAGCGCCGTGAAATCGGTCATGGCCGTTTAGCGCGTCGTGGTGTTCAAGCCGTTCTTCCGGCAGCTGACCGCTTCCCGTACGTGATTCGTATCGTTTCTGACATCACTGAATCTAACGGTTCATCTTCAATGGCTTCTGTATGTGGTGCTTCATTATCACTTATGGACGCAGGTGTTCCGCTTAAAGCACCAGTTGCAGGTATTGCAATGGGCTTGGTGAAAGAAGGCGAGCGTTTTGCAGTTCTTTCTGACATCTTGGGTGATGAAGATCACTTAGGTGATATGGACTTTAAAGTTGCCGGTTCTGCAAACGGTATTACTGCACTTCAAATGGATATCAAGATCGAAGGTATCACTGAAGAAATCATGGAAGTTGCATTAAACCAGGCATTTGCAGGTCGTATGCACATCCTTAATGAAATGAATAAAGTGATTTCACGTGCACGTGCAGAAATCAGTGCCAATGCACCAACATTTGAAGTCATTAACATCAATCCAGACAAGATCCGTGATGTGATTGGTAAAGGTGGTGCAACCATCCGTCAAATCACTGAAGAAACCAAAGCTGCGATTGATATCGAAGACAATGGTACCGTACGCGTATTTGGTGAAACCAAAGCGGCTGCGAAAGCTGCAATTGCAAAAATCCAGGCGATTACTGCAGAAGTTGAACCAGGTAAAATCTACGATGGTAAAGTCATCCGTATCGTTGAGTTTGGTGCGTTCGTTAATATCATGCCAGGTACTGATGGCTTGCTTCACATTTCGCAAATCTCGAATGAGCGTATTGCGAATGTGACTGACGTATTGAAAGAAGGTCAGGAAGTAAAAGTACAGGTTGCTGATGTCGACAACCGTGGTCGTATCAAGTTGACAATGAAAGATATCGAGCAAGCATAAGCTAGCCCGGTCTTTCGACTTAAAAAGCGCATTGTTTACACAATGCGCTTTTTTTATTAACTGGATGATTATTCAGGACATAATTTTTAAACATTTTGGGCATAAGCTGTAGAAATTATGAACATAAGTGGCTTTTATATTAGACATTAGTCTAATATTTTAAATGTGAGCCCTACAACTAACGTAGAATTCCCCAAATTTCCGTGCCTGCCGTATTTATGTGGTTTTAGATAGACAGTCGGAAGTCTATTTGTTCATCTCAATATGAAGGAATATTGCACATGCTTGTCGATCATGTAGCCGCAGGTCAAGATGACCAACAACCTCCCAAGAAACCAAAGTTCTATCAAATTCTCTATGTACAAGTGATCTTCGCAATTGTAGTGGGGATACTACTCGGTCATTTCTTTCCTGAGTTTGGTGAAAGCTTGAAGCCGCTGGGCGAAGCCTTCATTAAAATGGTGAAAATGATTATTGCCCCGGTGATTTTCCTGACCGTTGTCACAGGGATCGCGGGCATGAAAAACATTGGAAGTGTTGGACGGGTGACCGGGAAGGCAATGATTTACTTCCTGACCTTTTCAACCTTAGCTTTGATTGTTGGTCTGATTGTCGGAAATGTGATTGAACCAGGTCATGGTTTAAATATTGATCCAAGTACCTTACACAGCACCAAAGTTGACGAATATGCAGCCAAAGCACATGAGTCTTCAATCACCGGCTTCTTAATGAATATTATTCCGGATACCTTGGTCAGCCCGTTCGTATCGGGACAGATTCTTCAAGTGCTATTTGTTGCCGTATTATTTGGTTTGGCATTGGCAAAATCAGGCGATTTAGGTCGTCCAGTTACAGACTTTCTTCAACAACTGACTAATCCTGTTTTTACTTTAGTGGGAATGTTGATGAAGTTCGCGCCGATTGGTGCATTTGGTGCCATGGCATTTACCATTGGTGCGTACGGCATTAGCTCGATTGGTAACCTGATGTTGCTGATCGCGACCTTCTATATTACCGCATTACTGTTTGTGATCGTCATTCTGGGCGCTGTTGCACGCTATAACGGTTTCTCGATTATTGATCTGATCCGTTATATTAAAGATGAACTCTGGTTGGTACTCGGAACCAGTTCATCTGAAGCCGCATTACCTTCATTGATGGCGAAAATGGAAAAGGCAGGCTGTGAGAAATCAGTGGTCGGTCTGGTGATTCCGACAGGTTATTCATTTAATCTGGATGGTACCAATATTTACATGACCTTGGCAGCCTTGTTTATCGCGCAGGCCTGTAATATCGAATTGACGCTGACTCAGCAGATTACGATTCTATTGGTGGCGATGTTGAGCTCTAAAGGTGCAGCAGGGATCACTGGTGCAGGCTTCATTACCTTGGCAGCGACACTTTCAGTCGTACCTGCAATTCCAGTCGCAGGGATGGCACTGATTTTAGGGATTGACCGTTTCATGTCTGAATGTCGTGCATTAACCAACCTGGTCGGAAATGCATGTGCAACGATCGTGGTTGCGAAATGGGATAAAGCATTAGATAAAGAACAACTTGATTTGGCGTTAAAACACGGTATCGTTAAAGAAGATGCATAATCTTTGATTTGTTAAAAAAGCCTCCTTATGAGGCTTTTTTTATGGCATAGCAAAGCGGTTGTTTGAATAGCGATAGCTTTTTATGACGCTTCATGGCAGCATTTCAATAGCTATCCAAATTCATCTTGTCCTATGCAGCTTTATTATTTTTATCGTCATAACAGCGAAAATACAATTTTTATTAGTACAGAACAACAAGCAGAACATGCGCTGGAATTTTTGTGGGTCGATAGTTTAAGACAGGATCTGGTCAATCATACCGAGACCTGGCAAAGTGATATTTGTCGGCATACGGGATTGGTCTTGAACGAATTTCATATGCGCGACTTACTCAATATCGAGCATCCTTGTGCTTTTGATACGGTAGAAGAATATGACCTGCTGGTGTTCCGTAAACTCATTAGTCCAGATGACCAGATTCTTGAAAGCGAGAATGTGCTGGAATCCCATGAGAGCGTATTTGGACTTGCCACCACACCGATGAGTTTTATCTTGACCCCTACGATTTTGGTCAGTGTCAGAGAGCAGGGGAATCAGGCAGTAGAGAGTTATATTCAGCGTATTCAGACGATAATGGGACGTCCGATCGCCGAGCAGAATAAACCACGTAAATTACCTGCCACACCCGCAGATCTCTGCTTGCGTTTACTGAATAGCATGATTGATGGTTATCTGAATCTACGGACTCCGCTCACCCGTCGGGTGGAATATTGGCAACAGCAATTGTTACAGGGCAATCGTCGTTTTAAGCAATGGCATCAGTTATTTCATGAAGACATGGCATTCCAGCAAATCGAAAATTTATGTGAGGAACAGATTGAAACCTTGCAGGAGTTTAGAGATGAGCTGGTGGATAATTATCATCATGTCGTAGGTGAGCATAAGCATAAGGCACAAGATATCTTGCTGGTACGTTTGAATGATCTGATGAGCCATGTCGAGCGGGTACAGAAACATACCTTACGCTTGCGTAATGCGATTCAGTCGGCTATCGATTTGCACTTTTCTGCGATTGCCAACCAGACCAATGAAAACATGCGCATATTAGCCATTATCACCGCCATTTTTGCGCCATTGACCTTATTAACAGGTATCTATGGGATGAACTTCGAGTTTATTCCCGGGCTGAAATCACCTGTCGGGTTCTGGATCATGCTGGGCGTGATGCTCATGAGTACCGTGTTGCTGCTCTATTATTTCTATCGTCAGCATCTGGTTGGGCGCGGTGAGCGGAGTGTAATTGATTTGCTGGCACAGCAGCATAAGCAGCGTAATCTGAATTTGTTATGGTTTCTGGACTACGAACCGATTAAGCAAACGCTGAAAGAAGTGGAGAAAATGACCAAGTTAAAATAGTTTGAACTTGGTCATACTAAATCCTTTAATGAAAATGTTTGAGCTGTTTACGTAGCTGTTGCACTTCATCGATTAAATCCAGCATCACGGCTACAGCTGACAGGCTTGCATCAAAGTCGCGTTGCAGGCGATAGGCACGTCTGGCACGGCTGACATCTTCACCAATAAACTGATAGCTTTGTGGGTCAACAGAGATTTGCAAAATATCATAATCGATCAGCTTGAGGACCCAGTCGGTACTTTGACCACATGCTTCGGCAAAGTGTTCAAGATCAAGTGCCAATTGTTCATCAATGATTTCAACTTGGCAGTGACCGTCATATTGAATTTCTTTGTATTGAATCGTTGTCATGATCTTACTCCTTATGAGGCACGAGGTTTAAATTCAGCAAAGGCATCGGCAAATTGTTGATAAGCCTGTTGCTCTTGCTCACTGTGCGCTGGCGGTAAAACAATATTGATAATCAGGTACAGATGTCCCGCAGTCTTGTTGGGAATGCCTTTCTCTTTTAAACGTAATTGCTGTCCGTTCTTGGCGTTTTTCGGCAAGTTGACCTTGAGCTGTCCAGCAGGGGTATTGACCTCGATGCCTTGTCCCAAACCCGCTTCCCAAGGACTGACATCAATGGTTTGATAGACGTCAGCGCCTTCGACCCGAATCCGGTCAGTATCCTTATACTGAATTTCGATATAAAGATCGCCATTTGCACCGCCATTGATGCCACTCTGGCCTTGACCATTGAGACGGATTTGCTGACCTTCCTTCATGCCTTTTGGAATTTTAACTTCCAAGGTTTTACGTTGAACCTCAGGCTCACCATAGACGTTATAAGTCGGAATTTGTAGCGTGATTTGCTGGGTTGATCCGTGATAGGCAATCTCTAGATCGACCTGAATACTGGCATGTTGATCTTCACCACGATAGCTACGCTGTTGGCGTTGAGAACGTTGTTGCCCGCCGCCAAAGCCTGAACCGAAACGACCAAACAGGTCTTCAAAACCACTAAAATCTGCTCCTTCTCCTGAACTCTGGCGATAGAACTGCGCACCATCGAAACCGCTTTGGTTACTTTGACCAAAGTTGGAAAAACCTTGTGGATGATCCAGCATTTGATCATATTCAGCTTTTTTGCTGCTATCGCTCAAGGTGTCATAGGCGACATTAATCGCCTGCATTTTGGCTTCCGCATCCGCTTCTTTACTAATGTCAGGATGATATTTACGCGCCAGTTTTCGATAGGCTTTTTTGATTTCATCTGCTGAGGCATCTCTGGAAACACCTAGCTCTTCATAATAATTTTTTGCCATGATCTTTAAATATAATAATGTTGTGTTTCTTTCATTATGAAACGAATCCAAGAGATTTCAATGGATTCGATTGTATAAGACTTGTTCTGTTTGAATCAGAAAAGAGCGTGTAAATAATTTTATTTGGTTTGGTTGAACGTCTAGATAAAGGTTTCGATCAGACCATACAGTGCAATCAAGACCAGCAAGGCACCGCATAAGCCGAGGATTTTTGGATAAACACTGCTTTGTGATAAGCGACGGAAGAACAGATACACCAAAGATAAGGTCAGGAAATCCAGAATAATCCAGGTCACCGTCAACAGACTGAGACTAAAATTGATATTGGGTGAAATTGAAATAAACTGCGGGAAAAATGCCGAAAAGAAAATAATATCTTTGGGATTGGAGATGCCGACCAGAAAGCCTTTGTTAAAACCGCCATTTTGTGCCGATACGGTTTGAATCGCAGTAGGATGCGGCGCCTGAATGACTTCTTTAATAATGCTATAACCGAGATAGGCAATGTAAAGGCAACCTAACACCCGAATGGCTTTCAGGTAATTTTCATCAATGCTGAGAAAGCCTTTGAGAATCAGCACTGAAATAAAAATCAGGATTAAAGAGGCAAAGTTGGTTCCAAAGATGGTCTGTAAAGCTTTTTTATAACCGCCTTTGAGTCCGGCACTGGCCACCAGAATCATCACAGGGCCAGGCGTGGCAATGAGGACCACCACACTCACAATAAACAGCAAATATTCGAAGTAATTCATAGCTTAATCATAAGGTCGATATTATTGGGAGATTTGAAAATTGTTTTATCGGGTAGACCTTAATACAAAATAAAAAAAGACGGAAGCCCGTCTCTTTTTATTTTTGAACATTGGGTAAATTAACTTAAATGTTCACCGAATAAAGCCAAAGCTTCTTCTGCTGTAAATTCATAGCGTGTATTACAGAACTGGCAATCCATCTGGATCGGGTTTTGCGCTTCTAAAGTTTCGTGTACTGCATCTACACCAATCTGGATCAATGCATTGGCACAACGCTCTTTAGAGCAGGTGCAACCAAACTTTAACTGTTCAACTTCAGGCAAACGCACTTCTTCTTCGTTATACAAACGATAGAGGATTTCATTGGCTGAAAGATCGGTCAGCTCTTCTGGCTTCAAGGTTTCAGTGAGCATGGTCAGACGAGGCCACAGGTCTTCGTCCACCATTTTTTGTTCTTCTTCATCATTACGAGGAAGTAATTGAATCAGTAAACCACCTGAACGTTTGCTGTTGGTCGCCAAGACAATATGTGTCGGAATCTGCGCCGATAAATCGTAATATTGCGTCAAACAGCCGGCCAGGGTCGGTTGATCAAGCGGTACGATCCCTTGATAGCGTTCGCCGTGTTCAGGTTCAATATTAATGAACAGAACAGGATTGGTTAATGCTGCCAGTACCGTACGGCTATCATGGCCTTCGACAAATCTCGGGTCTTCTTCATAATCAGCCAAGGCACGGACTTCACCCAAATGGTTACATTCAGCCATGGCCCATTTAAAGGTACCGCTTGCCTGAATCTGTAAGCTAATACGACCACGGATTTTCAGTGTGCTGGCAAGTAATGCAGTTGCGCTTAACATTTCGCCCAACAGGCTTTGTACTGCAGGCATATATTCGCGTTGCGCCAAAATGGTTTGTAATGCTTCTTCCAGATGCACCACTTCACCGCGAACAGGGCAGTCCTCAATAAAAAAGCGTTGGCGTAAATCAGACATATTTTTCTCCAGTATCCCGCACAGGGAAAAACAAAGCAATGCGCTGCTTTGAAAAGCACTGAGGGCTTTATAAAAAGGTGCATGTATGCAGTCAATAATGGTGTCAGTTTGCTAAAACTCAAGATGTTTCATTGAGTGAATTTGCATCACTTTGTGTGTTTTGATCACTGCGCATGCGATCAGTCTGCAAAGTTTTTGTGTTTTCAAATAAATACTCAAGTTCTGCAATTGCACTCGGATAATATTCAATAACCTCTTGCTGTTCCTGTACCCAATGTTGCTGGATCAGCAGCAGTTCATCCTGTTGCTTAAAACGCTCTATCTGGGTTTGTGCATCAAGATTTGACAGCCCAGTTTCAAGCAACGCCTGTTGGGCCATCTCCAGTGAAGCGGCATAGGTTTCACGCCAGATATATTGAATGCCTAAAGCATTGAGCAAATGCGCATGATGACGGTCGCGTGCCCGCACAAACAGGGTCAGGTCCGGATGATTTAAGCGCAGATAACGTGCCAGATTCATACTGTCTTCAACATCATCAATGGCGAGGATCAGGAGTTTGCAATATTCGATTCCGGCAGCACGTAAGTTCTCAACCTGGGTCACATCAGCATCAAAAAACCGGTGTCCATATTGTTCAATAAAATCAGCATCCGGCTGGTTGCTGTCAATCACGCTAAAGTGTTTGCCCTGTGCATGTAAAGCGCGAGCAACCACTTGTCCAAAGCGTCCAAAACCGACAATCAGAATCGGATGTTGTGGTACATCTTCAGGTGCAACAAGTACTTTTTTCTGCAACCGTGGCAAAATTTCTGTATCAAATAGCCAGTACAGCAGCGGCGTCAATAACATCGAGCCGAAGACGATGAGCAAGGCAGGCTGTAATAAGGCCTTGCTGAGCAGATCTTCACTTTCTGCCAGTTTGAGCAAGATAAAGCTCAGTTCACCACTTTGCGCCAAGGTGATGGCAAACAGGGTACTGAGTCGGGCATGACGTTGTTGATAATAACGGATGGCTGCAATCACACCCGCCTTGATCAGGATCAGTCCAAAGATTGAACCCAGGATCAGTAAAGGAGTTTGAATTAAAGGTTCTAATGAAAGGCCTAAACCCATCGCCAGAAAAAACAACCCGATGGCCGCATCTTTAAAAGGTGCAAGAATACGTTCAACTTCAGCTTTAAATTCGGTTTCTGCCAGTAATAAGCCTGCTAAAAATGCAGCAATCAAGACATGAATATTCAAAATATCCATAATCAGAATGACCGAGACAATGATCAAGGCACTCAGCACAGGGATAAGTTGGATACTGTTTTTTTGTGCTAAAAAGCGGAAGGCTGGACGTACCAGATAGCGACTGGCGAGAAACAGGCCTGAAATCGTGGCAATGATCGCTGCAAAATAAGCAATCCCATGTCTTGTCGATGCAGTATCTTCCAGTAAAGGAAACAGCGCAATCAGAATCACGGTAATAAAAATCTGAAATTGCAGTGTTGCCAAACAGGCTTGCCCCAACGGGCTATGCAGTTGCTGTTTGTTCTGTAGCAGTTGCTGCGCTAAAGTCACTGCGGAGAGTGCCAGTGCAAAGCCAAGAATGAGACTGCTCTGCAACTGGTGAAACAGCAGGAAAGCTGCACCGACTAAAAGCGGGATGGTGACTGCAAGTTGTAGTCCCGTACTTTTAAGGATAGTTTTACGTTCCAGCCACAGTTGTACAGGTCGAAAGCTTAGACCTAGAAACAGCATGACCGCCATCATGCCAAGATTGAGCAGTGACTGGATCAGTTGAGGATCTGCAATCAGCCCAGAAACATGTGTACCGAGTACAAGCCCTGCGATGAGATAACCTAAAACTGTCGTGCCCATGTAGCGCTTGGCCAAGGGCACAAAAATTAAAGTCGCAGCCAGTAAAAAAATAATGGGGAGCAGTAAGGACATCGAATGCCTCAATTTTTCTATTCTGTTTAGACGAACCCAAATGAGTAAAGCTTAAAAAGACCAATCCTGTGACGTGTCTTTTATAACGTATGTCTAAAGTATCTTAACTAAACTCTTGTGGATCAACATCAATGGAAAGCCTGAGTTGATGCTGTCGTGGTAAATGTACCACTTGTTGCCACCATTGACGCAAATAAAAGTGCAGTTTTGCCCGATCGGTAGATAAAATCACCATGTGCGCACGATAACGGCCTGCTTTACGCTCCATCGGTGCAGGGATTGGGCCCCAGATATCGACCAGCTCGCCAGCCATTGTTCTAAGTTGCTGGGCAATCTCGGCCAGAAAGTGTTGGCTATAGTCGCGATCTTTCGATTCCACCCGAACCAGTACCGTATAACGATAAGGTGGTAGCAGGGCAATTTTGCGATCAGCCAGCATTTGTTTGGCAACGGTACGATAATCATGCTCAATCAGCGTGGTTAGCATTGGATGATCAGGGCGTAAGCTTTGTAAATAGACACTGCCTTTATGCTCACCACGTCCAGCACGCCCGGCCACTTGCACAATCAATTGTGCAGTCCGTTCAGGCGCACGTGGATCGACACTGAGCAGGCCTGCATCAATATCCAGAATCGCAACCAGCGTCACATGCGGGAAATGATGGCCTTTCGCCAGCATTTGCGTGCCCAGCAAGATACTCGGCTTGTTTTGCTGGATCCGGTCATAAATTTTCTGCCAGCTACCGACCCGGCTGGTACTGTCGCGGTCAACCCGAATTACCTCATTGTGCGGGAACAGTTCCTGTAAATGTTCCTCAAGCTTTGCCGTTCCTGCTCCAATGGTTTTCAAACTCTGTTTCTGGCATGCAGGACAATGATCTGGCAAACGGTTGATGGTTCCGCAATGATGACAATGCAAATAATGGTAAGGTTGTGAATGCAGGGTAAAGTGGGCATCACAATGTGGACAGTTGGCTTGCCAGCCACAGCTTTCACACATCAGGATCGGCGCATAACCGCGTCGGTTTAAAAAGATCAGGACTTGTTCTTTGCGCTCTAAGGTCTGCTTGATTTGCTGAATCAAGGTCTGGCTGAGACCATGCTGCTTTTTTGCAATCTTTAAATCCACCACATGCATTTTCGGTAAAACCGCCACGCCTGCACGTTGATTCAGTTCAAGCAGTTCCAGCTTTCCAGACTCAACCAGATGATAACTATCGATACTTGGCGTCGCAGAGCCAAGTATCACCGGACAGTTCTGCAAATGTCCGCGATATAAAGCAACATCACGGGTATGATAACGGAAGCCTTCTTGCTGCTTATACGAGAGGTCATGTTCTTCATCCAGGATGATCAGCCCCAGATTGGGCAATGGAGTATAAATTGCAGAGCGTGTCCCAATTATGATCGAGGCTTTGCCAGTTTGTGCATGTTGCCATGCCTGTAACCGTTTTGAGTCATTCAGCCCTGAATGCAGTAAGGCAATATCACAATGAAAGCGTGACTTAAAACGTGAAACGGTTTGCGGGGTGAGGCCAATTTCTGGCACCAGCACCAGTACCTGCTTGCCTTGTTTTAATACCTCATGCATCACTTGCAGATAAACTTCAGTTTTGCCGCTGCCCGTCAAACCATCGAGTAAAAAAGCCTGATAATGATGTTGTGCCTTGAGAATATGTTGAATGGCTTTTTTCTGGTCTTCATTCGGTGTTAAGGGAACTTGCGCCAGTTGCACCGGTGTCGGGGTAAAATCATGCGGCTCCAGACCGCACTCAACCAAGCCTTTCTTTTCCAGTGCTTTCAGGGTCGAGGTTTCCACCCCGCTCAGGTTTAAGACATTTTCAGTGGTGCCATGCGGATGCAGTTTTAACACCTGATAGGCGTCATATTGTTTTTGCGAACGTTTTAATAATGAGGCTGGGTCATCATGGGGTGTGATTTTCCATAGATGAAACAGGATATCTAAGGCACGACCTTGTCTGAGTAAAGTGGGTAAGGCACTTTGCATGACCTCGCCAATCGGAAATTGATAATATTGGGCTGACCATGTCAACAAAGTTAAAACTTGTTGGTCTAAAATCGCTTCCTGATCGAGTAATTCCGTAATGGCTTTAAGTTTGAACTGACCGGTAAAGACTTCGTCTGGATTGACTTTTTCAGTGATGATCCCGACCAGGTTTTGCCGCCCAAATGAAATCGCAACACGCGCGCCAACCTGTGCCTGAGCGTATTGCGCTGCGCTAACCGTATAATCAAAGGTATCATACAGATACACTGGTATGGCAACGCGAATACGGTAAACAACAGGGCTAGAATTTTGGGTCGGCATATCGGCTTCATTCATATAAAGTGTATATTGATATTTTTAGCTTTTTAAGTTGTATGATCGCTTAAAACAACTTAAATAAGGCATGACGGCATCTCATAGAATTATGCTAAAGTGCTATGCGTTATGTCGATGAATTTCATGTGGAACCACGTTCCTCAGGCCATACACGGATGCACTTAACAACGACTATTTTGGGACAATTAGAACAGAACCATGCCTGCTTATCAATTTACTGCTCTTGATGCCTCTGGAAAGCAACAAAAAGGTGTGCTGGAAGGGGATTCCGCACGCCAGATTCGCCAACAGTTACGCGATAAAGCCTGGACCCCGATCGCGGTCGATGCGGTCGAGCAAAAAGACAAACAGCAACAGCGTTCATGGTTTAAAAAAAGCTTTAGCGCTTATGATTTAGCCTTGATGACGCGTCAACTCTCAGTGTTGGTCGCGGCTGGGATTCCGCTGGAAGAAGCCCTGCGTGCCGTCAGTAAACAAAGTGAAAAAGCGCATGTCCGCAATCTACTGATTGCGGTACGTTCCAAAGTTCTGGAAGGACATTCACTGGCAAAAGCGATGCAGCAGTCAGGACGCTTTCCTGAACTATACATTGCAACAGTGGCGGCAGGCGAACGTTCAGGCCACCTGGATCTGATTCTGGATCAGTTATCGGATTACACTGAAAACCGTTTTGCCATGCAGAAGAAAGTTCAGGGTGCGATGATTTATCCGATCGTACTGATGTTGATGTCTTTCGGCATTGTGATGGGCTTGATGACCTATGTGGTGCCTGAAATCGTCAAGACCTTTGAACAAAGTAAAGAAGCTTTGCCCTGGATTACGGTTGCCTTGATGAAGGCCAGTGCCTTTATCCGGCATACCTGGATTGGCATGCTCATTCTTGCCGTCGTATTCATTATTTTATTTACCCGGTTTTTAAGAACGACGGCAGGACATTATGCATTTGACCGATTAACGCTCAGATTGCCACTATTTGGTAAACTTTCGCGTGGTATAAATGCGGCACGTTTTGCCAGTACCTTATCCATTTTAACCCGCTCAGGTGTGCCTTTAGTGGAAGCCTTACGTATTGGCGCCGAAGTCAGTAATAACTGGGTAATTCGTGATGCCATTGAAGTGGCGATGGAACGTGTAACAGAAGGAGGGAATTTGGCAACACAACTGGAACGTTGCGGTTATTTCCCGCCGATGATGGTACAAATGATCCGAAGTGGAGAAGCTTCTGGTGAACTGGATCGTATGTTGGATCGTGCATCGACCATGCAGGACCGTGAGGTGACCACCTTTATTTCTACGTTACTAGCCTTGCTTGAACCCTTGATGCTGATTTTTATGGCAGCAATTGTATTGGTGATTGTGATTGCGGTAATGTTGCCAATTATTAATATGAACAATATGATCTGATGAGTGACATGAAAGAGATGAATATGAATAATTCAATGAATAAGCACAATGTTGAACAAAGCTTGAATCCTTGCACTCAAAGCATAGCTTCTCGTCTTGCGGCATGTTCGAGCATTGCTCGAATGAATCGTGCCTCAGGATTTACCCTCATTGAGGTGATGGTTGTTATTGTAATTTTAGGTGTTCTGGCTGCACTGATCGTTCCGAACGTGATGGGTCGTGGTGAAAAAGCCAAAGTCGATACCACCAGCATTACCTTAAAAGGTGTTGCGGGTGCGCTGGATCAATATAAGTTAGATAATGGCCGTTACCCATCCATGCAAGATGGCGGTTTAGATGCGTTGGTGAACCAGCCAGCCACAGCGAAAAACTGGTTACCCGGTGGTTATGTAAAAGGTGGTTATCCAAAAGATAGCTGGGAAAATGATTTACAGT
The DNA here is from genome assembly GCF_904886855.1 of Acinetobacter sp. 'aerobic (ED)'. Classification (NCBI taxonomy): domain Bacteria; kingdom Pseudomonadati; phylum Pseudomonadota; class Gammaproteobacteria; order Moraxellales; family Moraxellaceae; genus Acinetobacter; species Acinetobacter sp. 'aerobic (ED)'. The sequence continues at coordinate 110,371 of NZ_CAJHGI010000007.1, forward strand.
ATGTGATTCCAGGTCGTGAAGGTCGTCCATTTGATTTATATTCGTTTGGTGCGGATGGTAAAGAAGGTGGCGAAGGCAACGATGCCGATATTTATTATCAGCCTTAATCGTTAGATAAAAATATCACTTCACTTTTGAGTTATTAAATCGAGAGTGAAGTGATAATGTTTCTTAATTAATAATTAATTTATAAGTTGTTGATAAATAAGTATAGAATAAAATATTTAATATGTGAGAGTTATAATAAGAATTATTCCCATATTTAATAGTTACAAGAAAAAGAAATTATGCAGCAAAATAGACTGTTTCTTTAGATCAAAGCTTTGCATAATAAATCAGACCTTTGAACACAAGTGTGAGAAATCAGATGAAAGCATTTTTTATGTTGGATGAACTGAATCAGTTTCATTGGGCAATGCTTAAATCTGTATTGCTCATTTTAGCGTTATTGCCGATGAGTGAAGGTGCGTTGACCTTATGGCAAGCCACTGAGGGCAGTAGCCAGATTATGATTGGTTTCTTTGCATTAAGCGTGTTCAGTGCATGGTTAGTGCTGTGCTTTTTAAGTGCCTTGAAAACCACGCTCTGGCATCGGGCTGACCTGATTTCTAAATATGAGCAATTTTTATTTAAGGCTTATCGTTATATTCCGATGCTATTTTTATCCAGTCTGGTGGCCTATTTAAGCCTGCAATTCTCGATCAGCTTTTAAATCATTTAAAACTGAAGCGTTAAAAAAGTAGATTTAAAATCTACTTTTTTTATTGTCTGAACTTAGCCAGCCTAAACAAACAAAAAGCTAATTTTGCGTAGGATGGGTAAGACCAGCAGCAGAACAGGAAAAGCAATCAGCCAGAAAATTCCCCAGAAATAAAACCAGATATCAGCGAAAATTATTCTAATCCCAGGCGACGTATCGTATTCATACACAAGCCCTCAAGGTTATGCTGACCGATAGAAACAAAGCTAAAACAACTACGGCATAATAATTTGGAATCTGTTCAAAACCAAAAGAAAACTTTTTGAAATTTCCTATTTTTTACTTCCTAAAGCGACCAACGCGAATGCCTGATTAAATAGTTCTAAGCATTGTTGAAGAGATGTTGGCACATTAATTGACCTAAACCTATACGGCTTTATAAAGAGTAAAATTCATTAAACAGGCAGGGTTAGAATGGAGAGTAAAAATAAGCATCTTTATTTAAAAATAGAGATCCTCTATATTCCATATGACTTGGAAAACCGCAGAGAATAACTAGATGCAACAAATTGAATGGAATGATTTTACTAAAGTTGAATTACGGGTCGGCCGGATTATACAGGCTGAGGTATTTAAACAGGCACGAAAACCCGCCTATATCTTACAGGTCGATTTTGGTGAGGAATTAGGCATCCGGAAATCCAGTGCACAAATTACCAAACTTTATCAGCCTGAAGAGTTGATTGGAAAACTGGTAGTGGCTGTGGTGAACTTTCCGAAGAAACAGATTGGTCCGATTCAATCAGAATGTCTGGTCACAGGTTTTCATAATGCAGAAGGAGAGGTGGCGCTTTGCGTCCCAGAGTTTGAGGTTCCTCTGGGCACAAAGTTGTTGTGATTTATCGACGTGATTTAAAGGAAATATCGACTTTACGTGGACGGTAAATCCAGCCAACGATTAATAACAGCACTGAGAAAATCAGGATTGGATAATCACTTAAACGGTTATACAAGGTTTGTCCCTGCATGGCAGGCAGTTCACCTCGAAGCACAGCTTCCTCATCCATGGGTGCCTGTTTCACAATATGACCATTCTGGTCGATAAATGCTGTCACACCGGTATTGGTGGCACGAATAAACCAGCGGCCATTTTCTTTGGCGCGCATTTGTACCATTTGTAAATGTTGCCAAGGTCCAGCAGTGCCTGTAAACCAGGCATCATTGGATACTGTGATGAGAAAGTCACTATCCGATGCATTACGGCGGGTCAGGTTGGGATAAGCCACCTCATAGCAGATGGCGGCTGCCAATGCATGGCCTTTGACGGCTAAGGGTTTCTGATTGGCTTCACCACGAGTAAAACCGCTCATGCTGACATCGTTCTGCATTGCAGGCAGAACCCATTTCAGCATGCCAGATAGTGGAATATATTCGCCAAACGGTACCAGACGCTGCTTTTTATACAGACCATGCGAATCGCTACCTGAGGCCATAATACTGTTGTAATACAGTGGCTCACCGACCTGCTGTGACTTGGCCATATCCCAATAGGGAATGCCTGTTACCCAAGCACTGTCTGTTTTCTTGGCTTGAGCAGCCATCGCATCCAGAAATTCCGGAATATCGGTCTGGAACATTGGAATGGACGATTCTGGCCAGACAATCAGGTCACGGCCCCATTCAGCACGGGTCAGGTTGGCGTAAATTTCTAAGGTCTTGATCTGGTATTCAGTCAACCATTTCAGGTCTTGGGGAATATTGCCCTGAATTAAAGACACACTCAGGGGCTTGGCGGCTTTGGGTTGAACGAACTGAATCAATCCAGCACCCCATGCACCTAAAACTAGAACTGCGGAAGGCACCGCCCAAAACCAGCGACGGTTTAAAATCTCCACCAGGGCACAGGCCAGTACAATCACCACGAAAGAAACTGCATACACACCAAACAGTGGTGCATAACCATCTAATAGACGTTCAGTAAAGGCATAACCAGCGAATAACCACGGGAAACCGGTGAATACCCAGGTCTTGGCCCACTCAAACAGCACCCATAGTGGTGCAAACGTAAGCGGTGTCTCAGGGAAAAAGCGACGATACAGCCAGGTTTGAAAGGCCGTAAACAAGCCCATTGCCGCCGCCATAAAGGCAATCATCAACACGCTTAAAAAGGCATTGGTATCGCCATAGGTATGGATGGAGGTATAGAGCCAGAACGCACCGACAAACCATAAACCAAAGCCATAGGCCCAACCGAGCGCAAAGGCCTGACGGGGACTCCGCTGGCGCAATACGGCATACAGTAATGCAGGCGATAAAATTGCCAGCCACCAGAAATAGTAAGGGGCGAGCGCCAAACTAAAGATTGCACCCGAAATGAGTGCAATCAACAGTGGAAAAATAAAAGGGAGCTGTTTTTGTGGTTGAGACGAATTTAACAGCTTCTCAAAATAGGTTCTCATTGACGGACAGCTCGAATCAGATGAATAGTGCGTGCATCTGCTTCAATAATGGTAAATTGCCAATCGCCAAGTTCAATGGTTTGACCTTGTAAATCGCTCACTAAACCAATTTCTTGTAGCAGTAAACCGCCCATAGTTTCAACTTCATCGTCAGAAAAATCTGCATTTAAAATAGTGTTGAAATGTTCGATTGGTGTAAGTGCCTGCACAATCCACGTATTTGCTGTGGTCGGGTCATTATCTGGAACGATATATAACGCTTCTTCATCGGCAATATCATGTTCATCTTCGATTTCGCCGACAATCTCTTCAAGAATATCTTCAAGGGTGACGAGACCAGAGGTTGAGCCATATTCATCAATTACGATGGCAATATGGGTTTGCGTATTTTTCAACATACGCAGCACCTGATCTGAACGTGCACTTTCAGGCACAAACACAGGTTGGCGCATCAGTGAACGAATATCAACTTTGACATTACGCTCAGTTAAAAAAGGTAATAGGTCTTTCGCTAACAGGATGCCCACCACATTATCGCTTTGGTCTGCTGAGAATACCGGGAAGCGCGAATGTGCAGAATCAATCAGTACATGCAGGATATCAAGTAATTGATCGTCTTCCTGCAAGCTGATGATCGCTGTACGCGGTGTCATGACTTCTCGAATCTTTGTTGCTGGCAGGTCAAGAACACCCTCAAGCATGGCAACAGTATCTGGCTCTAAAAAGCGACGTGAGTCTTGAACTAACTTGAGTAATTCATCGCGGGTTTCAGGTGCGGTACCTAACCATTTTCTTAAGCCACGCATACCCCACGACGGACTGGATTCCTCGACCATGATCTTTCCTAAAGACTCTCTATATCAATTAGATGATTTTCATCATACCGAAGATAAAGCGGATATGCATCAACAATACTATGTAAAAAACGTACAGTTTTCCAAAACAGGCCGGATGATTTTTATATGAACAGTTTATGCTAAAATGCGAAAATTCGAATATTTGAGTTTTATGATGTCTGAACAACCAAAACTTCCCGCTGTTCAAATCAATACGCGAGGTTTACGTTGCCCTGAACCTGTGATGATGTTGCATCAAGCCATTCGCAAAGCCAAGTCAGGTGATGTGGTTGAAGTGCTTGCCACAGACCCGTCAACCTCATGGGATATTCCAAAATTCTGTATGCATCTTGGACATGAGTTATTGCTCAAAGAAGAAAACCTGGATGAAAACAGCAATACTGAATACCGCTATCTGGTGCAGAAAGGCTAAGTTTAATTTTTGACTTTTAAATTGCATGGCATATAAAAAAAATCCGAGTCTAAACTCGGATTTTTTGTTTTTGAATTACATATTTGGATATGAGAAGCGACTAAAGCTTCGCAAGGTGAGACCCACCAAGACAGCGTCTTAGTGGGTCGCAAGGAATTACATATTCGGATAGTTCGGACCACCGCCGCCTTCCGGCGTTACCCAAGTAATGTTCTGTGATGGATCTTTAATATCACAGGTCTTACAGTGAACACAGTTGGCTGCGTTGATCTGGAAGCGTTTAGAGCCGTCATCATTTTCCATGATTTCGTAAACACCCGCAGGGCAGTAGCGTTGCGCTGGCTCATCCCATTTTGGTAAGTTAACGTTCACTGGAATTGAAGGATCAGTCAATTTCAAATGGGCTGGCTGATTTTCCTCATGTACCGTATTAGATACGAAAACTGAAGATAAACGGTCAAAGGTAAGCTTGCCATCCGGTTTTGGATAGTTTGGCTTAAATGTTGATGCATCTACCGTTTTCAGTGCAGCAAAGTCTTGTTTAAGATCATGCAAGGTGAATGGCACTTTAAGGATGTTTTGATCGATAAAGTTAAACGCGCCACCAATCCACTGACCAAACTTGTGCATGGCAGGACCAAAGTTGCGTGAGTTATATAACTCTTCTTTTAACCAAGAATTGTTATATTTATCGGTATAAGAGGTGAGCTCTTTGTCGAAATGATCGTCGCCTTCAAGCACACGTGCAATCGCAAGATCGCCACCTTTGGCAACACCCGCAGCAATGGCTTCGAATACTGCTTCACCACACAACATACCTGACTTCATTGCAGTGTGTGAGCCTTTGATTTTTGAGAAGTTCAAGAAACCGGCATCATCACCAATCAAGCAACCGCCTGGGAAAGTGAGTTTAGGTAAAGCATTAAAGCCACCTTTTACAACAGCACGTGCACCGTAAGAGATACGTTTGCCGCCTTCAAGGAATTGCTTGATGGTTGGGTGGGTTTTCCAGCGTTGCATTTCCATGAATGGATACATGTGCGGATTTTCATAGGATAAATCCACGATCATGCCCAGAGTGACTTGGTTGTTTTCAGCGTGGTATAACCACCAGCCACCCGATGAACCGGTTTCAGACAATGGCCAGCCCGCACCGTGCATGACCAAGCCTGGCTTATGTTTAGCAGGGTCGATATCCCAGAGTTCTTTAATCCCGATACCGTAGTGTTGCGGATCAGCATCTTTATCAAGGTTATATTTTGCGATCAGGCGTTTACCGAGATGTCCGCGGCAGCCTTCAGCGAATAAGGTGTATTTGGCATGAAGTTCATAACCAGGCGTGAAATTATGCGTTGGCTCACCATTTTTGCCAATGCCCATATCACCTGTTTGAATGCCTTTTACGGTACCGTCTTCATGGTACAGAATCTCGGATGCAGCAAAGCCAGGGAAAATTGAAACTTCCAGCTCTTCTGCTTTCTGGCCTAACCAGCGCACGACATTACCGAGGGAAATCACATAGTTTCCTTCGTTGTGCATTGATTTTGGAACCATCCAATACGGCATTTTTTGTGCTTTGGTATCAGACAATAAGAAGTAGGTTTCATCACCCGTTACAGGAACATTGAGTGGCGCACCTTCTTCTTTCCAGTTTGGAAATAGTTCATTGATGGCACGTGGTTCAAGTACAGCACCTGAAAGGATATGCGCACCAACTTCAGAGCCTTTTTCAACAACACATACAGAAAGGTCAGGTAGGTTGTTTTCAATCGCTAATTGACGAATTTTAATCGCAGCAGATAAACCAGCAGGTCCTGCGCCTACGATCACTACGTCAAACTCCATCGCTTCACGTTCGATGTGTTCCATGTAGGACTCCTCATATTTTTAAGGGTGGCAACCGTAATATTGCGATTCGGCGCTGCCATGAGTGTTCTTAATTGCCAAACACAAATGATACTATTGTGCTTGCAAACGTTTGGGATAGTATAGTTTTAAACCTTGATCTCGCCAATTGGCTGAGCGGTCATATTTTCTCGTCAGCAAGGCATAAACTATGATAAATGAAAATGATTCTCCACAAAACTCTTTAGAAAATCAGGGAAAAGTCATGTTTTCTGATGATAAAAACTTAATGAACATTGCACAATACTTAAATGATGTACAGCAAAGTCACAAAAGGTCAATTCCGCCTTTAGAGCAGTGGCATCCAAAGCATTGTGGCAAAATGGATTTACGCATAAAAGCCAATGGCGAATGGTGGCACGAAGGTCAATTGATCAAACGTCAGGCTCTGCTGGATCTGTTCAGTAGGGTATTGTGGAAAGAAGACGGCAAATTCTACCTCAAAACCCCGGTGGAACAGATTGAAATCGAAGTTGAAGATGAACCATTACTGATCAATCAGGTGGATCAGGTCGAAATTGAAGGCAAGACCTACCTGCAATTGATAACACCTAATCAGGACGTGGTGATCGTGGATGAGCAGCATCCGATTTTTATGCGTGAATTTGCAGGTGAGTTACGGCCGTATGTGCATGTGCGTTTTGGCATGAATGCCTTGATCCAGCGGCAGAGTTTTTATCATCTCGTCAACTATGGGACTTTGTCTGAAAATGTACAGGGCGAAACGGTTTTGACGCTAAAAAGTGGTGATTTGGTCTTGCATTTGAGCACCTGAGGTTTAAGCTTAAACGAGTAAATAAACCAGTGTCCATGTGCAATATGACAGCCGTTCAATCCATGCCTCTTTTACTTGATCCCATGCCACATGCATCTGCTGATGCACCCATAGGGGTTTTTGACTCAGGTATTGGCGGATTATCGGTGGCACAAGAGATTGCCCGACATTTACCCAATGAACGCATTCTTTACTATGCCGATACAGCGCACGTGCCCTATGGCGCACGTTCAGATCAGGAAATCCGTCAACTGACGGCTCAGGCAATCGAATGGCTCTACCGTCAGGGCTGTAAAATTGCCGTGGTGGCATGCAATACTGCCTCTGCTTTTAGTCTGGATTATTTACGTGATCACTATGGAGAGCGCTTTCCGATCGTGGGACTGGTGCCTGCATTGAAGCCCGCCGTCATCCAAACACAATCCAAAGTGGTGGCTGTGCTGGCGACACCTGCAACCTTCCGTGGACAGCTAATTAAAGATGTGATGGCAAACTTTGCCCAGCCTGCGGGCGTCAAAGTGTTGACCGTGACCAGTCTGGAACTGGTGCCATTTGTTGAGGCTGGACAGCAGATGAGTCCGGCTTGTCTCGACGTACTAAAACAGATTTTGCAACCTGTAGTGGAACAGGGGGCTGACTTTCTGGTCTTGGGCTGTACTCATTATCCTTTCCTGAAAGATGCGATTCGTCAGGTTTTTGCTGAAAAATTAAAATTAATTGATTCTGGACAGGCAGTTGCGCGACAAACTGCCTATCTTTTAATTAAAAATGGGTTATTATGTGACAAATTGCGTCATAACATTACCCGTATTCAATGTTATGTCAGTGGTAACAATGCGCGAGAACTGCAACCGGTTCTTCAGCACCTTATACCAGAACAATTAACATGGAAGATTCAAAATCTGGCCGAGATTGAGATAGGAAATCACTAAATCGAGCCATATTGATATATTTATTGGGGTTAGTTGTTAATAAAAATCAAGACAAATACTTGATATTATTGATCAATGAATTGGGGCCTGGCCTATGCAAGATACTCGTTATCAAGTCTTTATTTCTACCTCTGGCAATGAAATGCAGCCAGAGCGAGCGGTTCTGGCACAAACATTAGTTGGAATGGGATTTCTGTCATGGGGGCTGGAACAGCGCACCCCGCTCAGTACCTCGATTGCCCGTCGGCAAATTGACGATTGTGATTATGTGGTGATTTTGCTGGGGAGCCAATATGGCGAGCAATCGGTTTCAGGTGTGGGCTATATGCATCTGGAATATATTTATGCCATGACCAAACAAAAGCCTGTGATTGTATTTATGCATGAAGACCCCGAGTCGCGTGATGTTAAATTGCATGATCACAAGCCAGAACTGAAAGAAAAATTCAAAGAATTTAGAAAACAGCTTCAACATGAAGTGGATCAGGTGTTTTGTTATCGTACCTTAAGAGATCTGGAGCTGGCGGTACGTTCCAGTATGCCGCAGATGCTCGAGCGTTACCCGGTGGTGGGTTGGGTACGTCCACAAAACACACAGGTATTGCGTGATGAAATTGACGCATTACGTGCCAAGGTGAAACAGCTGGAAACTGAACTGGGCAATCGTGAAGCAGACCCGCTGACCAATGTACCTAAAGTTTCCATGCATGAACTCTATTCATTTGAATACCGTATGCATGCTTATCAGGATGGTAACTTCAAGGAAGTCAAACCCCATCGCAAGATGACCTGGGCGCAATTGCTGAATGTGCTCGGCTCAGCCTTTGTGATTCCGACCCCGGAAGAATATTTTTCCAAGCGCATCAATGAATACCTGAATGAGACAGGCCTGGACGACGCCCGTCAGGAAATGCCAAGGGCGCATGCGGTATCTCGTGCCCAAGTCAATATTCGTGCCTTGCATGAAATCAAATTACAAATGCGTCAAAACGAATGGATTATGCCAACCGGGCGAGATGATCGACAGCGCATGTTGTGGCAGCTCACAGCAAAAGGACAAAAACTACTGGAAAGTAATATGCTGGATAGCAATCGGGTTTTCCAATTTAAAACCATGCACTAATCCAATTTATAAAACGTGACTAAAACTGCTAAAGTAATTGTATGAACTCAATAAAAAGCGGATGCGGTCTATGTTAGCGACACAAAAACCAAAAGTGACTGTGATTCTGGCCAATTTAGGCACGCCCGATGCAGCCACTGTGCCAGCAGTACGACGTTTCCTGAAACAGTTTTTATCTGATAGCCGTGTGATTGAGATCCCCAAATTATTATGGTGGATCATTCTACATCTCTTTGTTTTGACCTTCCGTCCAAAACGTGTGGCTGAAGCCTATGCTTCGGTCTGGTCCAATGATTCACCGATGCGTGAAATTGTGCTGGAACAAACCCTGCTGGTTAAACAGCGCCTGCAAGAAGAAAATCATCAGTTTGATCTGAAGGTTGTACCAGCCATGACTTATGGTCAACCAAGTATCCATGATGTGCTGGCGCAACTGGCAAAGGACCCACAAGAACATGTGATTTTATTGCCGTTATTCCCGCAATATTCAGCAACTTCGACAGCACCACTCTATGATGCCTTTGCCAGATGGATTCCACAGCAACGTCATTTACCCGGCCTGACTATAATCAAGGATTATTATCAACATCCTTTATTTATTCAGGCATTGGCAGATAGCGTGCTGCACTATCAGGGACAGCATGGCAAAGCTGAAAAACTGTTGATGTCCTTTCACGGGATTCCCCAACCGTATGCCGATAAAGGTGATCCCTATGCTGACCGCTGCCGAATCACAGCACGTCTGGTGGCAGAAGCCTTACATCTGAAAGAGGATGAATGGGCGATCAGCTTCCAGTCACGTTTCGGCAAGCAGGAATGGGTCAAGCCTTATACCGATCAATTGTTACAGCAATGGGGTGAGCAAAAAGTCCAATCGGTACAGGTGATTAGTCCAGCCTTTTCAGCAGATTGTCTGGAAACCTTAGAAGAGCTGGCCATGCAGAACAAGGAAATTTTCCAGCATGCGGGTGGTGGCGACTATGCCTATATTCCAGCCTTGAATGCGGATCAGGCCCATATAGATTTGCTTGCCGGTCTGGTTCAGGCTAATCTTGATGCACTTACCCATACCTTAGCCCATCGTTAAATCGACGCTTTATTTCGCCAGAGGTTGCTATGCTCCAAGTCAAAATTGTCCCCGTTACTGCATTTGCCCAAAACTGCTCAATCTTGTGGGACAGTGAAAGTAAAGAAGCGATTTTGATTGATGCGGGTGGTGATGCGGCGGTACTGAAAAAAGAAGTGGAAGCTTTGGATTTAAATGTGAAAGCGCTGTGGTTGACACACGGACATCTTGATCATGCCGGTGCAGTCGGCGAACTGGCTGAAACATGGCAGATTCCGGTGATTGGCCCGCATAAGGAAGACCAGTTCTGGCTGGACATGATTCAGGAAGTCTCAGCGCGTTATGGCTTTCCAATTCCACAGCCGGTCAAGGTGGATCAATGGTTGGAAGGCGGTGAAGTCTTAAAGCTGGGCGATGATGAGTTTGAAGTGCGTTTTGCCCCGGGCCATACTCCAGGCCATGTGATGTTCTATAACGCCAAACATGGCTTGTTGTGGACAGGTGACGTGTTGTTTAAAGGCTCGATTGGCCGGACCGATTTTCCAAAAGGCAATCACCAGCAGTTGCTGGATTCAATTCAGCGCGAATGCTTTAGCTTGCCGGATGAGACCCAGTTTATTTCAGGCCATGGCCCCATCAGTACCATTGGTTATGAAAAGCAGTTTAATCCTTTTGTGGCCAGTAAAGCAGGCTAATCGAATGTTTTCGCTGGTGTATTGCAAATCGTAATACACAAGCTAATTTTCTTCGGGCTAAATGGTTTCTAGCCATTTCTGATTGGCCAGATTCAAATCAAAATTCAAGCTATTACAGATACTCTGCAAATCAAAAGAAGCTTTATCTTCTGGAATCTGGATCAGAATGGGCAAACGGGTAATGCCATTTTCTCCTGTCGGAAAAGCGTAATGGCGTTCTTTGTGGTTAATTGAAATCAGTGACTCAGACTCTAAGTAAACAATCAGGGCGGGAAAACGTCGCTGAATCCGTATAATTTCCTGATGGGCATCTTTTTTAATTTGTATCGTTTTCTGTTTTAGCTTGAGAATATTGTCTTTTATTTTCTGGGGTTTATTCATTAGCTTGCTCAGGAACGAAGCACTTTGTTTGAGCTGGCATTGATTTTCTTTTAATTCCGAAAAAGTATCTTTATATTCCTGTAAGGAGCTCAGGCTAATCTCCTTGAGAATATTGGTTGGCTCTAGCGCTTCGGCATGATGTTTTTTCCATTCCTCATAAGAAAAGACGGTGAAAACATCCGAATGCCGTTTCTGTAGTAAGGTGGCATATGATTTGAGTCGGGCAATAAACAGATTGACCTGCTGATTAAAGATCAGTGAAGGTTGTGACTGGAACTCGATAAAATGGCTGATCAGATCATCCAGCGTTTGTTTGACACCCAAATAGAGATAATTACATTCATCCAGATGATGGACGGAATGCTTCAGTGCTTCGGCAACGGGTTCAAGGATATTGCTATTGAGCTTCTGCTCAAAATCAATCAGCCGTTGTTCCACCAGCTTTTCCATAAATATGCCGTTGGGTTGCAAGGGTTCGCGCAGGAACGGGATCAGTGTTTTGCTGGTATAGAGTTCGATATTACGGACAATATCTGAAACATACTGGTTAACGGGCTTGTCAATGGTGATGATTCGGCTGATTTGCCACTCAAATTGTTGGTGATGGCTGATGTCTTCGATTTTATCCAAATGCAGAATGGCTGAATTGACGTAAATATTGTCGCAGCCTTCAAATTTTTCTTCTTGTAAGAAACGGCGAATGGAAAAGGTATTGTGCATGCCATCCTTGCTGGGCGCCAAAGCAAAAATATATTTCGAGGTTTTAACGATATCCAGTTGTCTGGATTTTTGTTGTTTATAAAGAAAATATTTCAGGATATGCGGTTTTTCTGCCCTGAGTTGATGCGAACGCAACAGGTTAAAAGAATATTTTAATAACTGTTGTTTTAGAAAGACTTCGGTCATAAAGGTTTTGATGATGTCGCTATCAATATGCCTTTGATTATCCGGCAGGTCGATCTTTTCTTTTGCCAGAATAATCTGGGCGGCTGCATAGATAAACTCTTTTAGAATCAGTTTCTTTTGCTCTTGCAGATCAAAGTCGTCTTCGGTTTCAATGGCATGAATCTGGGCCAGAATATTTTCCAGATAATCTGCCATTTCATAAGCATGCTGATAGCTTTTTAGTTTCTCTAGCGAAACTGCAATTTTTTTCACCAAAATTTTGATAGGTGCAATATAAATTTTCTCGCTCAGCACATCGAAGTCATGTTTGGCCAGATAGGAGAAGCTGTTGTCTTTACGATTCCAGTGAATTTTTTTGAGTTGCAGCACTTGCTGGGCAATTTTTTCACAATGTTCAGGCGCGTGTTCTGAAAAAAGTGTGATCAGTGCCTTTTGCCAGTGAGCATCCAGATTCGGATCAATCTGTGTCGCCAAGAGCTTGAGCTGATAAGGAATATCATTATTCATTTTTACGTCCTGGTAAATTTAGATCTTTTTATTCAACAAGCTGATTCCAAACAAATAAGTGCGAAAATGGATCAGAACAATGTATAGGTTTTAATGTGTAGTTTGGTGTTGTTATTCAATCCTACAGTTCTAGCTAGATTTGCATAAGGTCATGAAAAAGTAAATTACTGTGATGTAAGTCATATATCTAAAATGTGTAAATTTTTATTAAGCATCGGCTTTGGTGCAGATGAGGTTAAAACAGCGTCGCTTCTTTCAAATGTGTATTACTGAAATTTAGACAAAACTCACAATTATCGAACAATATCTTGGTTGGGATAGGTCTACAAAGTGATTATTTTTATTTAGAATCAAGTGTGAAACGCTTTATTGATGTTGAATTAACTGCTTAATTTCACCTGATGAAAACCAATTGGAGACGATGTCATGCAATGGACTAAACCTGCTTTTACCGATGTACGTATTGGTTTTGAAGTGACCATGTACTTTGAAGTACGTTAATCATTCCGATTCAAATTCAAGCTAAGCCCTAGTTATGTCTAGGGCTTATCTTTTTCTAACAAGAAATTAACTTATGTATATTCATGTTCTAGGTTCAGCTGCGGGTGGGGGATTTCCGCAGTGGAATTGTAATTGTCCAAACTGTCATGGCGTACGTAACGGTACCATACAGGCCAAGGCGCGGACTCAATCCTCAATCGCGGTTTCCGAGAATGGCATCGATTGGGTATTGCTGAATGCCTCGCCCGATATCCGCCAGCAATTATTTGATTTCAAGGCGGCTCAGCCAGCGCGTAAGTTGCGTGATACCGGTATTCGTGATGTGATCCTGATGGACAGTCAGCTGGATCACACCACCGGACTGCTGACGTTACGTGAAGGCTGTCCAATCAAGGTTTGGTGTACCGAGATGGTCTATCAGGACCTGACCACAGGTTTCCCGGTATTTAATATGTTGAAGCACTGGAATGGCGGTCTGCAATATCAGCAAATCAATCCGAAACAGGCCTTTAAGATTACGGGTTTTCAACATCTGGAATTTATGCCACTGATTATTCAAAGTGCGGCACCACCGTATTCTCCGCATCGTCATGATCCGCATGACGGTGACAATATTGCGCTGATCATTCGCGACCATCAAACGCAAAAACAATTGTTCTATGCCCCTGGACTTGGCAAGATTGATGAGCAGGTCATGCAGATCATGCGCGATTCAGATTGTGTCATGATTGATGGTACGCTGTGGACAGATGATGAGATGCAGCAGACGGGTGTCGGCAGCAAAACCGGTCGTGAGATGGGACATTTATATATTAGTGGCGAGGGTGGTTCATTGTCTTATCTGAATCAGCTCAGCCGTCCTAAAAAAGTGCTGATTCATATCAACAATACCAACCCGATTTTAGATGAAAACTCGGCTCAATGTGCTGAACTCAAGGCCCACGGTGTGGAAGTGGCTTTTGACGGCATGCAGATTGAACTTTGAGGTAAATAATGATGCCCACTGATGTATTAAGTGTTGAACAGTTTAAGCAGGCCATTCTGGATAAAGGACAGTACTATCATATTTATCATCCTTTTCATGTGATGATGTATGAGGGTAAAGCGACCCAGCAACAAATTCAGGCCTGGGTGGCCAACCGTTATTATTACCAAATCAATATTCCACTGAAAGATGCCGCGATCATGGCCAACTGTCCAGACCAGCGCGTGCGTCAGGAATGGATTCAGCGCATGCTGGATCAGGATGGCGAATATCCTGATGGCGGTGGACGCGAAGCATGGTTACGTTTGGCCGAAGCGGTTGGCCTGACCCGTGAACAGGTGATTTCAGAAGAGCTGGTGCTGCCAGGCGTACGTTTTGCCGTAGATGCCTATGTCAATTTTGCCCGCCGTGCCACATGGCGTGAAGCTGCCAGTAGTTCCCTGACCGAACTGTTTGCGCCACAGATTCACCAGTCCCGTCTTGACTCATGGCCACAGCATTATCCGTGGATCGATGATCAGGGCTATGACTATTTCCGTTCGCGCTTAAGTCAGGCACGTCGTGATGTGGAGCATGGTTTGAGTATTACCCTTGACTCGTTTACCACCTATGAACAGCAGCAGCGCATGCTGGAAATCCTGCAGTTCAAGCTGGATATTCTATGGAGTATTCTGGATGCACTGACTCTGGCCTATGTGCATCAGCAGGCGCCGTATCATACCGTGACCACACAACCAGTCTGGCATAAGGGGTTATTCCGTGAGTAATACAGCATTTGATTTAAACCTGATTCCGACTTGGCGACAAGGTTACCGCTTTCAGTTTGAGCCTGCACAAAATGCCTTCGTGATCTTATATCCAGAAGGCATGATCAAGCTGAATGACAGTGCAGGAGCAATTGGACAGCACATCGACGGACAACAAAGTGTGGCTGCCATTGTGGGGCTGCTGAAACAGCAGTTTGGTGACATTGCAGAAATCGAGCAGGATGTGGTCGATTATATGCAGGTTGCACAGCAACAATACTGGATTGATTTGCGATGACCGCAGGCGTTGGTTTACCGCTCTGGCTTTTGGCAGAGTTGACCTACCGTTGTCCCTTGCAATGCCCGTATTGTTCGAATCCGCTGGATTATGCCCAGCATAAAAATGAACTGAGCACGCAACAATGGTGTGATGTGTTTGATCAGGCACGGCAGATGGGCGCGGTGCAACTGGGTTTTTCTGGCGGTGAGCCACTGGTTCGGCAAGATCTGGAACAACTGGTTGCGCATGCGCATCAGCAAGGTTTTTATACCAATTTAATTACCTCGGGTATGGGTCTGAACGAGCAACGTATTGCCCAACTCAAACAGGCTGGTCTGGATCATATCCAGATCAGTTTCCAAGCCAGTGATCCTGTGGTGAATGATGCTTTGGCTGGCTCAAAACATGCCTTTGAACAGAAATATGAGATGTGCCGTCTGGTCAAGCAATATGACTATCCGATGGTGCTGAATTTCGTGATTCATCGGCATAATATCGACCAGATTGAACAGATTATTGAGCTGTGTCTGGAGCTGAATGCCGATACGGTTGAACTGGCGATCTGTCAGTTTTATGGCTGGGCTTTTTTAAACCGTCAGGGCTTATTACCGACGCAGGAACAGTTGACCCGTGCCGAACAGGTAACCAATGCCTATCGAGAAAAGCTGCGTCAACAGAATCATCCGTGTAAGTTGATCTTTGTAGTGCCTGATTATTATGAGGAGCGACCAAAAGCCTGCATGAATGGCTGGGGCAAAATCTTCTTTACCGTAACGCCTGATGGCACGGCATTGCCTTGTCATGCAGCACGTCAGCTCCCGATTGTATTTCCGAATGTGCGTGACCAATCTTTAGCGGAGATCTGGTACACATCCACGGGTTTTAACCATTTTCGTGGCGATGCATGGATGCCGGAAAGTTGCCGAAGTTGCCCAGACAAACAGCGCGACTTTGGCGGCTGCCGTTGTCAGGCTTATATGCTGACCGGTGATGCGGCCAATGCCGATCCGGTGTGTGGTAAATCTGAGTATCACTATCTGATTGAACAGGCGCGTAGCGAGAGTGAGCAGGCTGCATCTCTTGAACAACTGGTATTTCGCAATAGCAAAAATTCGAAACGTTTGGCGCTTCAGCAAAAAATTCCTGTGCAAAGCATTACGGGTGAATCTTCCTCATGATGCTTGGCCTGAATCATCACAATGTTGCAGTTTTCGATGGACATAATGATCTGCTGACACGTTTGTGGCTCAGCAATCAGGCGGACTCTGTACAGGCTTTTATCCATGAACAGTTGTCTGGACAACTGGATTTAAAGCGCTGCCAGCAAGCTGGCTTTGCAGGTGGCATGTTTGCGATTTTTCTTCCGCCATTTGCATATGTGAAACAGCATCATCCTGATAAATTATTTGATCACCATGCGGATGATTTTACCCAACCGCAAATTGAGCAGATTTGTCTGGCGCAACTCGAGCTGGCACAGCAGATGGTGCAAGCTTCCGAGCAGATTCGACTATGTACCTCAGTGCAACAGATACAGGATTGTCGGGCTCAAGGTCAGCTGGCGGTAGTGCTGCATATGGAAGGGGCAGAAGCCCTACAGGATAATCCAGACTTACTCGATATTTTTTATCAGGCTGGCCTACGGAGTGTGGGTCCTCTCTGGAACAGGGTCAGCCGATTTGGCCATGGCTTAAATGCGCGTTTCCCGCATTCGCCTGACACAGGTGCAGGCCTGACTCCTCAAGGCAAAGCATTGGTTAAACGCTGTGCTGACAAGAAAATGCTGGTGGATGTATCGCATATGAACGAACGAGCATTTTGGAACACGGCGGAAATTTTGCAGCAACCGATTATCGCCACCCATTCCAATGCACACGCTTTATGTCCCCAAGCGCGTAATCTCACTGATCCACAACTCAAGGCAATTGCTGAGACTGGGGGCATGGTCGGGGTCAATTTTGATGTGGCCTTTTTACGCGCTGACGGACAGCGCAATGCGGACACACCACTTACACTCATTCTCGATCATCTGGAATATATGATGGATCGTCTTGGGGAAGACCATATCGGTCTGGGTTCAGATTTTGATGGTGCCTTGATCAGTAGCGAACTGCAGGATGTGACGGGTTTGCCCCAGCTCATTGCCGCCATGCAACAGCGTCATTATTCTGCTGAACTCATTGAGAAAATTTGCTGGAACAACTGGCTCAAGGTCATGCACCGAATCTGGGCTTAGCGGCAAAGCAGAAGATGATTAATCTTCATAATCATCTTCATGGCGTTTGAGGTCTGCTTGCGGTGCATCTTGCGTCGGTAATTTATATTCATCACTGGCCCAAGCACCGAGATCAATCACCTTGCAACGTTCTGAGCAGAATGGACGAAATGCATTACCTTCCCAAGTGCTGGTTTCTCCACAACGCGGGCAGGGAAATGTATGTGGCATAGAAAATTCCTAAAACAAAGAGGGTTTGTTGACATTTCAACCATGCATTGCGTTATTAGCTAAAACGACATAAACAAGGCATGAAACGTAGACAATGGCGATTCCCTTGTCAAGTTTCATAACGAAGTTTAGGGAGGTTTTAGCCATAACCCTATGGGACAGGAGCATTTTTTGCTGCTACTGTGTTATGCCTTATTCATTTAGAATAGCTAAACTTCATAAGTCATGCCTTGTATCAGCTAAAAAATGCTCTCTGTCGCAAGCATTTGTGAAATGTTAACAAACCCTAAATAGATTAGGCAAAAGTAAGGTGACTTGTTAGACTTATGCCGATTTCTAGATAGTTTGATGAGATTATGTCGATTCGTCAATTTCAAGCACAACGTATGCAAGCCCCTCGTGATTTTAAGGCCATTCCTCACACACCAGTTTGCGTGGAAATCGGCGCAGGCAAAGGTAAACATGCCTTGTTATTTACGGGACAAAACCCGCAGACCACGTTGTATGCAATTGAGCGAACCAAAGAAAAATTTTTGGCGATGCAAAAGCAGCATCAACTGGAACCGCGGGAATATTTAAACCCGGTTCATGCCGATGCTTTGCCTTGGGTGGTGCACGCCTTGTTTCCGGCCCAGGTACAACAATTTTTTATTCTCTATCCGAATCCAGAACCGCATAACCCGGCGCAGCGCTGGCTCAATATGCCATTTTTCGAATTCCTGCTTTCACGCCTGCAACCGAATGGAACCATTACCTTAGCCAGTAATATTCCCGAATATATTGATGAAGCAGAGCAACAGCTGCTTGAGGTATGGAAATTACCTTATGAAAAACAAAAAATTGCAGCGGACTCGGCCCGTACCCATTTTGAAATTAAATATCTGGAACGTGGCGAACTGTGCCAGCAATTGATCATTGGCAAGCCAGCAGGTTACGCAACCCGTTTTGATGATTTTGCACCGTTGCAAGGTCAAAATGCCCAAGAGAACCGCGATGTCTAAGCGGGTTGCCATTATTGGTGCAGGCCCAGCAGGTTTGATGGCTGCCGAGGTGCTGAGTCAGTATGATTATGAAATTGACGTGTTTGAGCAGAAACCTTCGGCAGCACGCAAGTTTCTAATGGCAGGTAAAACCGGATTAAATATCTCTCATGCTGAGCCAGTCGAGCAGTTTATCCAGCGTTATGATCAACCTGAATGGTTAGGCCCATGGGTCAGGCAATGCGATGCTCAATGGATTCAGAGCTGGATGCAAGGTCTGGGCATCGAGTCCTATGTCGGCAGCTCAGGACGTGTCTTTCCCGTAGAAATGAAAGCTGCACCGTTATTGCGTGCCTGGCTGAAACGTTTAATGGCTGATGGCGTGAAGTTTCACTATCGCCATCGTTGTGTGGATTTATCCAGTAATCAACTCACTCTGGAAAACCAGACGCAACGTTTTCATGCCACTTATGATGCGATTGTATTGGCTTGTGGTGCGGTGTCATGGTCGCAATTGGGCAGTGATGGGGCATGGCAGCAATGGCTCGCAAAAAATGAGATCGAGCCTTTTCAGGCCAGTAATGCCGGGGTTTTGAAAACATGGTCGCCGTTTATGCAGGATTGCTTTGGTCAGCCATTAAAACGCGTCAATGCCTGGGTAAGCCCTGAACAGCAAACCCATGGCGATATCATCATTACCCACTATGGTTTTGAGAGTGGTGTGATTTATAAACTGGGACGTGAGCTCAGAGCACAGCTTGCCCAACAGCAGCATTTACAATTGCATCTGGACTTATTGCCCGATGTCAGTATTGATCAATTAGAAAAGAAGCTACACGGTAATAAAAAGCAGTCCTTGACCAATCTTTGGCGTAAAGCAGGATTGGACAATGTTAAAATTAATCTGTTGCGGGAAATCGTTGAAAAAAGCTTGTGGTCAGATGCCAGGCAAATGGCACAGCAGATCAAACAGCTCAGTATTCCTTTGGCAGGCTTTCGCCCGATTGAAGAGGCGATTAGCTGTGCAGGTGGGGTAAAGCAAGAGGTGTTATCTCCACAACTACAATTGCAATCTAACCCTTATGTATTTTGCTGTGGCGAAATGCTGGATTGGGATGCACCAACAGGGGGCTATTTGCTAACGGCTTGTTTTGCGACCGGAAGAGCAGCAGCAGCAGGGGTCAATGCATTGATCCGCGAGTAAAATAAGCGATATGACTTAAATAAAAACAAACTCAATCAAATTGTTAAGAGGGTATATGAATATTCAACCAACAGTGGAAACACAAAATAACGAGATCATCAAACCATTTCAGCCCAAGCAAATATTCAGCTTGTTTTTTCAACCGAAAAGGTTTTTTTCTCAGTCTAAAAGCTATCATCATCAAAGCATTATCGTGATTGCCTATCTGATTGGTATGGTCAGTGTGATGGATCGAATCGATCAGCATCTTTTACGGGCCGAGACCTCCAATAGAACTGGTTTTTTGAGTTCAGCTGCCGACACTTGGTCAGGTTACTGGTTATGGGTATTAGGCATGGGGATTATTTCTGCTGCATTTGCATGGCTGATTCAAGGTTGGTGGTATAAGAAAAGACTGCAGTTTTCAGGCGTCAAGGAAGCGGATCCACAACTTGCCCGACATGTGTTTGTATTACAATCTTTAGTCTTTGTACTGCCGATTGTGCTTACTACCGTCATTCAAACGTTTTTATATCCAAATTATTTAGAGGCTTATCATTACTCTACCGTGTTAGGTCTTATTCCGGTGCCATTTTTATTCTGGTCTTGTTGGGTCAGTTATCGCGGGGCAACCGAGGTATTTAAAACCAATGGCTGGGCAAAACTGTGGTTCTTAGGCCTGCCGATTCTGTTCTATATTTTAATCATTGGTGCATTTACGGCCCTCATCAGTTGATTTTAAAAGGGTTGTCTGATTTCCACTAAAATCCCGTCGTATTTCCTGAGCAGATTTGCCTTGTGACCCGGCATTTAAAAATGCTAGTTTTGAGTGAAAGTTCATCAGGAATAGGGAAATGTCTCAAGCTTTACCGGTGTATCGCGGCAGTTGTTTATGTGACGGAATTCATTATGAGATTCATGGCGACATTGGCGAGATCATACAGTGCCATTGCCAGCGTTGCCGTAAGGCCAATGGTACGGCCTATGCCACCAATGCACCAATTAGCAGTGCAGCGTTTAAAATTGTACAAGGTGAAGCGCTGGTTAAAAAGTTTGCTGCCTCTGGCGTGTACCGCTGGTTCTGTGGCGAATGTGGCTCTCCACTGATCAGTTCACGGGATGCACAGCCTGAGCTGTATCGCTTAAGAATCGGAACGCTGGATACGCCATTACAGCAAAAACCCAGCATGCATATTTTTGCTGCATCGAAAGCAGAGTGGGATTGTATCGCGGATGATTTACCGCAATATGCTGAACGTCCTTAAACAGGATGTATGATTGCGATGATTTTTGAAACCTCAGATTTAGAGCCCAATGACATCTACCGACTCTTAGTCGGTGGAATTTCACCTCGGCCGATCGCCTGGATTAGCACCGTCTCTGCGGATGGCGTAGCCAATATTGCACCTTATTCATTTTTTAATGTGGCCAGCTGTAATCCACCTATTTTATGGTATTCACAGGTCAATCCCAGAAATGGGCAGGATAAAGACACGATTCGTAATCTGATGGAGACCCGAGAGTGCGTGGTGCATATCGTGAATTCACAATTGCTGGAGCAGATGAATTTATCCTGTGCTTTATTGCCAGCAGCACAAAGTGAATTTGAGTTTGCCGGGATTGAGTCTGAACCAAGCCATTCAGTTGCCGCATTATCTGTCAAACATGCACCGATTCGGTATGAATGTCAGTTAAGGGAAGTGTTGCAATTGAGTACGCTACCATCGGGTGGTACGGTGGCTTTGCTGGATGTGAAAGCAATCTATGTCGATGACCGACTCTGGGATGGAGAGATGATTGACCAGCAACAACTGGATAGTGTCGGGAAAATGGGAGGAGACTTTTATAGTTTAAGCACCGATTTACGAAAACTTGCCCGACCTGTTGTCACACCAGCAGATGAGCGAAAAAAAGGCGGTTAATGACCGCCTTTTTTGCAGTTAAAACCTGATTTTCCAAGTTTAGATCTTTTTGTTATTTTGAATCCTTATTTTTCATATTGGTACGGGCATCCCAGCCACGCATAATCTCGGTTACGGCATGGTTCAGTACAGTGCCTGATACCCCATCCCGTGCTTGTACGGATAGGCCGAGTAAAAAACAATACAAACTTGTTGCGTAAGCACAGACATCCGTATCGACTGCTAATTCACCTGCATCTACAGCACGTTGAACACATTGTGTAAATCTTTCGCGAGTTTTCAGGCGATGCTGGGTTAAATATTGTTGAATATGGATATTTTCGGGGGAACAGGTCGCGGTTGAAAGGACCAATAAGCAGCCTTTGGGGTGACTGGACTCAGTTTGCATTTTTGCCGACTGGCGTAGAGTGCGTTCAATCGCTTCTCTAGGTGCAAGATTTTCATCGCAGAGGCTTTGAGTCACCTGACCATGCGTTGCGATGTAATGCTCAATTACTTCTCGAAACAACGCTTCTTTTGAGCCAAAGGCTGCATAGAAACTTGGTGCCTTAATTCCACCGGCAATGTTGGATTTCAATAAAGAGAGTGAAGTCGAATCATAGCCATATTCCCAAAATAAAAGCATCGCTTGTTCAATCGCCTGATTACGATCAAAGGTACGTGGCCGGCCCATTTGCGCCATTAAGAACTCCTCTTATTCATGAGATCTATACTAGTCGATACAAAAGTCATTGACAAGGTTGAAAGGTCGACTTACATTTGTATCGATCGATACATATATTGAGATTTAAAGTCGACACTTAATAGGTTTAGATCATTGTGAATAGCTATTCATGCGCCTATCGACCGCTGAATCTCTGTGTTAAGCCTAAAACAGGAATTTCATCATGAAGACACTTACAGGTAAAGTTGCTTTGGTTACGGGAGGGAGTCGTGGTATTGGCGCTGCGATTGCCCGAAGCTTAGCCGCACAAGGTGCAGATGTGGCAATCACTTATCATCGTGCAAAAGATCAGGCACAGACAGTTGTCGAGCAGATTCAGGCCTTAGGCCAGCGTGCCGAAATGATTGTGGCCGATGCCGCTGATGCAGCACAGGTCATTGCTGCGGTGGATCTTACGGTGGAACAGTTTGGTCGCCTAGATATTTTAGTCAACAATGCAGGTAACTTCCTGGTCGGAGAAATTGATCAGCTCACACTTGAGGATTATGACCGCACCATGTCGGTTAACTTGCGAGCAGTGTTTGCAGCGACCATGCAGGCGAGCAAATATCTGCCTGAGGGTGGGCGTATTATTTCGATTGGGAGTTGCCTGGCTCCAAGAGCAGGACGAAGTGGCATCAGTTTATATGCCGCCAGTAAAGCTGCCTTAGTTGGGTTAACCAAGGGAGTTGCACGCGATCTTGGCAAGCGCAATATTACGGTCAACCTGATTCATCCCGGCCCGACAGATACGGATATGAATCCTGCAGATGGTCCACGTGCCGATGCGACGCGGGCGAGCTTGGCAATAGCAGATTATGGTCGTCCTGAGGATATTGCTGCCACTGTGCTGCATTTAGCTGGTGAAGGGGGGCGATATATTACAGGCGCAGAGATCGCAGTAGATGGCGGATATAACGCTTAAAAATATAATCAGAAAAAAATCATGATTGAGTACAGGCAAAAAAAGGAGGTTAAACACCTCCTTTTTATTATTTGGCAGTTAAAGCCTTACCTTCAAACTTGACCCCATCCCAGCCATATTGCATAAACTGACGGATATTCTGGTGGTCAGTGGCTTCAGGCGTTGCTAACACAGAGGCATAATGTTCTGCGAATAAACTGAGCGTGTCGGCCTGATTTAAGCCTTCAATTTGAGCAAAACTGAGCACTTTGGCACTGCCTTGGTTTTCAGTCGCAGCATTGGATTGCGCGCCATTTTGGAATGCAGTCGGGGTATGCTGATAACGAGCTTCGATAAATGCCAATACATCCGCAAACTTTGCCGAGCCATCTTTCAGTTGTGCCAATAAGCTTTGAGCCATTTCAAAATTCCATGTTGATTGAATCAATAGCAGCATCATAACATTGAAAATGCAGAAGAGAAGGTGATCGAACTCTGAACTAGGCCTTAGTGTATTTGACGTTTATGCTCAAAGTCGTCATTTATATATTGACGAATCATGTATAGGCACAAGCCTTTGATTTCGTCACCTTCGCCTTAGATTTCTATGTGGTTGGGGAAAAAGTTTTAACTGGCCTTGGCTAAACTGTGGATAACTCTATGTTTATACACAGTGCGATTCTGCTTAAAAACAGCGGTTGAGTTGCCTAAAAAATATGTTATTTTAGAGCAAAGGAGATGGCATTCCTCCTGTTACAAACCGCCAGAATGGCTAATGATGCCTACGTTACCCTGAACAGGGGACGTAGGTTCGTGCGTGCTCTGTTCCCATTTTTGGAGTTCGCCCATGAAACATCTTCAGAATAATCTTTACAAATCCATGTCTTATCATTCTTTCGCTCCAACCTTGTTCTTGGGGTAAATCATGTACTATCCATTACTTTCAATCGCTTTAGGCTCGGTATTAGGTGCTTGGTTACGCTGGTTTTTGGGCTTAAAACTCAATCCTATATTCCCGACTATTCCTTTGGGAACAGTGACTGTTAATTTTGTCGGTGGCTTTATTATTGGTTTTGCCATTTCATATTTTTCTCAAAGCTCATTGAGTCCCAATTACAAGCTGTTTGTGATTACAGGTTTTTGTGGCGCGCTTACGACATTTTCGACTTTTTCTGCCGAGATCATTGCCTTATTGCAAAGTGGTAAATTGGGCTATGCCTGTGCCGCGATCATGATTCATGTGCTTGGATCGCTATTGTTTACGATTTTAGGTATGAGCCTGCATCAATGGCTCAGTGCTGCATAGTTGGGGAGTCATTGTAATGCATGGATTTTTAATGAGCTTTTATACCGCGCAAAATCGTTCCTATCAGGGACAGCCGATCAGCGAGTGGTTGCTGACTGTGGCAAAACAGATGAATTTAGGTGGCGCGACGGTCTTGGCGGGATTGGAAGGTGTTGATCATCAAGGTCTATTTCATTCGGCCAGTTTCTTTGAATTGGCGGATCGACCGGTACAGATTCAATTTGCGGTTACAGAAGAGCAGGCGACCGAGTTATTGAGCTATCTCAATGCTAAAGAGATTTCACTGTTCTATGTGAAAACACCGATTGAGTTCGGGGTGGTGGGACAGCAAAAGACAGACTCCTAAAGCTGGAATCAAGACATAAAAAAAGAAGTCTAAGTGGAGGAGAGTTAACCTTAGACTTCTAATGCTTTCAGCTTAATGGGTGAAACTTAAATTAAAATTAAGCTTTGCGGTTAAAACGTGCAAAGCGTTTATTAAAGCTTGCAACACGACCTTCATTGCTGGCCTGACGTTGCTCACCGGTATAAAACGGATGAGATGCACTTGAAATATCAAGCGTCACATAGGGATAAACTTTGCCTTGATATTCCTTGGTCTGTTTGGTTTGCAGGGTACTGCCAATTAAAAAGTAGGCATCTGCATTGGTATCGTGGAATAAGACTTGTTGATAAGCAGGATGGATATCTTTACGCATGTTGAATGACTCCTATTGTTAATAGAAATGTTATAACATAACAATATATGAAGTCAATTCACGTCTTTTCAAGTCAGTTGTATATATAAAGTGATTAAAGTAGATAGTCCTCTGACGTGTTGCAACAAACCAGAGGGCATCAGACAGATTAATTTGGAACTAATTCTTCAAATAAATCATTGAGATTGTCATGTACTTTGAGATGAATCAGGTTCCAGTAATGTCCGGAAATGGTTCGGTTGACCATAAGCGTATCTGGTGAAGGTTTAAACACATCCCAGTATTTCAGCGATTTTTTCACCAGTAACATACCATCATGATGTGATGAGTTTTCGGCAAAATCATAATTGGTGGTTAGCGGACGCAATAAAATTTCAATCCATTGGGTATATAGCTCACTCGGGAACTTGTGTTTTTCGGCAATGGAATGCAGTTCTGCCAGCAAGTCTTCAACTTGCGCAATATTTTCCTGACGCGCCGCATTCACCAGCGCCTTAAAGTGCTGAACGATTTCAGGCGATAAGGTTTTGACGCTGCCGTAGTCGTAAATAATCACACTACCATCTTCACGAAAAGCGAAGTTACCTGGGTGCGGGTCGCAGTGGAAGCGCTTTAAGAAAAACATTTCCTGTCCTAAGGCACGGATCAGGCGGCGTCCAATCTGATTGCGAGTCTCGACTGACCATGTACTTGCGGTTTCGATAGATTCACCCTGTTCCAGACTTAGGGTCAGTACGCGACGAGAGGAATAGTCTTTATAAACAGCTGGAATAATCACTTGAGAATCGAGCTTTTCATGGAAGGTTTTAAAGACTTCCAGATTTTGTGCCTCGATTTCATAATTCAGTTCGGCTGAAAGACTGTCCTGAATTTCCTGAAACAGTTGATCTTGCAGCTTCTTGTCAATTTTTAATACACCCATCAACCGCAAAGCCAGACGCACTTGTTTTAAGTCGCTTTCACAGGCCTGATCGACACCCGGATACTGCACCTTGACTACAACGGCTTGGCCGTTTGGTAGTACTGCACGATGCACTTGTCCGATTGAGGCGGCAGCAAAAGGTTCTGTTTCAAAAGAGCTGAAAATCTGCTTTAACGGTTTGCCGAGTTCTTTTTCAACCTGTTGCTGGATCGCTGAAAAAGGCATTGCAGGGGCCTGACGTTGCAGCTTGGCAATGGCCTTAGCGACTTCTGGCGGGAAAATATCCTTATATTGCGAGGCGATTTGTCCGACTTTCATCACCGCGCCTTTCATTTCTCCGAGGGTATCGGCAATCTGTAGACCAATGTCCTGAAACAGCTGGCTACGCGCTGCATTTTTCTGTTCTTCATCGGCGGTAAAATTGCGGATCGAATTCGCTACGCTTTTGCTGGCAATACTTGCGGTCATACCAGCCAGTTTGAGAAAACGCTTACTGGGAGAGCTTGCATGTTTTGCCATCAGGACTTGACCTCATACGATCTAGTTTTAAAGTGATGCCTTGATCATAGGTGACAAAACTTAAATTGCCTATAACAAAATGTTAAGTGATGTAAGCATGTATAAGCGAGCTGTTATTCATACTTTACTGGGTGAAGGTGATACGGGCTAAGCAAAGCGTTTTATCAGGTTGTCACCTGCGTATTTACTCGCCCTATACTGCCTATGAATAAAAAAAATATTTAAAATCAGGACAGGCCAAGTCAAATTCGGGGGGCATCCATGCCCCCAAAGCATTGCTTGATTGGATGAAGACGATTCGCTAGGAAACGGGAAGGGACATCTTGGCCAAACGTTTATTATTGAGGTACAAACGGCTGATCAGTAAGACACAGGCAATGCTTAACCCGATAATCAAACCTAACCAGACACCTGCCACGCCCCAAGAGGTGTAGCGGGCAAGATATAAACCAATCGGGAAAGCAATCACCCAATATGCCATTAAGGTAATCCACATTGGCGCTTGCGTGTCCTGCATGCCGCGTAGGCAACCTGCCGCACTGACTTGCCACGCATCCATCAACTGATAAGCCATGGCAAACCAGAGCAGATACATGGCCACAGGAATCACATCCACATCCGTGGTGTAGATTGCCACGATATAAGGACGTGCCAGAGCGATCAGCGTCATTGTCAAAGCTGCAAAAATGGTGGCGCTAATCAGCCCTACGGTTTGAACCTGACGCATGGCGTGCCAGTTCTGTTCGCCGTAATACATGCCGACACGAATGGTTAAGGCAATCGCCAAAGACAGCGGAATCATAAATAATTGTGAAGTCACTGAAATCGCAATCTGATGCGCTGCAATGGCATTTTCACCCAATGGGCTGAGTACAATTGCGCCTGTACTAAAGATACTGACTTCAAAGAACACCGCCAGACCAATGGGCAAGCCCAGTTTTAAAATACGTTTGATCCAGACCGGATCAAGTTTTTCCCATTTTGTAAAAATAGGCGCCTGCTTATAGGCTTTGGCTTTGGAGACATAGATGGCCAGTGTAATAAACATCAGCCATTGCAAGATAGCTGTTGCAAAACCGCAACCTGCACTGCCGAGTGCCGGAATTGGCCCGAAGCCATACATAAAAATAAAGTTGAGCGGAATCAGAACCAGCAGGGCGATCAGGCTGATAGCAGTGACAGGGCGTGGATGGCCCAAGGCTTCAGAGTAACTGCGTAATGCGGCATACATCATCACTGCT
Organism: Acinetobacter sp. 'aerobic (ED)'; assembly: GCF_904886855.1. NCBI lineage: Bacteria > Pseudomonadati > Pseudomonadota > Gammaproteobacteria > Moraxellales > Moraxellaceae > Acinetobacter > Acinetobacter sp. 'aerobic (ED)'. Next base: position 138,425 of record NZ_CAJHGI010000007.1, read on the forward strand.
GGCATACCAAAGCCGATGGCATGTAAAAACAGGCTGGCTTTGGGTAATAAGCTCTCAGGTACACCAAATAACGGCAAAAACTGGGGCATGCACTGCAGGATCAACATCGCCACAACGCCCAGAATCACGGCAACCCATAACGACTGACGGGCAATGGTCGGTATTTTCTCCGGTGTTTTTGCACCCCGTGCTTCAGCGACCAAGGGCGTGGTTGCCAGCATGATGCCTGCAAATAACAGCATAATGGGAATCCATAGGCCAACGCCTACGGCAATCGCCGCCAGATCTGTTGCAGAAAGATGCCCGGCCATAATGGTATCAATCAAACCTAATCCTGCCTGGGCAAACTGGGTGATCAGGATTGGAAACATCAAATGAAATAGCTGTTTGAGTTCAAACCGCTTGGTTGTGACGTGGGACACAAAAAATACTCTTATTAAAATGAGGAAGAATCAGCGTTGCAGGGTCAATAACACCCCAATAAAAATCACAATACTGCCGAGCAGGCGTTGCCAGTTAATCGGTGTTTTTTCTGTACCTAACCAGCCAAAGTGATCAATAAACATCGAGATCACCAGTTGCCCGAAAATCACTAAACCTGAAAACGTTAATAATCCGAGCTTGGGAGCAGTATAAATGCTCAAACTAATCGCATAAACCCCAAGAAAGCCACCGAGCCATAGAAACCAGGGAATTTGTGAAATTTCACTTAAACTGGGTTTACTGGCACTTTGAAAACACACCAATAGCGCCAGTACAATGGTGCCAATAAAAAAAGACAGTAGCGCCGCTTGCAGGGGAGAATTCAGATACTCTCGAAGTTGTGTATTGATTGCGGTTTGAAAGGCCATGGCAATACCAATGCCTAGAGTCAGGGGAAGAATAAACAGTAACTGGCTAGAAATTTTCATCATATTATCGGTCTAATTGTTGTTGGTTGTCCCCAGTCTAACTGAATACGTAGATGATGATAAGCCGAACGGGCGAGTCATGTTAAAATGGCGGGGTTCTGTCATTGAGCTGCAATTTTGAGTCATTTAAACCCTGCAAATATTCCACTTTCCCTGTATATCCATATGCCGTGGTGTGTACGTAAATGTCCTTATTGTGACTTTAACTCCCATGCGGTGCCTGATGGTCAGTTGTCCTTGGAACTGGAACAGCAATATCTGGCTGCCTTGGTGGCAGATTTTGAAACTCAGATTGAAATGGCGCAAGGCCGATCGATTCACAGTGTCTTTATTGGTGGTGGAACACCTTCGCTGATTTCTGCATCGGGCTATCAATGGCTCTTTGAACAACTGAAAGCGCGTTTGGCGTTTGAAGAAGATTGTGAAATTACCTTGGAAGCCAATCCGGGGACCGTGGAGCATGATCCATTTGCGGATTATCTGGCGGTGGGGATTAATCGTTTATCCTTAGGTGTACAAAGTTTTGATCCCGAGCATTTACAGCGTTTAGGACGGATTCATACCGCCAATAATGCACTGGATGCAATTCAGCAGGCACGCCAGGCAGGCTTTGAGCGTGTAAATGTGGACTTGATGCACGGTTTACCTCAGCAAACAGAACAACAGGCCTTAACCGATCTTCGATTGGCGGTAGAGCATGGTGCAACGCATATTAGCTGGTATCAGCTGACCATTGAGCCCAACACGGTGTTCTTCCGTACCCAGCCGGTATTGCCGCAAGACGAGGTGCTAGAGCAGATTCAGGAGAAAGGTGAGGCGTATTTAAAAGCCAATGGTTATGTCAATTATGAAGTTTCGGCCTGGCGTAAGGAAAAGCCATCGGCACATAATCTGAATTATTGGCAATTTGGTGATTATCTGGCGATTGGAGCCGGTGCGCATGGCAAGGTCACGCGTCCTGACGGGATTTACCGTTTCCAGAAAACCCGTTTACCTAAAGATTATTTAGCTAAAGTCCCTGCTGAACATGTGCAAATGAAACGCATTGAAGCAGATGAATTGCCTTTTGAATTTATGATGAACGCATTGCGTTTAAATAAAGGTGTGGCGACCGAGTTTTATACCCAGCGCACAGGACTTGCGTTGCAAGATTTGAATGAGACATTGCATGACTTGCGTGAGAAAAAACTTCTCATCGCTGATCAGAACAGAATTGCCTGTACCGAGCAGGGACATATCTTTTTAAATTCGGTGCTGGAAAGATTTTTATAGTTTAAAAATTATATGTGCTTTGGGCCGGGAGGCTTAAAGCACTAGTTTTGGTTTTTGTCATCGTTTGGAAAGATATCGATGACAAAATAAAAAAGCCTCATCAAATGATGAGGCTTTTTCGAATCTGGTGGGTCGTCCGCGACTCGAACGCGGGACCAACGGATTAAAAGTCCGCTGCTCTACCAACTGAGCTAACGACCCTGAGCGAGGAGAAGTAAAACAACGTTTTACCTGAGCGCAAGAGAAAATCTATGATTTTCTGTAGCTTAACCTCTTACAGGCGTTTGTAAAATACATTTTACAAACTCTCAAAACATTAGATGGTGGGTCGTCCGCGACTCGAACGCGGGACCAACGGATTAAAAGTCCGCTGCTCTACCAACTGAGCTAACGACCCTAAGCAAGTATTTCAACTGGCTTCGCAAGAAAAACTAATCAGTTCTAAATGCGTCTTCGTTTTGATGTTGCGTATTCTAGCAAGTTATTCAGCTAACACAAGAGGAAATTTAAAAACATGTGCATGATTGTTTATAAAAAGCACGATTTCCTCTTATTTAGCTAAAAAATAAACTAGAAACGGTATTGATAGCTTTGAATATTGTCAAAGATCTCAGTATTTACATCACAATAGCTGCTTGCACCAGGCAATAACACCAGTAAACGTTCAGAGGTTTTGCTCGGATCGAACGAATCTTCTTTCAGTTTATTTTTCTGGTATTTGAATGTACCGGTGGTTTCAACCTTTTCCTGAACGCGCAAGAACACCGGAATGGCATAGGAAGGTAAACATTTTTTAAATACATTCACCATTTCGCTTAAATCTGCATCATTCAGCGCTGCACCATCCACCAAGGTAATGGCTGCCATACCAGCACGTCCGTTGGTATTTGGAATTTCTACGCCATAAACCACGGCTTCTGCGATTTTTTCATATTCACAGACCATGTTTTCAACTTCAGTGGTCGATACGTTTTCACCTTTCCAGCGGAAGGTGTCGCCGAGGCGGTCCACAAACTGGGCATGACGGAAGCCGATATCACGGACCAGGTCACCGGTATTGAAGTATGAGTCGCCTTGAGTGAACACATCTTTCATGATCACAGACTTGTTCTTTTCAGGGTCGGTATAACCATCAAAAGGTGAGCGGCTGGTGATCTTGCCAATTAACAGGCCAACTTCACCGGTTTTGACTTTCTTGCAATAGCCTTTTTTGTCGCGGACCAGTTCGTTCTTCTCTTTATCGAACTCAACGATGGCATAAGGCGTAGGAGAGAAGCCGACGGTATTGTCAAAGTTAAAGATATTGCTGAAACCGACATTACCTTCGCTTGACGCATACAGTTCAAGCACTTCTTCAACCCCGAAACGCTCTTTAAACTTGCCCCAGATATTTGGGCGCATGCCATTGCCAATCATTTTGGTCACGCGATGTGCACGGTCCAGTTCAGTTGCTGGTGCATCAATCAGGTAACGGCACAGCTCACCGACGTAACCGATCGCAGAAGCATTGAATTTCTGTACATCTTTCCAGAAGGCGCTGGTTGAATATTTACGACGTACTGCCAGTGTCGCACTGCCTGCAATCACACCACACCAGCACACCACCACACCTGTGGCATGGTAAAGCGGTAGGGTGACATACATCACATCATCTTTGCCAAGATTGAGAATGTGACCATAGGTGCCGTATGCCAGTGTCCAGCGACTGTGCGTGAAAATTACCGCTTTTGGCAGGCCAGTCGTGCCTGAGGTGTAGATATAGAACAGGCCATCTTTACCCGTCACGGTACGTGTGGTGGACGGATTAAATTTCGGAAACTGGTCAATTTGCAGGGCAAGATTGACGTAGCCTTCTGGTGCTGTGCCCGCATTTTTACGGGTTTCCTGATCAGCAAACCAGTGGAAACGGTCTTCTGCAACTTTTAAATCCTGACGTGCTTCATCGATTGCAGCACGGACTTCTTCACCGGCAATCACTGCAATCGGGTTGACCAGATTAATGCTATGCGCGAGTACTTTACCCACCTGAGAGGTATTGACTAGCGCAATGGTGACCCCAATTTTGGCTAAAGCCACAATGCAGGCAATCAATTCAGGACGGTTCTCAACCATCACTGCAATCACATCACCTTTTTTTGCACCCAGAGATAAATAGTAATGGGCAATCTGGTTGGCCCACTCATTTAAAGCCTGATAGCTGTAGCTTTGATCTTCAAATAACAGAGCGATGCCTTGAGGGTTACGCTTGACTGCTTTTTCAAAGGCAATACCTAAACCAGCAGGAGAAGATGGCGTTCGTAAATATGCCTGTTTAAGACCATTAAGGATATGAGGTACTTTAGTGATGAAGTTTGGAAGTCGAGTAGCGACATCACCAAGGGTAATAATATCGGTCTGCGTAGTTTGGCTCATATCAATCCTGTTTATTTTTCGATCAATCCAAAAATGGCTATCCGTAAGAACACAACCATTCACACCATTGTCGTTGATGCTGTTTTGTAATGGTAAGTTCCTAGAGCAATCAACCTAATTTGACAAAATAACAAAAAAGCCTAGTCACCGAAATGACTAGGCTTAGCCTTATTGAGTGCAATTTAGCAAATTATTCATTGCTAGCTGCAGCCTTTTTCGGTGGACGTCCACGTGGACGGCGAGGGCGGCTTGATTTTTCTTTCTCTGCTTTTGCAGCTTCATCTTCTGATTCTGCTTCAGTTGCAGCTGTTGCCTGTTCTGCTTTTTCAGCAGCTTGAGCTTTCTCAGTAGCTTTGCTCGCAGCTTCAGGCTTGGCCTCAGCTTTAGCCGCTGGTGCTTTCACCGCTTCAACCGGTGCTACTTCTGCCGGAGCAGCCACTGCTTCTTGAGCAAGTTCTAAAGGTTGTTGCTCTGGCGCTGCAACCACAGTTTCTTCTGCTGGCTTAGCGACTTCTTCTGTTTTCACTTCTTCTTTCGATTCAGTATTTTCAACAGGAGCAGGCGTCGCGTTTGAAGCAATATGCGCTTCTTTGGCTTGCTCTGCAGCAAGTTTGGCTAAACGACGACGTTCACGCGGGTCATTTGCAACTCGAACAGTAGCAGCTTCAGGTGGTGTTAATGCTAACACTGGCGCTGGTTCAGCTTCTTCCGTTACTTTTTTGCTTGGAAGTTCGGCATCACGTGTTACCGGACGCTTTTCTTCTTCAACCACGGTGTCTACCACTAGCGTGCTGGCATATTGCTCGGCAAACTTTTGCAGGGCACGGTTAAACGTGGTGATTAAACCAAATTGCTCAATCAGGATAGTGCAGTCTTCACCATAAACATGGCGAATCAGGCTACCGATCGTGTATTGACCCAGCGCTGGAATCTGCGATGGTGCAATTTTTGGTGCCGCTGCTTTCTGCGGTGCTTGAGCACCACGTTGACGACGACGAGAACGTGGGTCATTGCTGGCACGTTTTACTGGCGCTTGGGCTGCTTCTTCTGCAGTTGCAGCAGGTGCTTCTTTCGCAACCACTGGTTCTACTGGAGCGGCAGGTTTGCTCTCGGTTTTTTCTACAACAGCGGGCGCAACTTCTGCTTTTGCGGCAGGTACAGTCGCTTGTTGTGGATTCAGTGCCACGATCTCACTTTGACCTTGATCAATGTTCACGATCAATGCCGTGTTCATTGGCTCTGAACGTGGTGCATCCACCACATCAACTTTAACCTGTTGCGGGTTCGCAGGCGCTGCAGTTGCAGCTGGTGCGTCATTCAACACGCTTTGGTCACGATGACGGTTTGGTCGGTTCGGACGTTGCTGGTTACGGTCACGACGTGGTAATGGCGCATTGTCATTCGCTTGCGCAACCTCATGATGTTGCTGCTGGTTTTGAGGCTCTTGCGACTGCTGACGTTTTTGTTGACGTTTCAGTTCGCGTTGCTCTTGGCGCTGTTCCTGACGTGACAGTTGAACGACTTCTTCGTGCACTTGATTTTGTTGTTCATGTGCATGCGCGTGCTGTTCACGTTGCTCTTTGTGCTTGCGTTTCTTCTGGTTTTGATTTGGACGATGTGGTTTTTCGTCTTTCTCAAACGTTTCACGCGGTTCCTGTTTCACAGGATTCTGTGAAATATAGGCATTGTTTGCTGCTGGGGCAGCAGTTTCAGTGGCAACAGATGCAACAGGTGCATTGACCTGACCAAACTGGCCACGACTTACTGCGCCATTGTTGACCATTTGCTCAATCGCAGCTGCCGCATTTTGTGCCGAACGCGATTGATCTGTGGTTTGTGCCTGTTTTTGAACAAACAGGTTTTCTAACCATGCACAAGGACTTGCTGACTTTTGCGCAACAGCCTGTTGAGTTTGTTTTGCTTGCGCAGCCTGCTGCTGAGCAGCTTTCTTCTGTGGCGCAGCTGCTTGATTTTGTGCAGGTGCATGGTGATGCTCTGCATCTTCCAGATGCCAGTCAGAAGACTCGTAACCGAGTTCTTTTTCACTTGAACGGGTCGCTTCAGTACGTTCATAACTAGACGGTGCAAAACCATCCGGATTGAACTGGATTTGATAATGTGGCGTTTCCAAGTGCGGATGCGGTAATACCGTTACACGAACATTTGAGGTTTGTTCCAAGTACACCAGGCTGTGACGCTTTTCATTCAATAAGAATGCAGCGATTTCAACAGGCACTTCAACTTGAACTTCACCTTGGCGTTCGCGTAATGCAATTTCTTCAACCTTACGCATGATCGAAAGAGACAGTGAACGTAAGTCACGCACCATACCGGTACCATGACAGCGTGGGCATACATAACCTGTCGCTTCTTCTAAAGAAGGGCGTAAACGTTGACGGCTCATTTCCATCAGGCCAAAACGAGACAGTTGACCGAACTGGATACGTGCACGGTCGCTTTGCGTTGCTTCACGTAATTTGGCTTCGACCATACGCTGGTTACGGTCTTTGGTCATGTCGATAAAATCGATGACCACCAAACCGCCGATATCACGTAAACGCAGTTGACGTGCGATTTCTTCGGCTGCTTCAAGGTTGGTGTTGAGTGCTGTTTCTTCAACATCATGACCGCGAGTTGATTTCGCCGAGTTAATATCAATCGATACCAAGGCTTCGGTCTGGTCGATGACGATTGAACCACCAGAAGGAAGTTTGACTTCACGCTCATAGGCAGTCTGGATCTGGCTTTCAATGCCGAAATGAGCAAATAAAGGCTCATTCATGGTGTAGGTTTTTAATTTGTCGAGCTGACGTGGCATCACTGCTTTTACGAAGTTATAGGCTTCGTTGTAGGCTTGCTCACTATCAATCAGGATTTCAGCAACATCATCACGTAAATAATCACGAATGGCACGTGTCACCACGCCTGCTTCCTGATGAACCAGCATTGGTGACGGGCCTGAACTTGCCGAGCCCTGGATTTGTGCCCACAGGTCAAGTAAGTGTTGCAAGTCAAGTTGCAGCTCTTCCTGAGTACGGCCAATCCCGGCGGTACGAACGATGACACTCATGCCACGCGGTACATTTAACGAGGCTAAAATTTCTTTCAGTTCTTCACGGACAGAACCTGAAATCTGACGGCTGATACCGCCACCTTTCGGATTGTTCGGCATAAGCACTAAATAACGGCCTGCAAGCGAAATGAAAGTAGACAGGGCAGCACCTTTGTTGCCACGCTCTTCTTTTTCAACCTGAACCAGTAATTCAGTGCCTTCAGTGATCAGTTCACGAATATTTGAAGTTTGACGAGGGTCAGCTTTGAAATACGAGTTTGCAATTTCCCGCATAGATAAAAAGCCTTGACGCTGTGCGCCGTACTCAACGAAAACCGCCTCTAAAGAGGGCTCAACGCGAGTGACATGACCTTTATAAATATTTGATTTTTTTTGTTCGCGAGTACGATTCTCTAAGTCGAAATCGTAAAGACGATTACCAGTGATAAGTGCAACGCGAACTTCTTCGGCGTGGGTTGCATTAATCAACATACGTTTCATGGGTGTGACACCTAATAGTGATGCACACAAACAATAAGCCCAATATTTTTGAGCAAACATCTCATTGGCACGATCAAGACTCAGAAGCAACGTTGTGTAGGAAGCTCTGAAACCACTGGCTGTAAGTATCCAGCTGGAGGCTTTGATCCGGTTATTTCGATGTTAGCAATACTGCTTCAATCTTGAATCCGTTGATATTTCATGGCATGTCTGACATCTGTGAAATATCACTAGATCCGACATAATCAAAGTTTCCTGTACGCTTCACTGGCGGGTGAGCGGTGCATTGGATGGTGACTTTCACTGTCATTAAGCATTGAAGTCGATCCATCTGGAAGTCTTGATACGGAATGATCATCGTATCTCTGCTTGGCAGTTCCAATGCATCAACGCTTTAGCCTGAATGCGACATCAGGGAGCAAATTGTCTGATGTGGATCAGTTTACGTTTAATAACCAGCAAATTGCTGGCGACATATTTTTTCTGAACAAACTGTATGTGCTGATGCACAATTAAACGCAACAGTTTGCCATTTTGCCGATATAATAAGCCTTCGGCGTCGGCATAATTCTTTAGGACCTATCCGAGTTATTGGTGAATATCTCATCGATTTAAAATTTTATCTAAATAAAATTTCTGATTTGATGCTCACTTACGGTGGTATCCGTGCGCTGAATATACCAAACCTTGCAGCATCTGCCTATGGGCTAAGTTTAGGTTTCTTGTGAAATAACTTAGCTAAATGATCATTTTTTAATCATATTTAGCAAATCTTGGATTAATCGAGCGTATGAATTCTACACAACAATGGCAAAGTGTCACTTGGTTTGACGTGGATGAGCATCAAGACGGGCAGCGAATAGATAATTTTTTATTTACCCGATTAAAAGGTGTTCCAAAAAGTCGCATCTACCGTTTGATTCGTGAAGGACAAGTACGCGTAAACAAAAAAAGAATAAAAGCAGAAACACGTTTGAACATTGGCGACCAGATTCGTGTCGCACCAATCCGTTATGAACAGAAGGATGAAACGGCTGCACCTGTCAGCGATAGCGTCGCGCAAAGCCTGTTGAGCCGAGTGGTGTATGAAGATGAAGGCTTGCTGGTAATCAATAAGCCTTCGGGAATTGCCGTGCATGGCGGTAGCGGCGTGGCCTATGGCTTGATTGAAGCATTACGTGCGGCCACAGGCAAAAAATATCTGGAACTGATTCACCGGATTGACCGTGATACCTCAGGTCTGGTGATGGTCAGTAAAAAGCGCAGTACCTTAAAATTGCTACAGGACCTGCTACGTGAACATAAGATCCAGAAAACCTATGCCGCTATTGTTAAAGGTCAGGTCAGTCTGGATCGCCAGATGATTGATGCGCCTTTATTGCGTTATGAACTGGCCAATGGCGAGCGTCGTGTCCGTGTTACTTCTGAAGGTAAGCCAAGTAAGACCGACTGGAAAGTAGTTGAGCGTTTTAAAACAGCCACCTTGGTTCATGCTTCACCCTTATCAGGCCGTACTCATCAAATCCGAGTACATGGTTTAAGTATTGGTCATCCATTGGTGGGGGACGATAAATATGGACATAATACGGTGTATAACGGCCCGGCAGCGCGCCGTTTGTGCCTGCATGCCATGCGTCTGGAAATTCCGAATTATCCAGTGATTGAAGCTCCGATGCCTGAAGATATGCAGCAGGTGATTGACGAATTGAGAAAGCAGAAATGAAGCAGAAGATTGAACTCGTCATTTTCGATTGGGATGGTACCCTGTTCGACTCGGTGGGCCAGATTGTGGCGAGTTTGCAATATGCAGCGCAGCAATTCGAACAGCCACTGACGGATGAAGCCGCGAAAAGCATTATTGGTTTAGGTTTACCTGAAGTGATGCAGATCCTGTTTCCGCAAGTCCCGCATTTGCATCAGGAGCTTTTGCAATGTTATGCCGATCATTATGTGGCAAACTCGAAAGGCGATGTCTGGTTTAATGGGGTCGCTGAGCTATTGATGGATTTAAAGCAGCAAGGTCTCAAGCTTGCGGTCGCGACCGGTAAAAGCCGTAAGGGCCTGGATCGTGTATTGGCGCAAACCAATAGTCATGCACTATTCGATATTACCCGTGCCGCGAGTGAAACCAAGTCCAAGCCAGATCCACTGATGTTGCAGGAAATTCTGGCCGAGATGGATGTGGCAGCTGAACGTGCGATCATGGTTGGGGATACCAGTTACGATCTGGAAATGGCGCAAAATCTGAATATGCCGCGTATCGGGGTCAGTTATGGTGTGCACAGTATTGAAACGTTACAGCAATATCAGCCATTAACCATTGCCCATCATGTGCAGGATTTGCATCATTATTTACAAAGCTTGCTCAAGGTTGCTGATTTAACCGAAAGTTAATTCACTGAAGATCAAATGATAAAATGAGGGGAGAGTTCGCTTTCCCGTCATCCATAATAACAATAGGGACTATATGAGCCGCTCGATCCGTTTGCTCAATCTATTACAACTACTCCGAGAATATCGCTATCCGGTCACTGCACAGGTATTGGCGGAGCGACTGCAGATTAGTCAGCGCAGTGTCTATCGAGACATTGAGACATTACGCGCCCAAGGGGTGAGTATTGATGCAGCAGCAGGGCTGGGGTTTCAGCTCAAAGAAGATTTCCTGTTACCGCCAATGAGCTTGAATGAAACCGAGATCGAGGCCATCTTTCTGGCCTTAAACTGGTTGAGTGAAATTCCTGATCTGGCTTTAAAATCGGCTTCCACGTCGGTTCTGGCCAAGCTCAATGCAGTATTGCCTGAACATTGCCGACATTTACTTCAGCACACCACCTTACGCTCCATCAATGCCTGGCTTCCTGTAGATGCACAACTGGTGGAGCAGGTACGTCTGGCCATCCGCCAGCAAGTCAAAATTGTGGTGGATTATGCCGATGAGCAGCAGCGTATCAGTTCCCGTACCGTGTGGCCTTTTGCTTTAGGCTATTTTAATGATCGGATTGTACTGGCCGCATGGTGCGAGTTGCGACAGAGTTTTCGGCACTTCCGGATTGACCGTATCCGGCAGCTCAGCCTGTGTCAGGAGCTTTATCCGCAATTCAAGCAGCAACTGTTTCAACAATGGTGGAGGCAAGAGGTATGTTCGACTACTGACAGAAACTGACAATCCAGACAATTATATTGAAATAAGAATAACTCACTAAGGACATATCAACATGGCACTTAAACTTTATACCAATAATTTCTCACGTGGCGTTGTAGTGGACTGGTTGCTGATTGAACTGGGCGTGCAATGTGAGCGCATCGAAGTGGCCTTTGAAACTGAAATGAAAGCGCCTGAATATTTAAAAATCAATCCCTTCGGTAAGGTCCCTGTGCTGGTGGACGATGATATTGTGGTATATGAGCTGGATGCGATCTGTGCCTATCTGGCCGATAAGTTCGCAGACAAAGGTCTGGCACCTGCACTCAATGATCCGAAACGCGGTCTTTATTATCGCTGGATGTTCTTTATTTCAGGGCCTTGGGAAGCGGCTTCAACCAATAAAATGCTAGGTGTGGAGGTCAAGCCAGACCAGAAAGGATCTGTCGGATATGGAGACTATCAGGATGCCTACAATGCCTTTGTGCAAGGTCTGAGTGAAGCCGATCCGTATTTATGTGGCAAACAGTTCACTGCTGCGGATGTGACCGTTGCCGCGATGCTGTTCTGGCAGCTCAAGATGGGAGAAGTTGAGTCTCATCCTGCGATTGAACGCTATCTGGACAATATTAAGCAGCGTCCGAGCTATCAAAAGTTTGCTGCCTTTTTTAGCAATGTTTAAGATTTCATCACTATAAAAAGCCGACTTGTTCGGCTTTTTTATTTTGTCATCCCGATGAATCTTCAACTCAAAACAGAAAAACGTGTTGCAAAAACGTCTGGTTTAACCTTTCACTACAATTGTCACTGAGCCTTATTAGTTCGGTAAAATTGTGTTGACTCAGCTCTAGAAAATCAGCATAACTGAATACCTTATGTTAGGATCAAAGTCCGATTATGCTGTGATGAAATGTGCTCGCTCTAGTCAAAAAATCATGATGATTTAAAACGCGATAACATTGAAAACACGCCGTAATCTCAGGGATATAACATAATGGACCTCATGCGATTAGATTCCACCACAGAAGAAGTACATGAAAGATAAGCCGACATTAACCTATCAATTGCCGACACAATCTTGCTTGAGTCATACTTGGGTGAAACCGCCGTTTCCACATGAGGCTTCTGATCATTGCGGCATAGACCGGTTCTATAATTTGCAGAAACCGTTAACCCCGTTTGATCGTAAAGGGCTGTTAAAGTGGCTGGCGACCCGTCAGTCCTATACCTGGAATGTTGATCGTGTTCATGAGTCCAATTTACGCAACCAAATGCTGGAACTGCCCCAAAACCGACCGCATGCCGACTTAAATGACTGGCAAATCTGGTTTGTGGGACACGCCACAATTTTAATTCAAATCGGCCCTTATAATTTCCTCACCGATCCGGTCTGGTCGGAATATGCCAGCCCGAAACAGGGCAATGGACCACGCCGTGTCTGTCCCGCAGGCATTGCGCTGGAACATCTTCCGACCATTCACGGGGTCTTGCTCAGTCATAATCATTATGACCATATGGATCTGGCGACGCTGGATTGGTTACATCAGAAATTTGAAATGCCGATTTATACCGGTTTAGGCAATGGCTATTATCTGCCGAAACATCTGCATGTGATTGAAATGGACTGGTGGCAGGAAATTCCGTTTCATGATGAGTTAAAGATTGCCTATACGCCTGCACAACATACTTCCGGGCGAGGTGTGCGCGATCAGAATCGTGCCTTGTGGGGCGGTTTTTCTGTGCTTGCCAAGACTGGACACTGTTTTTTTGCGGGGGATACCGGTTATTCAGGGCATTTCAAGCAAATTCATGAGCGCTATGGCGATGCCAGAATTGCCTTATTGCCGATCGGGGCTTATGAACCGCGGATGTTGATGCGTTATGTGCATATGAATCCACAAGATGCCTTTCATGCACATTTAGACTTGCATGCGCATCGCTCACTGGCGATTCATTACCGTACCTTCCAGTTGACAGATGAAGAGCGCGATTCGCCTGAACATGAATTGCAGCATGCCATGAAATCTTCTTCGAAACTGGTCAATCCTTTCTATTGCATTCGCGAAGGGCACTTTTTAAGGGCTTAGCATCAGCCTCGGCATTCAGACACCAGATTGCGATTAGTGAAAGACTGGCTAGCGCAATATTCATGACCACAGGATTAAACGCTTGGTAAAGCTGATTCGGGTCAATGAATAGAATAAAAATAAATAACCCGGTCAAACTCACGATACTGAGCCAGTGTAAACAGGGATGTTTGATGAACAGAAACAGAATACCAAAAATGACTTCACTGATTCCGGATAGCATGACCAACCATCCTATATAGAAATGAGCTATCGGTAATTGTTGCCAAATGGTTTGTTCAGTCGGTGACTGAAAAATCAGTTTAGGAATTAGGCCTTGATAGATCCAAAGCAAGGCGATCATCGACTGACAAAATTTTAAAATCCTGTGGATGGTCGGGTGACGCTGCTTCATCTCAAGACATCATCCTGAAGGAAATGTTGCTGAATATCCGCAGTCACCACATAACATTGTTCAGTTTTACCAAACAGATCATAGCGATTTAACGCAATGCGCCGATAAGCAAAATCACGGAGGGTTTTAGGAACTAGACGGGCATATTTTAAGCTGCTATAAGGAAAATCCAGCCGCTGAATAATACGCAAAAAGGCCGTCGATTCTGTATAACATTGCTCTTTTTTCAGCAATAGCATGGTTTCAAAATGATCGGTCGGGAAATGGTAATGCTTTAACAATTGCTGCCCTAGACTGGATTGTACCGACACCAGTTTGAATTGGCAGCGTCGATCATGTTTGATCATAAAATCTGCCCAGGCTGAACAGAGTACACATACCGCATCGAACAGGATGATGTTATGGTTTTGAATCAGGTGTCGTAAAGGTTTTGCCATATTTATTCTTCTTATCGGGTGTTGAATAAATTGTCCCTCAAAGGCATTAAAAAAGCCATCCGAAGATGGCTTTTTATTAAGTATTTGCTGGCTTAGAGAAAGCTTGGTAAATGACGCGCCGGATCAGTTTCACGCGCAGCTTGTGCATCAGCAACGGTCATGCCCAATGCTTTTGCAACCCCTTCACCGTAGGCCGGGTGGCAAGCGTAGCAATTACGGATATGACGATACTTGATAAAGTCCAAAGCATCGCCCATGGCACGTGCTGTATTGCCAAATAATGCGTCTTGTTGCTCTGGTGTCATCAGTTCGAACAAGGCACGTGGCTGACTGAAGTAATCATTGTCATCTTCACGGTAATCCCAGAAATCGGCATCACCATTAATTTTCAATGGTGGCTCTTTATACTGAGCTTGCTCTTGCCACTGACCGAAGCTGTTTGGCTCGTAGTGCGGTAAACCCCCATAGTTGGCATCGATACGGCCTTGACCGTCGCGGTGATTACTATGTACAGGGCAGCGTGCCGCATTGACTGGAATTTGCTGGTAGTTCACACCTAAACGGTAGCGTTGTGCATCGGCATAGTTGAATAAACGCGCCTGCAACATACGGTCGGGTGAAGCACTAATGCCTGGCACCAGATTGCTTGGTGCAAAAGCAGATTGCTCTACATCAAGGAAGAAGTTTTCAGGATTACGGTTCAGTTCAAACTCACCCACCTCAATTAACGGATAATCGCCGTGTGGCCATACTTTGGTTAAATCAAACGGATGATACGGGACTTTTTCAGCATCTTGTTCTGGCATAACCTGAACAAAAAGGGTCCATTTTGGATAGTCTTTACGTTCAATGGCATCAAATAAATCACGTTGATGGCTTTCACGATCCTGACCTACCAGCTCGCCGGCTTCTGCATCCGTCAGATTTTGAATACCTTGTTGGGTTCTGAAGTGGAATTTCACCCAGAAACGCTCATTGGCGGCATTAATGAAACTATAGGTATGGCTACTGAAGCCATGCATATGACGGTAGCTTGAAGGGATACCGCGGTCTGACATGACGATGGTGACCTGGTGTAATGCTTCTGGCAATAACGTCCAGAAATCCCAGTTATTGGTGGCACTACGCAGGTTGGTTTTCGGGTCACGTTTGACCGCTTTGTTTAAATCCGGGAATTTACGTGGATCACGCAAGAAGAAGACCGGGGTGTTATTCCCGACCATATCCCAGTTACCTTCTTCGGTATAGAATTTCAGGGCAAAACCACGAATGTCACGTTCTGCATCGGCTGCACCGCGTTCACCGGCAACGGTGGTAAAACGGGCAAACATTTCAGTTTTTTTGCCGATTTCACTAAAGATTTTAGCGCGGGTATATTGGGTAATATCATGGGTAACGGTGAAAGTACCAAATGCACCAGAACCTTTGGCATGCATGCGGCGCTCAGGAATCACTTCACGGACAAAGTTGGCAAGTTTTTCGTTTAGCCATAAGTCCTGGGCTAATAATGGTCCTCGCGCACCCGCGGTCATACTGTTCTGGTTATCGACAACTGGTGCACCAAAATCAGTGGTGAGGTGGCTATAAGGACATTTTTTTTCGTCTTGGCTCATGTTCTATCTCCATCAAGAAGACCTGTAAGTGAGGTCATCTCAATCATTTGACCGTTCAAAGATATGAATGCTTCGCTGGGACATATACAAATTGGGTATCAAAATTTCAGATGCCTAAGTAAGATTTGCAATGAATCAGTTCCGCTTTTGTATTTTTACTCTAGGTTGATGAAAGCTTTTTTTCCAATGGATTAAAGTTGATGTCATAAATGCTTTATTCGATTGAAGCTGTTTATAGCTTAAGCTTGAGCTGAGTGTTTGTAGATATAAAAATTGTTAAAAAAATAAGAAAGCTTATGAAAAATATAAGTTTTATTATAATTTGTTGTTGGTATTTCAATGAATGCACGGCCTCGAAACAAGAAATGAAAAATGGCGATAGTTAAGGCAGGAATTGGAGCAATGGCCTGTTGCAGTTATGTAAAGAGGCCTAGAGCGTTATCTCTAATGGTTTTTTATGTATTAGGTTCATGCTCGAATCAGATTAAGGATTAAATTGATAAAGCGAAATATATGAATGAAGATGGAAAGAGGGATCAGTTTAAAACTGAATATGTTATTTTGAGGATATCTTTAAAGAGAATGACATAATGAAAAAAATAGTAATGAGCTTTGGTTTATCTTTAACTGTACTGACAGGTTGTACAGCTATGCCGCAGAATACTGAACTTAAAGCCAATCAAGCCATACCCTTGACCGTTGAGTTTGTGGGAGCAGGCAACCATGCGGTGCAGCCGCAACAGGGCACAATCAGCTTATATGCTGTGGAAAGTCGTATGGCCGATGTGCCTGCAACATTGATTGAGAAAAAGACAGTACAAGTCTCTCAAGTTCCTTTTCGGGTTGAATTTATCATTCCAGCAGACCATCGTCAGCGTATTCAGCCACAGGTCCGTGATGATGCCGAAGTAAGCTATTATGTGACCTGGCAATCAGACAGCAAGAATTTAACGGGTAAAAACGCCATTGTAATTGATTACGACCGCCAGTTTCCCAAGGTGAGTCTGGGGCAAGGAAAGCAACAGGTTTATTTAAAATAAAAAATTATCTGTAAAAAAAGAGCGGCGCTTGCCAGAGAGTCGCTCTTTTTTTATAGGCAGTGTATGTGCTGTTTACACACTGACCAGTCGATTCGATTTCACCATATCGGCAAGACCATGGGTTCTGAAATAGTGTTCCAGCCAACTTTTAATCACCAGCGGATTGTTCATTTTCAGCACATCTTCCAGCAGTTTTTTGGCGTCGCTCATCGGCACATGGCAAATGGCTTTGCGGACACGCAAAATATTGCTGGAACTCATCGAGAGCGTGTTGAAGCCCATAGCCATCAATAAAATCGCAGACAATGGATCACCCGCCATTTCACCACAGACACTGACCGGCTTTTGATGGGTATGACAGTCTTCAGCCAGACGTTTCAAGGCCCGTAGTATCGATGGGTGGAAGTGCGAATAGACGTTGGCAACATGTGGATTATTACGATCCACCGCCAATAAATATTGAGTTAAATCGTTCGAGCCCACCGAGAAGAAATCAACCAGTTCGGCAAACTCATCAATTTGCAGTAGCACGCTCGGAACTTCGACCATGATCCCGATTTTTGGCTTGGTGATCTTGACCTGTTCTTCTTCCTGTACCGCTACCCAGTCACGCTCAAGCAGATATAGCACTTCTTCCACTTCACTAACACTGGTCACCATCGGCAGCAGGATATGCAGGTTATTCAGGCCAATACTGGCTTTGAGCATGGCACGGATTTGCGCAGAGAAAATCTCAGGATGATCCAGTGTAAAACGCAGTCCACGCCAGCCCAGCGCCGAGTTTTCTTCTTCAATACTGAAATAAGGTAAGTCTTTATCCGCCCCAATATCCAGGGTACGCATAATCACCGGTTTATTTGCAAAGTGGCTGAGCTGCTGACGATAGATGGCACGTTGTTCTTCTTCGCCAGGGAAGCGCTCACGTAGCATGAAGGGAATCTCGCTACGATATAAGCCTACGCCTTTGGCACCGCGCTGAACGCCACGCACCACATCAATCATTAAACCGGTATTGACGAATAACGGGATAGAGATGCCATCAGGCGTGATCGCATCTTTGGTTTCATATTGCTTTAGATCTTTGGCGATCTGTTCTTCTTCTTTCTGGACTTCTTTATAACGTTGGCGTAAGCGACGCGGTGGATTGACAAAGACACGACCTTGATAGGCATCGACAATCATTTCAATGTCATCCAGTGTAGTGATTGGTAACTCGGTTACACCGACTACAGTTGGAATGCCCAAGGCACGTGCCACAATCACCATATGCGAATTGGCAGCGCCTTCAGAAGTGACAATCGCCGCAATATTATCCACTGGTAATTCTACCAACGCGGCGGTACTGATTTCTTCACCAATCAAAATACTGTCAGGGCTGAGTTCACGATGGCTGGAATCCGCTTCCTGCAAGCAGGCTAGAATGCGACGGCCCAGATCTTTCAGATCAGAAACACGTTCACGCAGGTAGTCATCTTCCATTTGCGCAAATAGCGCCACATGCTTGTCGATGACTTTACGTACCGCGCCCTGGGCCCAGCTTCCAGCACGAATATGGTCTTTAATTTCATTGGGTAAGGCATTTTCATCCAGCATGCGTAAGAACACGCTAAATAACGCGCGTTCTTCCGACATGAGGGAGTCTTGCATTTTTTCATCTAAAGACTGGATTTCCTGACGAACCGAGGCAATGGCCTGATCCAGTAAATCCAGTTCTTCGCTGATATCTTCTGCTTCACGATCTGGAATGGCAGCCAGATCGGCAGGCGGGTAGAGCACGATGGCACGGCCCAGTGCAATACCACCGGCCCCTGAAACGCCCTGAAAGGTCTTATAGGTTGAACCAGTGCTTGGCTTGCGGAATACATCAATATTACCAACCGCATGGGCATGGGCGATCACACCAGAAAGTTGTGCGCATAGCGTCACTAAAAAGGATTCGGCAGCTTCGCTAAAGTCCTGGGATTCCTTATTCTGAACCACCAGTACGCCCATTACCTTACGGCGATACATCACCGGAACGCCAAGGAAGGAGTTAAACAGTTCTTCGCCAGTTTCTGGTAAATAGGCGAAACGGTCATGCTTTGGCGCATTATCGAGGTTCACGATCTCTTCGCGTTGCCCGACCAGACCAACCAGACCTTCACCAATATTCAGGGAAACATTGCCGACGGCTTCTGGTTTGAGGCCTTTGGAGGCCATCAGCACATAGCGACGATTGCGTTCATCCAGCAAATAAATCGAGCAGACATCCACATGCATGGCTTCGGCCACATGATTGACCATAATGTCCAAAGAATCATGCAAACTGACGGACGCATTGATTTCTTGCACAATGCGTCTAAGGGTGTCGAGCTGCATGTTTGACATGGATGTTTACTCCAGTTTATTGAATCGTTATAGGCCTAGTTATAACAGCTCTCTTGCCAAAAATCATTGCTTAAAATGATGATTTTATGACAATTAACGCTGAGGTAGTTGTAAACATAATTCCATCATGGCTTTACGGTAAACATCACGTTTGAAGTTGACCACTTGACCCAATGGGTACCAGTAACTCACCCATTGCCATTCATCGAACTCGGGTGGGTCTGACAGGTTTAACTGAATATGATGAGGCGAGGCCGTTAACTTCAGTAAAAACCATTTTTGCTTTTGTCCAATACATACCGGATCTGAATCTGACCGAATGTACCGATGTGGCAAACGATAACGCAGCCAACCTTTTGTTTGCGCTATAATCTGGACGTGTTCGGGCAATAAACCGACTTCTTCTCTCAGTTCACGAAAAAGTGCCTGTTCAGGGGTTTCACCAAATTGGATCCCTCCTTGTGGAAATTGCCAAGCATTGTGACCAATGCGTTTTGCCCATAAAACCTGTCCATCATCGTTTGCCAAAATGATCCCGACGTTGGGTCGGAAACCTTCTGAGTCGATCATTTGGCTACCTAAATTTTATCTATATCGTTGACTTTGATCTCGGGGACAGACTATCTTCCATGTCCAACTCGAAAAAGGTCAAAGTAAAATGTTTAAATTGCTATGATCTTAACGAATTTTTAGTGACTTACGGAAATAGATTTACGTTTTTTTTCTTTAATTTGCATTTAAATGAGCATTTATATGAAATTGGCTTTGTTTGATTTAGATCATACCCTGTTAAATACCGATTCTGACCATTCCTGGGGTGCATTTCTGGTCAGTGAAGCGTTGGTTGATCCGGTTCATCATCGTCAAATGAATGACAAGTTTTATGAAGACTATAAAGCGGGGCAACTCGATCCGATTGCTTATAATGAATTTGTGTTTGAATTCCTGACCCAACATGACAATGCCTATTTAACTGAGTTACATCAGTTGTTTATGCAAAAAGTCATTCGTCCACAAATGCGTCCAAAAGGATTTGAGGCGATCAAAAAGCATCAGGATCTAGGGCATGCCATTGTGGGAATTACCGCGACCAGTGATTTTATTACCGCGCCGATTTTCCGTGAGTTTGGTATTACCGAAATTATTGCCACCAGTGCTGAAGTCGTTGATGGTAAGTACACAGGCAAGGTCACTGGAATCCCATGTTATCAACAAGGCAAGCTAGCCCGTCTGGATCAATGGCTGGCTGGACGTACGGTGACTGAGTCTTGGGCTTATTCAGATTCGATCAATGACCGTTTCTTGCTGGAATACGCGACCCATGCGATTGCAGTCAATCCAGATGAGCGTTTAGAAAAACTGGCGCAAGCACAGGCTTGGGACATTCAGGACTGGTCAATCTAAATCCTCCTTATCGGTGTCTATTTTGAAGACAATAAAAAAACCTCTCATCCGTGGAGGTTTTTTTATTGTGTATATTTTTAACAGTAAACAGGTTTTATCCTACCTGCATCATCCGAATCAGCTCCTCAGCCGCCTTAGACTGGATACGGGCTGGATGCCAGACCATACCCAACTGACGTTGCATATCCAGCTGTAAATCCAGTTGTTTTAAATCCTGATTGACCAGTGTCTTGGGCAAAACAGACCAGCCTAAACCGATCGAAACCAACATGCGGATGGATTCTAACGGATTGTTGCTCATGGTGATTTTAGGTTTGAGGTTGTTCTTTTCAAATTCTGCCAAGGTAATCTGGCTGGTATAGGTTTGTGCGGCTGGCAATAAGCTCGGGTAAGCAATCAGGTCTTCGAGTTTGAGCTGGGTTTGCTGTGCCAAGGGATGGAAGGGGGCGGCCACAAATACCAACGGATCATTCCAGATGGTGACATAGTTGAGCCGATCATCCCCAACTGGAGGTAAGGTTAAAAAGGCCAGTTCCAGTTCACCTGCCAGCACCTGTTCATGCGCCTGTTCAGAATCGACAAAATGCACATCGAGAGTAACTTGGGGAAAATGCTGCACAAAGTTTTTAAGTGGCTCGGCCAGATGATGTAAACCGATATGGTGACTGGTGCCAATCTTGAGACGACCTTGTACCTGCGCCTGCTCATGGCTCAAGGTGTGGTGAATCTCTCCCAGATTATTCAGCCAGCTTTGAACTTTGGGCAAAAGTGAGTGTGCCGCATGGGTCGGTTGAATGCCCCGGCCTGCGGATTCAAAGAGTTTGACGCCGAAGTAGTCTTCAAGACTATGAATCCGTTTGGTCACTGCAGGCTGGGTAATAAATAATTGTTCTGCTGCAATAGAAATGGAACCGGTTTCCATCACTTTTACAAATGCTTCAAAAGCTGCGAGGTTCATACACGCCTATCCAGAGGGAGATTTTAAATTGGTTTTATGTGCAATTTTTTTGAATTAGAAATAATTCCAGACTTTCTCATGAAAGAAAAAAGCGAAGGCTTGTACGGTCGGTTCGATTAAACTCAACGTTGCCGCCATCATCAGATTCCCTGTAATGACATAGGCAACCATCATCGCCACACTAATATGCATAATGTAATAACTCAAGGTTTTTTTCAAAGTCCGCCGATTGTTGAGTACAAATTGTTGGATATTGGCCATTGTCGTCACCCGAATAAATCTCTATTTAATTAAATAATAATCATTATCATTTAAAATGTAAAAAAGAAATTTCAATTTATGACGATTGTTTTTATAAATAGAATGAACATTCACTTAAATTTGATCAAAAAAACCAGTATTAACGTTAAGATAAGACCGGATCAGATTGATTTGGCATACTTTTCATTGAACAAGCACAATCTTGAACTTGGCAGAAATTTATCATTCCAAAAAGTTTATTAATTTATAAAAATGATAAATTAGATTTATGTGAAGCAGTTGCTATAATCAATTCAAGATAAAAAATACCCAGTCCGATGGCAAGCACGATGGAGAGCGACGACATGGCAGGCAAAACTTTGTACGACAAATTGTGGGATGACCATTTAGTAAAACAACGTGATGATGGTTCTAGCCTGATTTATATTGATCGTCATTTATTGCATGAAGTCACCAGTCCTCAGGCATTTGAAGGCTTACAACTTGCCGGACGCCAACCGTGGCGTTTAAGTGCCAACGTCGCAACGCCTGACCATAACGTACCGACCTCTAAAAAAGAGCGTGAACAGGGGATTGCCGGCATTGAGGATGATACCTCGCGTATCCAGGTTCAGACGTTAGACGATAACTGTAAAACATTTAATATCGTTGAATTCGGTATTAATGACATTCGCCAAGGCATCGCCCACGTGGTTGGCCCAGAGCAGGGTTTGACTTTACCGGGTATGACCGTCGTGTGTGGTGACTCGCATACCGCAACGCATGGTGCCTTTGGTTGCTTGGCACATGGTATCGGGACTTCAGAAGTTGAACATGTCTTGGCAACACAATGCTTGGTACAGAAGAAATCAAAAAACATGTTGGTACGTGTCGATGGCGTATTGGGCAAGGGTGTGACCTCTAAAGATGTGGTCTTGGCGATTATCGGCAAGATTGGTACTGCAGGCGGTATAGGTTATGCCATCGAGTTTGGTGGTCAGGTATTCCGTGACATGTCAATCGAAGGTCGTATGACGGTATGTAATATGGCGATTGAAGCGGGTGCACGTGTAGGCATGGTGGCTGTTGATGACAAGACCATTGCCTATGTCAAAGACCGTAACTATGCACCAACAGGCGAACAGTGGGATCAGGCGGTTGAGTACTGGAATACTTTGCATTCAGACGAAGATGCTGTATTTGATGCGGTAGTGGTATTGAACGGTGCCGAGATTGAACCGCAAGTGTCTTGGGGCACCTCACCGGAGATGGTGATCCCGGTGACACAAGCCGTGCCGACTTTAGAGCAAGCTAAAGATGAGGTGCAACGCAATGACTGGACCCGTGCTTATCAATATATGGGTTTAACCGCTGGACAAGCCTTGGCTGATATCCAGTTGGATCGCGTCTTTATCGGTTCGTGTACCAATTCGCGGATTGAAGATATCCGTGCGGCTGCCGACGTGGTAAAAGGACGTAAAGTGGCGGCGAGTATCAAGCAGGCCATGATCGTTCCGGGTTCTGGCTTGGTGAAACAGCAGGCGGAACAAGAAGGTCTGGATCAGATTTTCTTGGAAGCAGGCTTTGAATGGCGTGAACCTGGTTGTTCAATGTGCTTAGCGATGAATGCTGATAAATTGCAACCGGGTGAGCATTGTGCCTCGACTTCAAACCGTAACTTTGAAGGCCGTCAGGGCAATGGTGGACGTACGCATTTGGTCAGTCCGGCCATGGCGGCTGCGGCAGCAATCGCAGGCCATTTTGTTGATGTTCGTTCATTCTAAGGGAGCAGAATCATGAAAAAATATACTGTAGAGCAAGGTATTGTTGCACCTTTAGATCGTGCCAATGTCGATACCGACTTGATTATTCCAAAACAGTTTTTGAAATCAATCAAACGGACAGGTTTTGGTGACAATTTATTTGATGAATTGCGCTATCTGGATGAAGGCTATTTGGGGCAGGACATTAGCAAGCGTCCAAAAAATCCTGATTTCGTTTTAAATAAACCACGTTATCAAGGTTCGAGCATCTTATTGGCACGGACCAATTTCGGTTGTGGCTCAAGTCGTGAGCATGCGCCGTGGGCTTTGAGTGAATATGGCTTCCGTACCGTGATTGCGCCAAGCTTTGCCGATATTTTCTTTAATAACTGCTTTAAAAATGGCATGTTGCCTGTGATCTTGTCTGAACAGATTGTGGATCAGTTATTTAAGGAATGTGCTGAAACCGAAGGGTATCAGTTAACCATTGATCTGGATGCACAGGAAGTTCGTACGCCATCAGGTCAGGCATTTAAATTTGAAGTTGATCCATTCCGTAAACATTGTTTATTGAATGGTCTGGATGATATCGGCTTAACCTTACAGGTTGCAGAGGATATTCGTGCCTATGAAGCGAAAGCCAAACAGGCGCGTCCTTGGGTGTTTCAGGACATTCAGGCTTAAGTTGAGTGGACGAAATTACACTTCGTCTTGGACATTTTTAACATAGCCATAGCGCAGACATTGAACTCTTGTTAACATGCTAGCGACTAATTTTTTGCTTCCATGTTAACAAGGCATGAGGACTGGGCTTGAATAATGAGAAGAAGACTCGCTCGCAGTATTTTACTGTGTCTATGTGTTGGTACGACCTTAACCGCGTGTCAAAATGCACCGAACGTGGTCGATCAGGTTCGTATTGCACAGAACATGCTGGAAAGTAAGGCGGACAACACAACTTTATATTGTTCGGGCGTTGAGAATTGTGAATTTGAACGAATCGGAGATATTGCCGTGATCGATGCAAAGACTCACCGGATCAGCCAGCAGGCGATGGGACGGGGGATTGTACGATTGCATGGTTCGGTATTCAGCCGAAAACAGCAGGTGTATTTAAGTGTACCTGCCAAGCAATATGAAGTGGTTATTCGTTTCTATCCTATTTCTCCAGATCGCGCAGAAACTTTCCATGTCATTCATGCATTCAAACCGCATGTGCGCTATACCTTTAAAATGTATCGAGACAGAACACATCGCTCATCGGGCAGTTTACTCAACGTTTCTGTACCTGATCCGCTATGTGTAGATTTACAGCAAGAGCAACATACCATTCGCCGTTTCTGTCGTCCTTTTGATGTCAGTACAGGTCTGGGCGAGTTTGTTGAGAAAAAGGTTTAATCGGCTCGCAGTGGCAACACTGCTTATATGAAAACTGGAAAAGTAGATGTCTAAACATATTTTAATTTTAGCGGGTGATGGCATTGGTCCTGAAATCGTAGCTGCAGCAGAACAGGTTTTAACCAAGGTCAATGATAAATTTAATCTAGGTTTGACATGGGAACATGGTTTACTGGGTGGCTCAGCCATTGATGCACATGGCGAGCCGTATCCGGCTGTGACCAGTGAACAGGCAAAACAAGCCGATGCCATTCTACTGGGGGCGGTGGGTGGACCTAAATGGGATACGATCGAGCGCGCAATCCGTCCTGAACGCGGTTTATTGAAAATCCGTAGTGAATTAAATTTATTCGCCAACCTGCGTCCAGCCATTCTATATCCGCAATTGGCCGATGCTTCGAGTTTGAAGCCAGAAATTGTTGCAGGTCTGGATATTCTCATCGTTCGTGAATTAACGGGCGGGATTTATTTTGGTCAGCCGCGTGGTATTCGTGAACTGGAAAATGGTGAGAAACAGGGTTATAACACTGACGTTTACTCAGAAAGCGAAATCAAGCGTATTGCTAAGGTTGCTTTCGAACTGGCAGGATTACGCGGCGGCAAAGTATGTTCGGTCGATAAAGCCAACGTACTTGAAGTGACTGAGTTGTGGAAGCAAACGGTGACTGATTTACAGCAAGCCCACTATTCAAATATCCAGTTATCGCACATGTATGTGGATAATGCCGCGATGCAGCTGGTGCGTGCACCAAAGCAATTTGATGTCATCGTCACCGGTAATCTGTTCGGTGATATTTTGTCTGACGAAGCAGCAATGTTGACGGGATCAATCGGCATGTTGCCTTCGGCTTCTCTAGATGAAAATGGCAAAGGCATGTATGAACCGTGCCATGGCTCTGCACCTGATATCGCAGGACGGAACATTGCCAATCCATTGGCGACGGTACTGTCAGTGGCGATGATGTTGCGTTATACCTTCCGTGAAGAAGCCGCTGCAAAAGCGATTGAAGATGCGGTCGGTCAGGTGCTGGATCAAGGTTTACGTACCGCTGACATTATGTCTGAAGGCATGACCAAAGTGGGTACGGATGCGATGGGTGCAGCGGTTGTTTCAGCGCTGAACTAAGTGGTATTGCAAGTAAAAACGCAGCAATGGCTGCGTTTTTTTATGGTGGAAATTAGCAGGCCTTACCTTCATAACGGATAGCACGGGCGATTTGCTGCTGATCCAGCTCGAAAATAATATGACAATAGAAATTTACGTCATAAGATTGCTGACTGGTTGAGATCGATCCTAATCGTACTGAGCCACTGGCCGGTGAACTCGGATCTCCATAAGCCTGTGCAATCGGAACGGGAATATTAATCGGACGAAGTACAGTAAAAACCAAACTTTCTTTGCTTCGCTGGGGGTGTTTTAAGGTCTGGAAGCCTAAACTTCGTAAGTTCAGGTTCTGCTGGATCTGGTCGGCGGATTGGCCAATATAGGGCTGTAAATAGTCTTGCAGCTGCACGGATTGCCATCCTGAGGTTGCACATCCTGATAAGCCCAGCATGAAAGCAATCAGATAGAGTTTATAATTTGCCATGTTATTTTCCTGAATGATTCGGCATCCTTTCTGTTCTCATCATAGCGTGGATAAAGACAAAAATGTACAAACTTGTCTACTTTTGGGTAATATTAAACAGCGTCAAAATATGCTTAGATGGGCCCGAAAGTTAAAAGATGTGGAAAGTTTCATGCACAGGTTGATATTCGGATTGATAGGTAGTGTGATGGCGACACTAAGTTATGCGGATAATTGTGATAAAACACGTGATGGTTATGATGATGTTTTCTGTACCAATAAAGTCTATCTGAGTGCAGATACGGACTTAAATAAAAACTATCAGCTATTACGCAAATACCTGAATGAAACCCAACAAAAAATTTTGAAGAAATCCCAACTGGCATGGATCCGTTATCGCGATGTGGAGTGTAGTGAGGACCTGAAGAGCGCGGCGAATATTCAATGTCGTTTAAGCATGACGCAAGAGCGCAACAACTGGCTACAAGAGCGCCTGCGTGAATGTGAAGCGGGCGCATGTAAAACCACGCGTTTGAGTGAGTAAACAAATCCCCGGATATAAAAAAAGCCACATCAAATGTGGCTTTTTTGCATTCACTAATCTGACTTAGCGTGCACGATAAGTGATACGACCCTTGGTTAAATCATAAGGTGTCATTTCAACTTTTACACTGTCACCTGTCAAAATACGAATATAGTGTTTACGCATTTTACCAGAAATGTGAGCAATAACTTCGTGACCGTTTTCTAAACGTACACGGAACATCGTATTAGGAAGCGTTTCGGTGACAACGCCTTCGAACTCAATGAGTTCCTCTTTATTGGCCATAGCCTACCTGATGATCAAATTGGGAAGGCGCAAATTATAGTCAATTTATTTAAAATTTACAAGATCAAGTCGCGGTAAGGCTGTCACATATTAACCGAAAGAAACTGTCGGACAATTTAGGATTTTTTTTAACAAAATAAGCAGAATATTGTTGTCAGTTTGGTCAATCAACGTTAATCTAAAATTGTTGTTCATTGTCATAATAACGTATCTACAGGGAAGGGCACTGCGTGGGTCAGCTAACAGATGCATCAGTTGTATTGCGCTTTGGTTATCAGGCAATTCGTAAAGCAGGATTACCAACCGAAGAGATTTTAACAAAAGCCGGCGTGGCGCTAAATCAGGTTGATACCAATGCGAGAACGCCCCTGAGTGCACAAAATGCCTTCTGGATTGCGGCACAGGACGTGAGTAAAGATCCGGATATCGGATTGCACCTTGGCGAGCATTTGCCTTTGTACCGTGGTCAGGTGATTGAACACCTTTTTATCAGTAGTGAAACTTTTGGTGAAGGATTAAAGCGTGCTTTGGCTTACCAGCGTCTGATTAGTGATGCCTTTGATGCCAAGCTGATTATTGAAGATGGCCGCTGCTATTTGACCAATGGCGAACAGTTCTGGCCAGATAATTTGGTCAATCGCCATTTTTCTGAATGTGCCATGTCTGGTATTTTACGTTTCTTTAAATTTATTACCGAAGGGCAGTTTGAGCCAATCTACATTGATTTTAATTTCAGTGAAGGTGCTGCTGATGATGAATATTTCAGGGTCTATGGTTGCCCAGTCAGCTTAGGACAAAAAGAAACACGTCTTTATTTTGATGCTGCCGTGCTGGACTATCCATTGTGGCAAGCTGAGCCAGAATTACTGCAATTGCATGAGCAACTGGCAATTGAAAAATTACAGGAACTGGCGCGATACGATCTGGTCGGTGAAGTGCGCCGTGCCATTGGCTCAACCTTGGAAAGTGGTGAAACCACGCTGGAAACGGTTGCTGCACAATTGAATATCACGCCGCGTCGCTTAAGAACGCAATTGAGTGAAGCCAATACCAGCTTCCAGCAAATTCTTTCAGACTATCGCTGTCGTCTGGCGAAAAAACTTTTGGCGAATACCAGTGAAAGTGTGGAACGTATTGTGTATTTAACCGGTTTTTCTGAGCCAAGTACGTTCTATCGTGCGTTTAAGCGCTGGACCAATGAAACCCCTGTTGAATATCGTAAGCGTAAACAGCGTTAATTTCTTTAAAATGAAAAAAGCCTGGTCAAATCGATCAGGCTTTTTTATTTGTTCATGGATTTTGAATTAATCTGGTAAATTGAGCCACTGCGGGCCTAAAGGCATCTTCGGTAATTCAAACTCATCTGGATAATAGGCCTGAATAAAATAAAGACC
Organism: Acinetobacter sp. 'aerobic (ED)'; assembly: GCF_904886855.1. Lineage (NCBI taxonomy): Bacteria > Pseudomonadati > Pseudomonadota > Gammaproteobacteria > Moraxellales > Moraxellaceae > Acinetobacter > Acinetobacter sp. 'aerobic (ED)'. Next base: position 167,207 of record NZ_CAJHGI010000007.1, read on the forward strand.
ATCGGAAGGGGCGGTAATACCAGCAGCAGTACGATCTTCTGCGGCAAACATGGTATCGATATGGTCAATGTCATACATGCCTTGACCGATTTCAAGCAGGCAGCCCATGATGTTGCGTACCATATGATGTAAAAAACCATCTGCCTGAATGTCGAGTACCAGATAACGGCCATGCTCAAACAGGCGGCAATGCTTGACGTGACGTACCGGTTGATTCGACTGACAAGCTGCCGCACGGAAAGTTTCGAAATTGTGCGTGCCTTCAAACTTAGATGCAGCCGTAATCATTTTCTGGACATCAAGCGTTTGATAGAGATGTGTGACTTGCTTGTAAAGCAACGCCGGACGAGTCGGGGCGTTATACACCACATAACGATAACGACGTGCCACCGCCTTAAAACGCGCATGGAAATTTTCATCCATGCATTTAATCCACTGAATCGAAATATCTTTGGGCAGTTGACTATTGGCCCCACGAATCCAGCCTTGTTCCGGACGGATCGCTTCGGTATCAAAATGTGCCACCATATTGGTTGCATGCACACCGGCATCGGTACGGCCCGCGCCATGCAACACGATCGGTTGATTGGCAATACGACTCAGCACTTTTTCAATGGTTTCCTGCACAGTGACAACGCCAGCCTGTTGGGTTTGCCAACCACGGTATTGAGTACCGCAAAATTCAATACCTATTGCATAACGTTGCATGTTCTCACCTCGATATTAGTGTTGCTGCCAGTGTTCGAACCATTGTTCGTGGGTCGGGTATTTTAAATACATTTGCAGGGCTTTTGCATATAAATCGGCATGGCTATGGCAATCATTGACCAAAACTTTGGCAGATTGAATCCATGAACTGACGGCATAACGCTGATCCAGCTGCCCGAAGGTGACCTGTGTACTAATAATCGGCAGACATTGCTGCTGATAAAGTGTTTCGAATAACCCAAGGATTTCATCATTGACGGCAATATTACCTGTTCCGAAACCTTGTAAAACCAGAAAGTTAGGTGGCGCAAGCGCAAGATTTTTTAACTGCGTGACCAGTTGTTCTTTGGCAATCGGCTGTAACATCAGATTGAGTATGTTGAGTTGCGCTGCTTTTTCGATATGTTGATTGTGGATCACAAAAGCATCGGCGGTAGTCTGACAATTTTGCTTTGCCTTGATCCCGACAAAAGCATCCAGCTCGGTGGTATGGGCTTTTAGCGTGGTTTGGGCATGGAAGATTTGTTGATGAAAGGCCAGATAAACACCGCTGGGTAGGCTCAGTACCTGCTCTAGGGCCAGGTATAAATTGCCGATTGCATCGGTAAATTCACGGGTATCGTTACCTTCAATATTCAGTAATGGATATTGACTGCCGGTAATAATGGCATGGCAAGAATGGCCTAAGAAGCGTGCCAGTGTGGCTGCCGCATAACTGAGCGTATCGGTTCCGTGAATAATCACGAAATGCTGGAAGCCATTCAGTTGGAGTTGCTGGATTTGTTGGACCAGTTGCAGCCAGTCGGATGCTGTGCAGGCGCTGCTATCTTTAATACTGGGTGCAGCGAAGCATTCGACCTGTAAATGCGGTGGGATCACCTTGCCGAGTAGCGGTAAAAAGTCCTGTTCCGGCATTGGCATTAACGGTTCGCCAATACAGCCAAAAGTCCCACCCATATAGATTAAAGCGATTTTTTTCATCATAAAAAAAGCAGTCTTAGAGACTGCTTATATTAGACTGATCAAATTCAGGAAGCTATTTTATTCAGTAAAATTTCTGAACGTTGTTGTTGCTCTGCATTCAATGTTGACGTGTTTTTTAACAGTTCACGGGCAGATTGGTAAGCGCCCAGTTCAATATACTGTTCAGCCAGTTCCAGATTTAACTGTACTTCATCCAGTTGTTGCAAATCCGGGAAGGATTGCATCAATGGATCATGACTTGCTGAAGCTTGAGCCGGTGCTGGTGTAAATTCAACTTTAGGCTCGACAACAGGTGCGGGTGCTACAGCGTCAAATGAAAATTCAGTCTTTTCAATCGGGGCTTTTTCTTCAACTTGCTCCTGAGACGGTTCAAAACTGAAATCAAGGCTTGGTGCTGTTTCTGTACTTTGCGGTTTAGCTTCAGGCTGATTGGGAACAACTTCTAAATCCGCAAAGTTAAAGTCTAATTCAGGTTTAGTGTCTTCAACTTTGGCTTGTTCAGTCTGCGCTGGGGTGGAATCCAGATCAAAAGAAAACTCAAGCGGCTGCTGCTGTTTTGCTTCAGGTGTTTCAACAGGTGCAGGGACAGGTTCAACCGTTTGCTTTTGTTCAAACGAAAAGTTGAAATCTAGGGGCTGTACTTCAGGCGCTGGCTCTACAGCTTTGGCTTCTTCTGCAGGCGCGTTATATTCGGATTGTAAATCATCAAAAGACTGTGCTGCCGGTGTTTGCACCAAAGCATCAAAATCAGCGCTATTGTTTTGAGCGACGGGTTCAACTGCTGTCGGTGTCTGATGAAAACTGGTCGCGTTAAATTCGATTGAATCGGGCTGTTTATTTTGTAGATATTCGCGATGTTTGATTTCAGCGGCTTGCACAATATCTTCAAGTTTCAGTGCATGCAGATGTTTGATCAGTTGATCAATTGCAAAATCATCTTTCTGTTTGAGATGAATCTCCAGCAAAAACAAATACAGCTCATGTTGAGAGTTATCTTGTTTCAAAGACTGATTGATTTGTGCCTCAGCAGCTTGAAAATTACCACTTTGAATATTTCTTTCAAGCTGTTGGCGCAGGCTTTCAGAAATTGCAGTGCTAACTTGAGGGGCAAGTTCCTGTTCTTCCCGAACGAGCGTTGTACGTGAAGCGGTTTTGGTGGCAGCTTTTTTCGGCGTTTTGGCTGTACCTTTTTTTGGTGCAGCATTGGCCTGATTACTTTCACGTTTTTTTAAAAAGATCGCGACCACCAGCACAATGACCAGTAGCACGATGATGATATTTGACATGATCTTTACCCCTTAAAGATAGCGCCGCTTTTATGCAAATTTATGAGAATCTTCTCGTTACCTAGCGTGTTGGCTTTTTAGTTTCCTGCTGCGCTTTCAACTGATCCTGTAATTCGGCAAGCCGGGCATTTAACAGCTGAATACGTTGTTCCTTTTGATGCAGTGCCAATTCTAACTGGGTAACGTTTCTTTGTAATGTAACGGTTTTTTCTCGTGCTGTCATAACTTTTAATGACAAGTCTGCACTGGTTTTTTGTTGTAATGTGTCTTTTTTGGCACTTCCCGTACTTGAATCTTGATGACTTTCAGCAACTAAAGACATTTCTGCCTGCTGTAAGCGATATTTGGCTTTAGTCGCGGCAGGGCGCTGCGTTTGGGCTGCAATCTGATTGATATTTTTAGGCTGCTGAGTGGCAGTGGCGCTGACATTAAAATTCAAATGTGAGCCTTGTCTAAGCCGGTTTGCATTACCGCCAATAAAGGCATGTTCATTCTGCGCCTTGATTTGATGCATCACCTGAGCAACAGGCTGCTGGGTTTGTCCTGCAATACGTTGTGCAATACTCCATAGCGATTCATTGCGTTGTACCACATGTTGTTGTGCAGTCTCCGTAGAGGGCATTGGCGTATTCTGCACAGGTGCTTTTTGCTTGACCGGTGTGGAACGTTCTTTGGCCTGATACTGGGCCTTGGTTTTCTCTGCATCTTCAACAGACTTTAATGCCGTATTTTTTAACTCATTTTCCGGTTGAACAGTTGATGTTGCGACTGGAGAGCTTTGGGCTGTTTGAACATTGTCCTGTTTAAGAGCAGTCACTTCGGCTACTTTTTCTAATTTCTCTGCTTTGGGCTCTATATTTGATGCTGTTTGCTGAAGTGGTGCTGCTACAGAGGGATCTGTATTGACAGGCGTGGCAACTGATATGACGGCTGCATTGTCCAGTTCAGAAGAAGATTGTTTTTTTAATGCAGGCGGTAAGGCAAAGGGTGCATTTAACAGGGTTTCCTGTTTAGCCCCGGGTTGTGCCGTACTGTCTGCAACATTGAAACGGGTACTTTCAGGCAGGTTTAAGGCTATATCTTTTTCACTGACGATAAATTTGGGTGTCAGTGATTTTTCATTATTACTTTTTGCGCTGAGCGGTGGTGCTTTGGCTGCCTGACGCATGGACTGGCGTATATGTTTTAAATGAGAAGCGCCGCCTTCCTGTATTTTGATAATAATGTTCAGTTCAGCATCGGTCATTGGGCGGGAAGAGGTGATGACAATGACACCTTCGCCCTGATTATTGCGACGTGTAAAAAAATTCAGATTTGAAGGCGGCTGATGTGCAGCGCCAATCATCAATAAGTCTTCTGGTGTCGCCAGACTGACATCAAATTTAGAGTTGAGATCGGCCTGATGGAAACTCATTTCAGCATAAAGTAACTCACCTGGCGCAGACTGGATTTGCAGTGGATCAAGTGTAATGGCATAAAGATGTGGCGAAGAAATTATGGTTAAAATGGCAATTTTTAATTTGTTATAAACAGTCATCTCGATCCATGAAAAAGTGATGTGATGGTCAGAAAAAAGTATACATTACCGTGATGTAAATGAATTGTAAATTCTTCATTATTCATCGACATAAAAAAGCCGATCAAATGTGATCGGCTTTTGATTTTTCGGGATTTTTGCTTAAGCGTTCTTGTATTCAACCAGGATACGAAGCATACGACGCAACGGCTCTGCAGCGCCCCAGAGTAACTGGTCACCAACCGTGAATGCACCGAGATATTCTTTACCCATATTCAGCTTGCGTAAACGGCCGACTGGCACAGTTAAAGTTCCTGTGACTGCAACTGGGGTAAGATCAGTCATGGACGCTTCACGAGTATTCGGAACCACTTTTGCCCATTGGCTCGAGTTGCGAATCATGTCTTCGATCTCGTCCAGCGCCACATCTTTTTTCAGTTTCAAGGTAATCGCTTGAGAGTGACAACGCATCGCACCGATACGGACACAGTGTCCATCGATCGGAACGATCTGCTGGTTACCGAGGATCTTGTTGGTTTCAACCTGACCTTTCCATTCTTCTTTTGATTGACCACTTTCGAGCTGTTTGTCGATGTATGGAATCAAAGATCCTGCCAATGGCACGCCGAAGTTTGCTTTCGGGAAGCCTTCGCCACGTTGCAAGTCAGCAATTTGACGATCAATATCAAGAATTGCAGATTTAGGATCATCCAGTAATTCTTTGGTGTTGTTATACAGATAGCCCATACCTGTGATCAGTTCACGCATGTTTTGCGCGCCTGCACCCGATGCTGCCTGATAGGTCATTGAGGTTGCCCACTCCACCAGATTGTTCTGGAACAGTGAACCTAAGCCCATCAACATCAGTGAAACCGTACAGTTGCCGCCAACGAAAGTTTTAGTGCCATTCACTAAACCATCTTTGATCACGTTCAAGTTTACTGGATCAAGAACGATGATTGCATCATCCGCCATACGTAAAGTAGAGGCTGCATCAATCCAGTAGCCATCCCAACCTTCAGCTTTGAGTTTCGGGAAAACTTCAGATGTGTAATCACCACCTTGACAGGTCAAAATGACATCCATTTGCTTCAGACTGTTAATGTCCGTTGCATCCATAAGTGCTGGGGCAGTCTTACCACCAAATGCAGGGGCTTCACCACCTGCATTACTGGTAGAGAAATAGAATGGCTCAATATGAGCAAAATCATTCTCTTCAACCATACGTTGCATCAGGACAGAACCAACCATCCCACGCCAACCGACCAGACCTACTTTCATGTCATTGTGCCTCGGTATGTAAAAAAATTTAAAGGGGTTTGAGTGTATCAAAAGCGTCCACAACTGCAAGCTTTAGCGAACTAAAACAGTCAGTTTATTGAGTGGAATATCTTGTTTATATTAGAGAGAAAATTGATAAAGCGACAGCTTTATTGTAAATCTATGCTATCCCTAAGAGAAAAATGAACATGATGTGGATTCAGATTTGCGCAGCAGTGGTGATATGGCTTTCCTTTTGGTCATTAATCCCGAGAGATGAATGGTGGATTCGGGGCGCGGATTTTCCCAGATTACAGATCTTGGCATTGGGGATCGTGACTGCCGGGGCAATGTTATTTGGTCTGTCGGACTGGACCTTGAGCACCGAGCTTTTTTTTCTTGGCTTAATGGCTGCGATTGCCTATCAGCTCAAAATGGTGTTGCCTTATACGCCGTTATGGAAAAAGCAGGTACAACAAGTCAAACAGGCGGACTTAAAGCCAGAACAGCAAATTTCATTACTGGTTGCCAACGTACTGACTCCCAATCATCAATATCATCTTCTGCTGGAGCATATTGAGACATTAAAGCCTGATGTGGTGTTGACGCTTGAATCCAATGCTGCCTGGCAACAGGCGCTTAGCCAGATTGAGCCAGACTATCCGTTTCGGGTCCCTGTACCCTTGGAAAATCTGTATGGCATGCATCTGTACAGTCGCTTGCCGTTAAAAGATACCGAAGTGAAGTTTATCTTAAGTGATGAAATTCCTTCGATTCATACCTGCCTGACCTTGAAGTCGGGGGTGCAGGTCAAATTATATTGTTTACATCCGAAGCCGCCGAGTCCTACTGAGGCCAAAGATTCGACTTTAAGGGATGCCGAGTTATTGCTTGTTGGTGATCAGATCAAAGATCTGGACCAGAGCTGTATTGTGATGGGTGATCTGAATGATGTGGCCTGGTCGCGAACAACGCGTTTGTTCCAGCGTATTAGCGGCTTGCTCGATCCGCGGGTTGGACGCTATTTTATGAATACTTTCCATGCCAACTATCCTTTACTACGTTGGTCACTGGATCATATCTTTCATAGTACCGATTTTGGTTTAGTTAAAATGAAACGTTTATCCCATATCGGTTCAGATCATTTTCCAATTTATGTGGTATTGCAAACAGGTCTTCGCTTTGAACAGCAACAACAATCACTGCAACAGACGGCCGAAGATGAACAGGAAGCCCAAGAGGCCATACAGGAAGGCATAGAGAAGGCCGAAGAAGAGGAAAAAGTCGTGATTGATCCATTGGCTCAACCGCATAAATAGCAATGCGATTGTGTTGAAACGATGCAATTCTTTTTAATTTCAGCGCATTGCTAAAACCTCTGATTTTAAACTTTAGCTAATCAATGTACGTTATTTCGTACATGGATTTAAGTTTGTAACGAATAGCCCTACAGGTACAAAAGATTTATTCTAAATACATCAGCACAAGGACGCAGGAATGGATTTCCGATTAAGGATAAGCAGCGCTGAGATGGAACAGTCATCATGGATATGATGCATGCGATGGACGCAACCCAATAAAAATAACGTGAAAGCACAACCTCATTTGCCCGAGTTTTGCAGGATGCAAGGCTCGGGTTTTAATTTTTTATTTATTCAGATGCTTTATTTTTCTCTCCTACTGCTATTTCAGTATCAGGGTGGGGCTGCGCTATGCTTTCAGATTTTTTAGGCAGCGATTTTTTATAAATAGGCACAGTGATCTGCGCGGCTTCACATTTTTCCCATGCCAGGTCAATGCTCGGTAAGTCTGTAGCATAAAAAGCATTATAGTTGACGATCAAGGGTAGTTCAGTTTCAGCAAAACTCAGATCCAGCTCATAGCGGCGGGTTTCATAAGGGCGCAAGACCTGGATTTCATCCTGATCTGTCGCACATCTCAATGATTGTCCGTGAAACATGATGGTTTCACCGACCTGAAATTCAATTGGACGGCAAAGTGGTACACGCTGATAGACATAATCGGAGGTCGTGTTACTAATTTCAATCTGTAAAGGAGCCATCGCCAAGGGCTGAAGCGAATTGACGGGGAACGGCTGTTTGGTTTTAGCATCAATAAAACCCATCGTGCGTTGTATGCCTTTACAGCTACTTTGACTCTCTTTCGGGATCGCGATGAGGTACTCATAACGCTCATCCTTATCTCCGGTTGACGGGTTGGAAATCCCGCCATTATTTCCACCCGGCAAGGGTTTTAGCGTTCCCGAACCACTTCCTCCCAAGCTGACATTAGCCGCAGAAAAATTTTCACCACATGCGGTCAATGTCAGGGCGGAAAATAAAAAAATGCTTGGGAAAAGTATTGTTTTCATTTTTATTGATCCTTAAAGAGATAAGGCACTTGCAGTTTTATCTGGTGATCATATTGATACACGCCAAAACGGAACTGATAGGTCGCATCTGCTTGGTTCTGGTCATGTTCGCAATGATGGATAGCAGCATTTAATAATTGTTTTGCCATGTCTTGCCACAGGTCGAGACTGAGTTGTCGAAGTGCTTCCACCGACTGGGCAGTCAGTTTCTCGGCATGGACGGCCTGTTCCAGATGAGTAAACGGTTTTTCACTGATAAAGTTATCAATTCCGGCTGCTAAATGGTCAGTCAGGTTGGCAGAGAAGAGCGCTTTACTCTCTTGCATTTGATTATCCGGTGTAAAGCTATTTTGTTGCAAAATCACCTGCTGGTCTTGTTGTTCAACCACACCTAAACGTTGCAGTTCAAAAAGAATCGAACGCGGATGCTTTTCAGTCGAGATATGCTTAACCAGAGCTTCAAAGCTATCGGTTTCACCAGAAACCGGAATCTGGTGGGGAAGATCCAGTGCAATCCAGCGTGCAATGACACGGGCCGGAACGCTAATGGCAAAATTGGGTGCCTCGCTGGAAGTTTGAGTGGCCTGTTGTCGAAATGCACTGACATCCTTACGGTGTAGACCGGATAGTAAACTGACCGCTGAATCGGTTTTATTCTGTTGAATCCGGTCGAGTTCTGCGAGTGCCTGTTGATAAAAGATGGGCTTCAAGGCAGCAACAAAGTCGGTATAGCCTACCCCTGAATGAATTAACCAGCGCGCAATATGCTGCATCATTGGAAAAATGCTTTCCAAAGTGGTTTCTGCCTGCTGGGCAATGATGCCCTGGGTATTGTCGGCAGATAATTCGTTTTCGGTCATGAGCGGATGGGTTGGTTTTACCATTAAAGCACCTGAAGAGTTGAAGCAGGATCAGTGATTGACTAATCCGGTATTAGCTATAGCTGGACGTGGGAAATGATTCAGCGCCAGTATTGTCGATATTAAAATGGGTAAATGACACACTGATGGAGATATCCAGGCTCTCGACACAATGCCACCAGCCGAGAGGAATAAATAAAGCTTCACCCGGTTCCAGAATGCATTCGATTTTGCTGCTTAAGGCAAAGTCTGGAAAAGATTCTGTTATATCAGGTTGATAAGGATTGGCAACTTTGCTGAATACTGCGACATCATTATATAAATTGGCGACTTGTAGTGCCGGAATTAAGGTGACTTTCTTGCGGCCATAGATTTGAACCAGAATATTATTGGTCAAATCATGGTGGAGAGGGGTAAATGCGCCTTTGGGCCCAAACCAGATAAAGCTGCGGTCATAGACCTGGCGATGATCTGTATAACCATGGAAATGATCAATATCCTGAAATAATGCGGCTAAACTGGTCTGGCTAGCTTTGGCATTATTGGCCGTCATGTAAAAATTATTCGAGTGTGAGGTATGTTCAATTAAATCGACAAATTCCCGCATGAACATCTTGGTTTTATGTTGCACCGAGTTGCGTTCAAATAAGGGATCTTGTTCACGGTTGAACTGCACTTCAATTTCCTGATTCCCCACTGTTTTTTTGAAATACTGAGGTGACCAGTTGCGTAAAGCAGGCCAATGGTCGATTGAACCTGTGAGCACAACAGGTAAGTTACGGCTGTAATAGGCTTGAAGAAATTGCTCGAATGAGGGGAGTGCGATACGGCTCAGAGACTGATAATCAGGATTTAAACGGGCAAAATGGTCGAGCGTGCGGAGCAACCAGTTTCTTTTCTGCACTAAAAAGTGCTGTTCTTGAGCGATTTGAAAATAAGGATGCTGTTTTAACTGCACCAACTCGAGGGCGATATCAATTTCACTTAAGCCTTGTTGTTGCAAGCTTTGATAAATATAGATGTGATCTGCTCCATCCAACACTGCCTGCGCCAGCCATTTTTTTTGCTGGGGATTAAAAGCGCTGCTTAGTTGTTCCTGTTTTTCTAATGCGATCTGTTCGAGTTGATGATAGTGCTGTGGTTCCAGCGACGTCTGGGGTGCAACATTTTTGTCCAGATCAATTAAGCCTTCACGTCGCAAAATCCTGACGAGATCATTGGGATGACAGCCGCGTTCTAAATTTTCTTCTAGCCACTGCTGCCATTCTTGAGGTAAGGCATTGAGTTGTCTGGCTAAGTTTTCTTGTGTGTCCATACATTCAGCCCATCAATAAATTATTTTTGACCTTTCGTTATTAATTTACGCACAAATATATTTGCACTCAAGCAAAAAAGTGTTAAATTTTCACATCTATAAATATGTGAAAAAATCACACAGAGGGTAAAATAATGAAAAATATATGGACACAATTCGCACTGAGCATGACTTGTGCAGTACTAGTCGGCTGTGGCTCGGATCATGATTCCGATTCAACACCAACACCAACACCGACTCCAACACCAACACCGACTCCAACGCCAACGCCTACACCAACGCCAACGCCTACACCAACTCCAACGCCTACACCGACCCCAGTCGTGGCTGACCGCTTTGTTGGTTCTTGGCTAGGCGGCCTTTGCTATAACGGTGCACGAACAAATTTAACCGTGTATAAAACTTCAGATAATAGTGTTCGCTTTACCACTGAAAAACGTCAGTTTGAAAAAGAAGATTGTACTGGGGCTGTGATTAAGAACTATGTGGTTGCCAATGAGGATGCCTTGCTTACCGAGATTGCGGCTACACAAAGTAGTGGTACGACGACCATGAACCGAGCAAAAAACAGTGATAAGTTTAGGCCGAATGGATCGATTTATAGCTATGGTTTTAAAGCAGATGCGATGTGTGAATTTCAAAATGGTACAATCACAGTGCAAGAAGTACAGTCTATTATGGATGCTATTGATCCATCGAGGACCGTAACCTGCTATACCCGTACCAATGTTGAGGGCTATAGCTTATTTAAACCGACTGTAAAAAAAGCCACCGCAAGCTATCGCCTGTTAGACAACCAGAGCTCTCTCGAGAATTTCCTGGCGCAAGCCAATGAGCAGGGGCGTCAGGGCTTTGCATTGGTCAGTCACTCTCTGGATGTAAAAAAGCCCAATAGTGATTTCCCTGAGCCTAAGAATTTATATATTAAAAATAATGCTTCGACCGATAGCTATAGCTATAAAATCGCTGATGTCACCACCAATGTAGTAGCCAATGTTTATCTGTTCTGGTTAGCTGAAATTAAAAAACAGGGTGTTGCAGGCTTCGCATATAAGTCATCTCTGGGTGAGTCACCACGCAATACTTATAAATATTTATTTGTTAAAAATGACAAAAAACCAGCGACTTATAGTTATGACAACCGTTTCTTGACCGATACCAGTCGCGCTAATATTCTGGCCGTATTTAATCAGCTCGGGGCTCAGGGCTGTAAATTAATTTATGCGGGCAGTACCTTTACCTATAACGGTACAACCAATGGCACATTTTATGTACCCACCTGTGTAAACAGCAGTACTCATAACGGTACTTATAGTTATCGCTATTTTGAAATGCCAAAAACAGAAGCAGGATTCTATGATGACAATCCAACCAAGCTAGACCTGTTACTCAAACAACAGGCCGCGGAAGGTTATCACCTGATTGATAAGGACAATGCAATTATGTTCTTTAATACCAAAGGTTATTTATTTGAACGTGATAGCTCCAGCACAAGCAGTATTGAATCCAAGGTCTTTAACCAAGATGCGATTTATAAACTCGATCTCGCGAGCGAGGTGCAAAACCGATTACAAGATCAGGGTAATCTTGGCTGGTTTATCAATGTGAAATTAGGCTCGGTTTATAGTAACACCCCAACCTATTACGATTTAAGCTCAGGCGTGATTTTCCCGAATTAAGTCTTGTTGTTTTATTAAAGAAAGAGCCGATTCATGTATATGGATCGGCTCTTTGTTGCTTAGTAAATTTTTTCGTAGCCTTCGGCTCTGGTTTTAAAACGGCGGTGGAACCACATCCATTGCGTCGGTGCGATACGTAATTGAGCTTCAATAATCTGATTGACCCGAATCGCATCACCCACTTCATCTTCGCTTGGCATATTGTCCACCATCGGTTCAATCAGTACTTTGTATTGTGGATTACGGACATCGCCGTAGCGATAAAAATACAGCGGAATTGCCACCGCTTTTGAAATTTTGAGTAAACGGCGATGTGCCGTGACCGTTGCTGCGGGGACACCAAAGAAAGGGGCCATGACACCTTGTTTCAAACCGAAATCCTGATCCGGGCTATACCAGATGGCGCCACCGTCTTTAAGGCGACGGATCAAGCCGCGCATATCATCATGATCGATCTGGTGCTGATAAATGGTGGCACGGCAACGATAAATCAGCATATCCAGCATCGGATTATTCTGCGGTCGATACACCACATCCGGCTCAAAATATTGGGCACAGATATAACCGCCAGCATCAAGCAAGGTACTGTGCGTCCCCAGTAACAGGATGCCTTTGCCTTGAGCCTTTGCTTCAGTGATATGTTCTAAACCTTCAATGCTATGGCGACCCTTAAACCATTGCGGGCAGTACCAGGCATTCAAGGTTTCAAAAACTCCCAGCATCATATCGACAAAAACCTGCTTGGCCTGAGCTTCAACTTCCGCAGGCGACCATTCTGGAAAACACAGTTCCAGATTTCGAAGGGTGGTTTTTCGGCGTGACTTGAGCAGATGCCAGAATAAGCCTGCTAAGCTATGGGCCAAGCGCCACTGGATTGCCCACGGGAGAATGGCCAATAACATAAGGAAAAAAATGGCGATCCAGATTTTCCAATATTTGGGTAATAGAAATTCCCATTGAAATTCGCCAGGAATATAAGACTGCTTTTGACTCATAAACTTAGTAGAGTAAATAATGTTGAATTTTGGAGCAGTGTAACATGAAGTACGCCTGAGAATATGCCCGCACGCTTTGGTTCGGCTGCTACTCGACGGAAAATGAATGAGAGTTTTTTGCTTGTTGTACTGCTGTCATACAATGAGCTCATACCTGACTTAATTAAGATTAAGCCCCATACAACAAAAAAAGGTGAAGGATGATGAATATTCAGGAAATATCACAAGGAAAGAAAGTCGACGTTCAGCAAATGATCGAGTTTTATGATCAGCTAGAGGAAATAGACTGTGCATTTATGTATGGTCGCTGGAAAGGATATGAGGTCATCACTGGGCATCCAATGAATGGTCTGTTAGCGCAGGCAAACTGGTATGGAAAATTATTGATAGATCAGGAAACGGTCTATCCCCTAGTGTTGCTGAATACCAAAAAAACAGCGTTATTTTTCATTGATCCAAAGTGGCTGCCTTTAAATCTGGATTTTAAATTTTTGAAAAAAAATGCCAAGTCTCTGGCCGGTGGCTTGAAACTTCTAAAAACCAAAGACAGTAAGGCCCGTTTAAGAATGACTGAGTTTCGAGGGAAAATATCGGCCACGATGATTTATGATGAAAAGCCGATACACGATGTATTTCGAAAAATAGATGAAAATACCGTATTGGGCTGGATGGATCTGAAACAGCAGCCCCAGCCTTATTTCTTTATTCTGCAACGCGATGATAATAGCTTGCTTGGTTTTGAGTGAGTTCATGCTCTAAACAAGAATTTACCTGTTGCGAATTGAAGTTTAGATCAAATTGTTCCTACACTTTTAAATCTAAAAGATAAAGCGCATGCTTTTGGCGATAGGCCAATCATTATGTCGATCAGGAGATCAGGGTGAAAACGATAAACATCATCCGGGGAGATATTACTCAGATTGCCATAGATGCGATTGTAAATGCAGCGAATACTTCATTGCTTGGTGGCGGTGGTGTGGATGGCGCAATTCATCGAAAAGGCGGCGCCGAAGTTTTAGCGCAATGTCAAAAAATAAGGGCAAAACAGGGTGGCTGTGCGGTTGGTGAGGCGGTCATGACCACTGCCGGAAATTTGCCTGCAAAATATATCATTCATACCGTTGGACCCACTTGGGTCAATGGCCAGCACGATGAAGCGTTATTGTTGGAAAATGCGTATCGGAATAGTTTTAAACTGGCTGAAAATTTGCAACTACAAAGTGTGGCATTTCCAAATATTTCTACAGGAATTTATCGTTTTCCTAAACAGCTGGCTGCTCAAATTGCGTTAAAAACAATTGCTGAACAATTAAAACAGAGTCAGTTTATAACAGATGTCATTTTTGTCTGCTTTGATGATGAGAATTTTAATATTTATCAGTCATTAAAAGCGAATTTTAAGATTTAACTCCGGTTTGATTTTAAATAGAGCATCTATCCCGAACAGATAGATGCTCACTGGTTATTTAATTGCCTTTGCTGAGATTTTCCAGCTCATCCCAACGTTCCAGCTTTTCTAGCAATAACTCGTCAATTTCTGCGAGACGCTGGCTGGCTTGAGTCGCTGCATTAGCATCGCTGACAAACCATGAACCATCAGCCAGTTTCTCTGATAAGGTAGCTTGTTCAGTCTCTAATGCTTCAATTTCAGCAGGTAACTGTTCAAGCGCACGCTGATCTTTATAGCTGAGTTTTACTTTCTTCGGTGCAGGAGCGTTTGCAGCTGCGGCAGCCGCCTCAGCTTTGGCTTGTGCTTTTTTTACATCACTTTTTTGATCAACGACTTTCTGGTCTGGACGTTGTTCTAGATAGTCCTGATAGCCACCGATGTATTCATCAATATTACCTTTGCCATCAAATACCCAGGTTGAGGTCACAACGTTATCCATAAAGGCACGGTCATGCGAGATCAGCAGCAAGGTGCCTTTGTATTCCGATAACATTTCTTCCAGCAACTCAAGCGTCACCATATCCAGGTCATTGGTTGGCTCATCCATCACAATCAGGTTGGATGGCTTGAGTAACAATTTTGCGAGGAGAATACGGTTGCGTTCACCACCAGAAAGGGCTTTAACAGGGGTACGGGCACGTTCTGGAGAGAACAGGAAATCTTGTAAATAGCTATAGATATGACGGCGGTTACCATTGACATCGACAAAGTCTGAGCCTTCTGAAACGTTGGCCATCACGGTCTTTTCCAGATCAAGCGCATTACGTAACTGGTCAAAATAGGCGATTTCAAGCTGAGTACCGGTCTTGACTGAACCGCCATGCTCGATTTCACCCAGAATGGCTTTGATCAAGGTGGTTTTACCGACACCGTTGTCACCGACCAGACCGATGCGGTCGCCACGCAACACGATGGCAGAGAAATCTTTAATCAGGGCTTTGCTGTCGTAACTCACACTCAGATTTTCAATTTCAAACACTAGCTTACCAGAGCGATTCGCTTCCTGGGTTGCCATGCTGACCTTGCCTTGTTGTGAACGACGTGCCTTAGACTGTTCACGCAAGTCTTTCAAGGCTCGGACACGACCTTCGTTACGGGTACGACGTGCTTTAATACCTTGACGAATCCAGGCCTCTTCTTCAGCTAACTTTTTATCAAATAAAGCATTCTGCTTTTCTTCTGCTTCCATTTGCTGTGCTTTGAGGTCGAGATAACGTGAGTAGTTACCTTCGTAGCTCCGCAAAATACCACGATCCAGCTCGACAATACGGGTTGCGATACTGTCAACAAATGAACGGTCATGCGAGATAAACAGCAAGGTCAGATTATTCTGATCCAGTAAGAATTTTTCGAGCCATTCGATACTTTCGACATCGAGATGGTTAGTGGGTTCGTCCAGTAACAGAACATCGGGTTGAGTCAGTAAAGCGCGCGCCAACAGTACGCGACGTTTACGTCCACCAGATAAATCTGCCAAGTCAGCATTCGGATCAAGTCCCATTTTACTGAGAATCGAGTTGACCTTGTTTTCTAAGGCCCAGCCATCGAGCTGATCGAGTTTGTGCTGCAGCATGCCCATACGGTCACAGGCTTCCATATCGCCCAGCACGCAGGCATCGCTGGCTTCATGATATTCTTTTAAGACATTGGCGGCTTCGCCAGCACCCTCGGCCACGATATCTGCAACTTTACCCGAGTCCATCGGGACGTCTTGGGCTAACATTGAAACAGTTAAACCGTTTTGAATGGAAACTTCGCCGTTATCCGGTAACAGGCTTCCCTCAATCAGTTTTAATAAAGTAGACTTACCTTCGCCATTACGACCAATTAAACAGACTCGTTCGCCACGTTCCAGGTTAAAGTTCGCGCCGTCGAGTAAGGCAGGTCCGCCAAATGCGAGATGGACATCCCTTAAAGTAATATAGGCCATAATGTTTCCTAAAAGTTCAGATGAGGTCTGAAATGACTAAACCACAAAATTTTGATGATCACGCGTCATTTTCCGCACCCATTGAAGATTTGCAAGTCCGAATTGCATTTTTAGATGATTTAGTTGAACAATTGAATCAACAACTGGCACTTCAGACCCAAGAAATAGCCGATCTAAAAAAACAGATGCAACTGTTATATCGTCGGGTTGAATCGTCGGATTTATCGGACGGGATTGCGCCTTTTGATCCGATGAGTGATAAACCGCCGCATTATTAAGCGATTTGCCATCATAAAATACCTGTTGAATAGAGATTCAAAAATCACAGATGTATTTATTGTGTATTTCTGGCATTCATCATATTTTAAACTTTAGAAAAATAAGGTTAGATAACTGCGATCTCTTCAAGTTTGAATGATAAATCAAAGCCTTGAAAGTCGACTGTAAGGAAAGCTTGCCTTTTGGATTCAACTTATGTAACGCTAATAAAAGGACATTTTGGGCAACTTTATGAGTAATATTGGAATTTGGATCACAGTTGCGATTGTACTGTTTGTACTTGGCTCGATTTTTGGCTTACGTGTCAGTCCCCGAGAAAAAGCATTGGGCATGATGCGCGATCAGGCACGAAAAATGGGCTTGCATCCACGTTTAATCGCCGCACCAGAATGGACGAAAATTCCAATGGCATCAGAAAAGCGTGCCAGCATGGTGGCTTATTATAGTGTCCTGATTCCAGATGCCCGTCTGCCGCTTATGCGCGCAAGAGTGGTGGATGGCAAGCTTCAGGTCGTGCAAGGTGATCAGAAATTTAATGATTTAACCATTGCATTAACAGGAGTTTATGCTATTGATATGCAGGCAAACTGTGTTGGGCTATATTGGGATGAAGAAACTGACTTAAAAGCCACACAGCTTGAACAGATAAAAACTTATTTACATGAATTGGCTCAACGCTAATTTATTGATTGAACACAGGAAAAACGATTTATTATGGCGAAAACTCCACGCTCTGCTTCAGAAAGCACAGCAGCTTCCGCGTCTGCTGCAAAGAAACGTGCCTTAGTGATTGTGGAGTCGCCTGCAAAAGCGAAAACAATTAATAAATATTTAGGCTCACAGTTTGTGGTGAAATCATCGGTCGGTCATGTCCGTGATTTACCGACAGGCGGCGGAGCGAAGTCTAGCGAAAAGAAGCCAGCAACGCGTGTCAAGCTGACTGAACAGCAAAAAGCGGAAAAAGCCCAATCTGCACTGATTAACCGTATGGGTGTTGATCCGGAACATGACTGGATCGCCCATTATGAAGTGCTGCCGGGCAAAGAACATGTGGTTGCCGAACTGAAAAAACTTGCCAAAGATGCCGATGCAATCTATCTCGCAACGGATTTGGATAGAGAAGGGGAAGCGATTGCCTGGCATTTAAGAGAAGTGATTGGCGGCGATGACAGTCGTTACCATCGTGTGGTCTTTAACGAGATTACCAAAAATGCCATTCAGGAAGCGTTTAAACAGCCAACACGTCTCGATTTGAACCGTGTCAACGCACAACAGGCACGTCGTTTCCTTGACCGTGTGGTGGGCTTTATGGTGTCGCCATTACTGTGGGAAAAGATTGCCCGTGGCTTATCGGCAGGTCGTGTACAGTCGGTTGCAGTCAAACTGGTGGTCGAGCGTGAACGTGAAATCCGTGCCTTTATCCCGGAAGAATACTGGCAGGTATTTGCAGATACCTTGTCGAAGAAAGATGACATTCGTCTGGAAGCAGTGAAACAGGCCGGTAAGACGCTTAAACTCAAGAATAAAGCCGAAACCGATGCGCTATTAAGCGTATTAAAAGATGCTGAATATAAGGTGGCATTACGCGAAGATAAACCGACCAAGGTCAATCCAAGTGCACCGTATATCACCTCGACCCTCCAGCAAGCAGCAAGTACCCGTCTAGGTTTCTCTGTAAAGAAAACCATGATGCTGGCACAGCGTTTGTATGAAGGTGGTTTTATTACTTATATGCGTACCGACTCAACCTTCTTGAGTGATGACGCGGTGAATATGGTGCGTAATCATATTCAGCAAAATTTTGGTGAAAAATATGTGCCGGCCAAGCCAAACCGTTATGGCAATAAAGCAGGTGCGCAAGAAGCGCATGAAGCGATTCGCCCATCCGATGTCGGATTGACGGGTGACAAACTTGCAGGTGTCGAGCGTGATGCTCAGCGTTTATATGATTTGATCTGGCGTCAATTTGTCGCTTGTCAAATGACACCAGCAGAATATTTATCTTCGACTCTGACGGTTGAAGCAGCAAATGTTGAGTTAAAGGCCAAAGGCCGTACTTTAGTCTTTGATGGTTTTACCCGCGTGCGTGGGGCCAACAAATCAGATGATGACGTGTTGCTGCCAGCAGTGAAAGTGGGTGAGGTGCTCAAGTTAGAAAAGCTTGATCCAAGCCAGCACTTTACCAAACCGCCAGCTCGTTTTACCGAAGCCTCTCTGGTGAAAGAACTTGAGAAAAAAGGCATTGGCCGTCCATCGACCTATGCAGCCATTATCTCAACCATTCAAGAACGTGGTTATGTCAAACTGGAAAACCGTCGTCTCTTTGCCGAGAAGATGGGTGAGATCGTGACGGATCGTCTGGATGAAAGTTTTAATAACCTGATGAATTATGCTTTCACCGCAGATTTAGAAGGTCAGCTTGACCGTGTAGCGACAGGTGAGCGTAACTGGAAAGAGCTGTTAGACACTTTCTACGGTGACTTTAAAAAGCGTTTGACCAATGCTCAGGGCGAAAGCGGCATGCGCCGTAACCAGCCGGTTGAAGTGCCAGATGTACCATGTCCTGAATGTGCGCGCCCAATGCAGGTACGTACCGGAACAACAGGCGTATTCCTGGGATGTTCAGGTTATAACCTGCCACCCAAAGAGCGTTGTAAGGGTACACTGAATTTAACACCAGTCGAGTCTTTAGCTGCATTGTCGGATGATGATGGTGCTGAAACAGCCGATTTGATGTCGAAACATCGTTGTCCTAAATGCGGTACTGCAATGGACAGCTATGTGGTTGATGGTGGCCGTAAACTACATGTCTGTGGTAATAACCCGGATTGTGATGGCTACGAAGTTGAAGAAGGTGAATTCAAGATCAAGGGTTATGATGGCCCAACCATTCCATGTGATAAATGTGATGGTGAAATGCAGTTGAAAACTGGCCGTTTTGGTCCGTATTTTGCCTGCTCAAGCTGTGACAATACCCGTAAGGTCTTGAAGAGTGGTCAGCCAGCACCTCCACGTGTTGATCCGATCAAAATGGAACACTTGCGCTCAACCAAACATGATGATTTCTTTGTCTTGCGTGATGGCGCCGCCGGTTTATTCCTGGCTGCAAGTAAATTCCCGAAAATTCGTGAAACACGTGCCCCGAAAGTGGCGGAATTGCGAAGTGTTGCGGAACAGCTTGATCCGAAGTATCAATTCCTGCTACAAGCGCCAGATGTTGATCCTGAAGGCAATCCAACCGTGGTGAAATTTAGTCGTAAGAACCAGTCACAATATGTGGGTTCTGAAACGGCTGAAGGCAAACAAACCAAGTGGAGTCTGGTGTTCCAAGACGGAAAATGGGTAGAAGGCTAAATATTCAGATTTAAAAAAATGCTAGCACTTGCTAGCATTTTTTATCGCATCAAGAAAAACAAGAAATATATTTTTATTGGGGAAATGATATGTGGAAAAATATTCGGGTCGCGATTTTGCTGGTCGTGCTGCTGGTGGTCGCCGTGAATGCCTATCATGATCAGAATCAGGACTGGAATCAACCGATTCATATTTTATTGCATCCGATTAATGCTGATGGTTTAGCGACCACACAACAGTATATTCAACAATTACAGCAAGATGACTTTGCTGAGGTGAAACAGTATTTAGAGAAAAATAGCCAGCAGTATCGCGGGCAAAGCAGCTATTTCATGATTCAGATTGGGCGGGAACTGCAACAAATACCCCCAAAGATGTCTGAACAGCCGAGTATCTTGAATAATATTCTATGGAGCCTGAAATTCAGGTTCTATGCATGGAAACAGCATCAATCGGGAGATGGCTCTCCGAGTTTGACCTTATATCTGAATTTCTACGATCCGAAGCAGAGCAGGGAGTTGAAGCATTCGACTGCGCTGGAGCGTGGACGAATCGGCTCGGTCAATTTATTTGCTTCACCCAAACAGGCTGCACAGAACAATGTGGTGTTGGTACATGAATTACTGCACGGGTTTGGCGCGACAGATAAATATAATTTGAATAATGGCGAACCGATTTTCCCGATTGGCTATGCCCAAGCCGATCAGCAGCCTTTATATCCACAAACTGAAGCTGAAATTATGGGAGGAAGAATTCCCTTGTCCGAACATAAAAGTAAAATGCCCAATGACCTGAATGAAACAGTCATCAGTATTTTAACGGCCAGGGAAGTGGGGTGGATCAAGTAAATTGTGGATAAGTTTAGATTTATCCATAGCATTCAACAGAACACTCAAAAATATGAAATAAAACACAAGTTTTCTGACATTCCATCATTAATTTTCAACATGCCTTATACAGAATTTTGTGTCGAACAGGCTCAATATAGGCATATAACATTGAAGATAAAAGAGTAAATAATGATGAAAACAGTGGGTAACGATCTGATTCGCAATCAGCTACACGCTGATCGTAAATGGTATCTGTTATTGGGCGTGTTACTGGTTATTTTTGGCTTGGTTCTTTTAGCTGCGCTACCATTCGCCACCTTGTCTGCGGTACTTTTATTTGGTGTCTTGATGATGCTGGGCGGCATTTTGCATTTTATTGCCGCATTTACCGTCTTTAAAGGCGGTACGCGCTGGTTGTGGGCTTTATTTGGTGTGCTGTACTTGGTGGCGGGTTATTTTGCCTTTACTACACCAGTGATCACTGCGGTGGTGCTCACCAGCTTTCTGGCAATTGCCCTGATTATTGCGGGGATTATCCGCACTGTGAATGCATTTATTCTGAGACCGGTTTCTGGTTGGGGCTGGGTGCTGTTTTCAGGCATATTAACCTTACTTACCGGGATTTTAATCCTTTCATCACCGGATTCACCGTTCTGGGTGTTGGGAATGTTCTTGGCAATTGATATTTTATTCCAGGGAATTAATTACCTGACCTTTGCGGGAGCGATCAAACAGTTGCCGCATAGCTCAACCACCGCCTAACTCATTCGCTAAAATTGTAGGGCGTGCTTTTTGCACGTCCTTTTTGTTTTGTAGCGAGAAACATTTGCACGGCTTTAGTCTGTTAAAATATCGATTCGTTTGTAACTGACCGATTGTATGACGCTTGCCAAGCTAATTGATGAACTGAATCCACAACAGAAACAGGCTGCCACCACGACTGCACAAAATTGTCTGGTTCTGGCAGGAGCGGGATGTGGTAAAACCAAGACCATTGTGGCGAGATCGGCTTATTTAATTGATCAGGGTTTGCCTGCACAGCAGATCCAGATTCTGACTTTTACCCGTCGGGCTGCAAGTGAAATTGTCACCCGTGTCGAGCAGCATATGGGTGCACAGGCCAAAGGTTTACGTGCATCGACCTTCCACACCTTTTGCATGTATTTGTTACGTCGTAATCCGCGCGCTTTTGGACTGACCCAGTTCAGCATTATTGACCGTGATGATCAGTTACTGATGTTCCGTTTACTGCGCGGCAAGGATAAGGGCAATGTATTGCCAAAAGCGGCTGAATTATGTGATCTGTATTCATATGCCCGTAATACCAAGACCAAACTTTCAGATGCCTTATTAGAACAGTTACCGCAAGCAGTGGAGTACAAGGCGCAAATTGCGGAACTGATGCAAGCCTATGAACAACGTAAGCAAGAACGCAATTTTCTCGATTATGATGACATCTTGTCGATTGTCGCTGTGCATTTGCAAAACTCAGCTGAGCTGGTGCAATGGGTTACCGGCTTTTGTTCAGCGCTACTGGTCGATGAAATGCAGGACACCAATCCCTTGCAATGGGCGTTGCTGCAGCCCTTGGTTGGCAAGGTCAAACTGTTTTGTGTCGGCGATGATGCACAATCGATTTATGGCTTTCGTGGGGCGGATTTTGAAAATATCCATCATTTTAAAGAACGTGTCCCTGATGCCCAAGTGCTGACGCTGGAAATGAATTATCGTTCCACGCAGGGGATTCTGGATTTATCCAACTGGTTGCTAGCGCAAAGTCCGATTGAGTATGGCAAGCATCTGCAAGCCTATCGCGGTAAAGGTTTAAAGCCTCAGTTGCATATCCTCAGCAATGAGTTTGAAGAAGCCAACTGGATTATTCAGGATTTAAATCGTCGGCATATGCAGGGTGCGGCATGGGCAGAGCATATGGTGCTGTTGCGTTCGGGTTTTAGTGGACGTTATCTGGAAGGGGCCTTGATTGCCGCCAATATTCCCTACCGTTTTATTGGTGGGGTGAAACTGCTGGAATCGGCGCATGTTAAAGATGTGCTGAGTCTGCTTCGTGTTAGTGTCAATCCGCAGGACGATCTGGCATGGATGCGTTTCCTGACGCTCTGGGATGGTGTCGGTGATGTCGGTGCCAGCAAGCTGGCTCAGGAGTTGATCCAGCTGCCTGATATTGAGGCGCGTTGCCAGCGTTTAGAGCGTCATGGCAAAGTGCCTCAGCAAGCCATTCTGATCCTGATGCAGCTGGATGTGTTGCAGCAACATGTCGAAGCCTGCATTGGGCTGGCGCTGGATGCCTTGAATGAACAACTGGAAAATAACTATAAAACCAAAGACTGGACCCGCCGTGTCAAAGATTTTGATCTGGTTAAGCAACTGGCGCGTAAGCACAGTTCGCTTGGAGAGTTTCTGGAGGAGTATGTACTCGATCCAATCTCGGTCTCGGAAATTGATAAAACCCCAGATCAGGACCTAGTGACGTTGATTACCATCCATTCGGCTAAAGGTGCTGAGCAAAAAGTCTGTTATGTACCGCATGTCTCTCCAACACAATATCCACATGCACGCGCACAGGGTGATTTTGATGATGTGGAGGAGGAGCGCCGTGTATTGTATGTTGCCTTGACCCGTGCCGAGAATGAACTCATTTTGACGAAACAGAATTTAAATCTATGGGCACATGATCAATATGATGAGCTCGGTCGCAAAATAGAAAGTTATTTTCTCAATGATTTACCTCAACATTTAGTCGATACCCAGATTCACCGGGATATTCCGCGTGCTTATGGGCAAGCCAGTCGCTCGCGTTCGACTGCAATCAATTTAGGTTTTGGGATCGATTTGGATTAAACTACCCAGATTCAATTTATTTTTGATTCACCGATTTGAGGGTGAATCATGTTTTAGGTTTTAGCATGAAAATTTTAGTTCGTAATTTAGATCGTAGCGTGACCGATGCAGAAGTGCTCGACTTGTTTAAAGCCTATGGCAAAGTCGAGTCTTGTGTGGTGGTTAAAGATGCTGAAACAGGAAAATCCAAAGGCTTTGGTTTTGTTGAAATGCCGAATCCACGTGAAGCGGTCAAAGCAGTGAAAGGTTTAAATACCCTGAAAGTAAAAAACTATGGTATCCGAGTGAAAATTGCGGAAGATCAAGCTTAATTCTGTATGTTAAAGCAATATACCGCTTTATCGGTTGTTGCTCCAAATGCCGGGCGAATTATGCAAGGTCAGAAAACCTTGGAGGTTCGCTCATGGCATCCTGAGGCTTTGCCCTTAAAAAGATGTAGTGATTGTCGAGAATCAAAACTTTCTGTTGTAGGATGGTGATGAAGAAGCTGGATTGGCCGTTGCCTTAGTCGATATAGTAGCCGTCCATGCTTGGCGAGTGGATGAAGTTGAAGCTGCTTGCGCATCATATTGGGCTGAAGGCTATTTCGCTTGGACGATTGCAAATGTCCGTCCATTCGACCAACCCATTCAAGTCATGGCTAAGCGAAAACGTTATCTGCTCGAGCTGGGCATCGAGTCACTTGTCTTCTCCTTATTTACCCCATGTTTGTCCCCAACCCTGACAAGGGTTGATAAAATAGCCATAGATATTGGTGATTTCTTGTTGGTCGATTAAGCCATTATGATCCTGATCGAGTGCTTTAAAAATCTTTATGCGTTTACGGTCGAGCGGGAAAAATTGTTTTTGCCAGGAAACAGGTTGATCTTTTAGTTCAATGAGTTTTGTCCATTCATTTTGATCAATCATTTGATCTCGGTTGAGATCGTAATCGGCATAGAGCTTTTCCCAGTCCAAACCGGCAGGTTCACAGCTATAACTCATTGAAATCGCCATACAGCATATTAAGCTCAGGATGGCTTGTTGAATATGACGCATGAGCGGTCTCAAAAGATATTGATTTTATCATTAAAGCATTTAATCTTAAGCTATCCAAGTGAAAGGATTTTGAAGGAAAAATATTATGTCCCGTGTTGCTCGTTATCATGCAGATCGTACCAATCAGAAACTGTATTTCGCCCGTCTCGCATGTCAACAAGCTGAGCAAACAGAACATATTCAACAAGCACAGGCTTATCGTGAAGCTGCTGTTTTCCATTTGCATGGGGCAATATTGGCATTTTTGCAAGAACTGGTGCGTTATTATCGCCTGAATGACTTACAGCCGACCTTTAAGTCGATTGAAGAACATATGGCGGATAAAGGGCAGGTCTCTCCAGAGATTCAGGTATTACAACAACTGGCTAAAGACGGTTTTGTGGCTGAATTGAAACGTGCCTATCGGATGTGTCAGTATGCACCCGAGCCCTCTGCACCAGAACCTGAAAATGAAACCTCTTCTAATTTGATTATCAAGGTGACGCAAAGCCCACAGGCATGGTTGCCCGATGCCAAAATCTTACGTGAATGGCATCGTGAATTAAGTCACTTAATTGATGGTTTTCGTAATGAAATGGTGGAGTTCTAAGTCGAAACTTTAAGACGACTTGAAATCTATTCCCTCAGCACTTATATAAATAAGACGTGAGAGCGCAAAGTGCCAAATACTTTGCCACCATGTTGAAACATGGAGAAAATTTATGTCAATGCAACAGTTAAAAGAATTATTTGGTAATCAGGACGCAATTCTTGAATTGGTTCAACTCGAAGGTGGTGAGCTTGCTTTGCGCAATGCGGGTTCTGAAAATGAGCCTTTGGTCAAAATCCAGTTTAGCGATGAGGTGAAAGCCATCCTCGGAGACCAGACGCCAGCCGTCGCGCAACACATGATTCAGGCAGCCTTGTTCGGATTGCTGGAAAAGCAGATGAATCAGTGGCAAGCCGAAGTGCTGGACGAGCAACCTAGCCATTTCAGCTAATCCTGAAAAATAAAAAAAGCGTACTCAAGGTACGCTTTTTCGTTTAAAGCAGTTTGTTAATGGGCTTCGGTCTGATGAGCGAGTTCAATCTGATTGAGGATATGATGGCTCATATTCTTGGCCATTTCCTCTTTGGCATAGAATACTTCCCCAATATTTTCCTCACGAATAATCACCGCTTCTTCTTTGCTTTCTGCACAGATCAGGACCTGAATTTCAGGATTAAGCTGTTTGGAAATATCCACGATACGATGAATATCCAGAATATCCATCGGTGAGATCACTAACAGGCGCGCATACTGAATGTGTGCCTGAATCAAGACATTCGGTTCGGTGGCTTCACCGCTGACTGCTGCTCTGCCTTGGGCACGTAGTTTTTCAACAATTTCCCGGTTTTCTTCAGCAATCACCACTTTGATGTTTTGCTGCATCAGGTTTTCACTGATACGACGACCCACCCCCCCATAGCCGATAATTACCACCTGATCGCGCAGGTAAGCCTGATCTACCTCATCTGGAAGCATTGCCAGTGGGTCACCACTACGTTCCAGTAAACGTGCCAAATGCGAGCGCTCACGGATCCAGCGTTGGACTGGCTCGATCGCAGAGAACACAAATGAGTTCAGCGTAATTGAGAATAATGCGCCTGCAAGAATCAGGTTTTGTGCATCCGGTGTCAGCAAACCGAGTGATAAGCCCAGTGTTGCCAGAATGAAAGAGAATTCCCCAATCTGGGCCAGACTTGCACCTACCGTTAAAGCAGTATTAATCGGGTAGCGGAAGAACAGCACCAAAGCCATTGCAGCCAAGGTCTTACCCACCATAATGATGGCAACCACCGCTAAAATCTTTAATGGGGCTTCGACCAAGATACCTGGATCGAATAACATACCCACGGAAACGAAAAATAGAATCGAGAAGATTTCACGGAGGGGCAGGGTTTCTTCTTCGGCGCGATGACTAAAGTCCGATTCTTTAACCACCATCCCGGCAAAGAATGCGCCCAATGCCATGGATACGCCAAATACCGCATATGAACCATAAGCAATGGAGACCGCAGCTGCCACCACAGTCAGAGTAAACAGCTCACGTGAACCCAGACGTGCCACAAATTGCATGATCATCGGCACAAGACGTTTACCAATAATCAGCATGAAGGCAATAAAGCCCGTCACTTTAAGCAGGGTGATCCCGATCGTGACCCAGATGCTTTGTGAAGTATCGGTACCAGGAAGGGCTTGTCCGCCCAGCAATACCGCCGTTGCAGGGAGAAGTACCAGTGCTAACACCATCACTAGGTCTTCAACCAGAAGCCAGCCGACGGCAATTTTTCCATTCACCGAATCGAGCAGGCCACGATCTCCTAGCGCCTTGAGTAAGACCACGGTACTGGCACAGGATAAGCTTAAACCGAAAATCAACGCTGAACCGAAGCTCCAGCCCCAATACATGGACACCGCAACGCCGAGTAAGGTTGCCACGGCGATTTGTAAAATCGCACCCGGTAAGGCAATACGGCGAACCTGTAATAAATCTTTGAGGGAGAAATGCATCCCCACACCGAACATCAGGAACATGACCCCGAGTTCGGCCAGCTGATTGGCGAGCTGGATGTCACCCACAACACCGGGCGTATTTGGACTAATAATAATACCGGCAACAAGATAGCCGATTAAAGGGGGGAGGCGTAGACGTGCTGCGATATAGCCAAAAATAAGGGCCATACCAAAACCGACAGCAAGTAATATAATTAAATCAACATCATGTGGCATCGGAGCTCCTTAATCGTTGCGGTTAAGGTAGAAATAAATGAGCATAAAACATGCCAAGAAAACAGCGAATAAATTGTAACAACTAAAATCGAATTTGTTGATGATAATTTTTTTAATTATCAAAAAAAATTATGTAAGAGATTTATTCATGTGTTTTTTTAGTTATACCGCGTTTTTCAGGCAAAAAAAACGACTTCAAAAGAAGTCGTTTTTTTAAAGAACTAAAATTATTTAATTTTAGCTTCTTTGAAGATGACGTGTTGACGGATTTTTGGATCAAATTTTTTGATTTCCATTTTTTCCGGCATAGTACGTTTGTTCTTAGTAGTGGTATAGAAATAACCTGTACCAGCTGTAGAAACGAGGCGAATCTTATCACGCATTGTTCAGACTCCTTAGATCTTTTGACCTTGAGCACGGAGATCAGCAACAACTTTCTCGATACCCAATTTATCAATAATACGCATACCTTTAGTGGTTAAACGAAGACGTACAAAACGCTTTTCGCTTTCTAACCAAAAACGGTGGTGGTGCAGGTTCGGCTCGAACCGGCGTTTGGTTTTGTTGTTTGCGTGCGACACGTTGTTACCAACGATAGGACGCTTGCCGGTAACTTGGCAAACCTTAGACATGGTGAACTCCATTGCTAGTTTATACAGCACAATTTCGTGCAACTAGCCATTCAAGTAAACGGATGAAATCATTCAAGGGGCGTTTTATACCAAAAATACGATTAAAAGACAAGCGAATTTGGTAAAAACAAGACATGATCTGGTGTGATAGATCATGCCTTAACCAGCTTAACGAAATAGTGTTTTTAAAAGCAGTTTGTGTGTCGCTTTATTATACGGTGGCAGAATGAATTTTAAACTGTAAAGTTTAGGGCTAACTGGATTCGACATCATTGAGCGTTCATGTGAGAAGCTAAAGAAACCTTCCTTGCCATGATATTTGCCCATGCCCGATGCGCCAATGCCGCCAAATGGCAAGTCATCTTGAGCCACGTGGGTCAGGGTCTGGTTAATCCCGAAGTGTCCTGAATGCGTGCGGCCTGCGACATAATCGGCACGGGCACTATCTGTATCAAAATAATAGAAGGCCAGTGGGCGAGGGCGACTATTAATAAACTGTAGGGCTTCGTCAATATGTTCGTATTCCAGAATAGGAAGAATTGGACCAAAGATCTCGTTCTTCATAATCTCCATTTCTGTGGTCACACCGGTTAATAGGGTCGGTGCAATTTTACGAACCTCGGTCAGAGACTCATTCTTGGCATTGAGCTCAACAATATTGGCGCCTTGGTCACGGGCATCTTCCAGATAACCTTGCAGGCGGTTGTACTGCTTGTCATTGATAATAGAAGTATAGTCGTTATTATCACGCAAGCTTGGATACATGGTGGTGACAAAGTCATTGTAATGCTTGGTGAACTCAGCCGTTTTGCCCTTAGGCAGGAACATATAATCAGGGGCAACACAGGTTTGGCCCGCATTCCAGAGTTTACCGACCGCAATCCGCTGTGCCACATCACGAATGTTCATAGCGGAATGCATCAGCGCAGGGGATTTGCCACCTAATTCTAAAATCACGGGTACCAGGTTTTCCGCCGCTGCCGCCATGACAGTTTTCCCTACCGAGGTTGAGCCGGTGAAAATCATTTTGTCAAAAGCTAGGTGGCTGAATGCATCTGAAATAACCCCGCCACCATTTACCACAGCCACCAGTTCCTGCGGAAATGCTTCTGAAAGGGCATTTTCCAGTACATAACCAAAGTGTGAGGATGCACTCGAGATTTTAATCATGGCATGGTTACCCGCTGCCAAGGCACAGATCAGTGGACCCAGTGAAAGGAGCAGAGGATAGTTCCATGGTGCAATAATGCCGACGACACCTAAAGGTTGATATTCTACCCAGCCTTTCGCTGGTTGGTGTAACATGCTGATATGGCGTTTGGACGGTTTCATCCATTCGGTTAGGTTCTTGCTGTAATATTTGATATGTTCCAGACAAGTCAGAACTTCGCCAATCTTGGTTTCCATTACGGCACGGTTGCCATAATCCTGATTAATTGCGTTAGCAAATTGATCTTGATATTTTACCAGGATATTTTTAAGTCGGGCTAAGCGATCAAGACGTTCTTTGGCGCTTGGCACAGGATGGCGTTGGTAAGCTGCTTTTTGCTGCTCAAGCAAATCATGTAGCCGTTGTACATCAACATGAGGTGTCATAGCGGTTGTTTTTGTTTGACTGTTCATAGGAGTGGACCAAAAGAAAGCTTATTATTTTTTAATTTTTAGAGTAAATACTCTAAAGTGTCAAGTCGCTTTATAGGTTTGTTTTATAACCTATTGATAATGTTATAGATGGTTAAACTCAATGTCGCACGCTAAACCGAACAAAACAAAAGATCGAATTTTGCAAATCAGTTTGCAGTTGTTTAATGAGCGTGGAGAGCGTTCGGTCACCACCAATCACATTGCGGCTGAACTGGGGATTAGCCCTGGTAACCTGTATTATCATTTCCGTAACAAACAGGAAATTATCAAGGAACTGGCGCAGCAGTATCAGGCTGAAACCTTGGAAATGCTGGCTTTGCCGACCGATCGCCCATTGAATGCCAATGACAAGATCAGCTACTTTCAGGTGCTGAGTAATCAGTTGTGGGCCTATCGTTTTATTCACCGCGATGTGTATCATCTGGTGGAAAATAATGAAGACTTTAGAAAAATCTATCCGCGTTTTGCAGGACAGGTGATGCAGCAGGGCCAAAAAATCTATCGTGCTTTCGTGGATGCCGGCCTGATGAAGATGACCGATTCGGAAATCGAAGCCTTGATTATTAACCTGTGGATTGTGCTGACCAACTGGACTAACTTCTTATATATGTCTGGTCATATCAGTGATAACAATCGCCTTGAAGAAAAATGGGTATGGCAGGCTTTGCGTCAGATGGTGTTTCTGGAAGGTCCGTATTTGATGGGGGAAAGCCGCCAGACTTATGAGCAATTATTGAAATCATTGGGTCCATCCGACCTGTTTGCCAGCTTATCTAATCTTAAAAATGACGACGAGTGAGCCTTAGCTATTTAGTCAGGGGCAAAAAAGGGTTAGAATGCCCGGCTTGATTTTAATTTGATTCGAATAAGTGATATTAACCAAATGAACACGACTACAGCCCACACAGCGCGATTACTGATTACTTGTGAAGACAAGCCGGGGATCGTGCAAGCCGTATCGAGCTTTTTGTATCATCAGGGAGCAAACATTACCGCACTTGATCAGTACGCAACAGAAGCTCAGGGCGGGCGTTACTTCATGCGTGTTGAATTTGAACTTGATAATTTGCCATCTCGTAAAGAAGCGCTTATGCAGACTTTTGCTGTAAATGTGGCTGAACGTTATGAAATGCAATGGAAAATGAATTTCGTTGGCGAGTTGAAAAAAGTCGGTATTCTGGTGTCGAAAGTTGACCATGCTTTACTAGAACTGTTATGGCGTCATGCGCGTGGTTCATTACCCTGTGAAATTACCCAGGTGATTTCAAACCATCCAGATTTGCGTGAAGCGGTTGAAAACTTCGGTATTCCTTTCCATGTTGTCCCAGTAAATAAAGACAATAAAGCTGAAGCTTATGCTCAGATTGATGAAATGATGCAAGGCAACGATTTATTGGTGTTGGCGCGTTACATGCAGATTCTCAGCGAAGACTTTGTTGCGAAATGGGAAATGAAGATTATCAATATTCACCATTCCTTCCTGCCAGCTTTCGTGGGTGCAAATCCATATAAGCAAGCCTATGAGAAAGGCGTAAAACTGATTGGTGCAACAGCACACTATGTGACGGCTGATCTCGATCAAGGCCCGATCATTGAGCAGGACGTTGAACGTGTGAGCCATGACTATAACGTTGAACAGCTGCGTGAGTTAGGTGAAGACGTTGAACGTAATGTCTTGGCACGTGCGGTGAAATGGCATTTAGAAGACCGTATTATTGTAGATGGCAATAAAACCGTAGTGTTCTAAGAAACGCTATCCTGCCGTTGTATAAAAAGAACATGCCGTCAGGCATGTTTTTTTATGCCTATTTTTCAAAGCTTAGCAAATATACAAGAAAAAATGGTTGCAAATGAAAACACTTCTCATTTATTATTACGGCACTTTCATTGTTCTATCCGATGAGTGAAATCGCTTTTTTGAAAGCCTCACCATCTATATAGGTACTTAGATTCTTATGAGTCAATCTCCTGCTACATTCAACACGCCACACCCGATGAAAAAGAAAATCATCACTGCCTTAGTTGCGGTTGTGATTGGACATGTAGGAGTTCTGTGGGCGGTGAGCCACATGAAAACGATGGAGCTTAAGCCCGTCGAGAAAGAGCCGCTTAAGGTGAAGTTCGTTAAAATCAAGGAACCGCCAAAGCCTGAGCCGCCTAAACCGAAAGAAAAGCCGAAACCTGAACCTAAAAAAGAAGTGAAAGAGGTCAAGGTGGTTGAAAAACCAATGGCACCTCCACCGAAAAAGATTGAAAAGGTTCAACAGGTAAAAGAAGCGCCAAAACCAGTGCTGCAAAAAACTGAACCTAAAGTTGAGCCAAAAGTTGAAACGACAGTGGTTACCACTAAAGTGACAGAAAAAGTTGTAGAAAAGCCGCAACCCGTACAAGAAGTGGTAAAACCTCAACCTGCTGCTGATCCATCGCCTAAACGTGTTTCAATTGGCGGTTCTGGTGTGCAGTGGAGCCGGTCACCTAAATTATCTGTAACAGCGAAAGATCTGGATAATCAGACACGTTCGGTGATGGTTATGATCGAAGCTGATGAGAAAGGTAAAATTACCAATGCACGGATTACCCGTAGCAGTGGTCTACCGAATCTCGATGAAAAAGTTTTACGTGCTGTAAAAAATGCGAAATTTAAACCGTATATGGAAAATGGTGTTGCTTATCCAATTCGAGCAGAGCAGCCGTTTGATCTTAGTCCTTAATGAAATTTGAGTCCTTGCGACAGATTAAATCAGGAGTTCGTATATGAACTTTTCAGTTTATTGGCAACATGCAGATGCAGTAAGTAAGACACTGTATTTCATCCTATTAGCAATGTCGATTGCAACGTGGACTATTTTCATTCTGCGCATTTTAGGAACACGCCAGTTAAAACAACAGGCTTATAACCAACTGGTGCAAGCTTTGGCTGCGCTAAAATCAAAGTTACAGCCTTTATCGTTTGAACAACGTAAAGCTGTCGCTGAACAAGCATTACTTCGCCAGATCTCTGCTGAGAAATCTCAAGCAGAAAAAGGGGTATCCGTACTTGGAACAATCGCTTCATTGGCACCGTTTGTGGGTTTGTTCGGTACAGTATGGGGAATTTTCCATGCGCTTGTTGCGGTAGGTAAAAGCGGACAGGCTGGTTTGGCTCAGGTAGCAACACCAGTCGGTGAAGCCTTGATCATGACCGGTTTAGGCCTAGCCGTCGCGATTCCTGCAGTAATGGCTTATAACATCTGTGTACGTTTTAACCGTGGCCTGGCACATGATTTACAAGATCAGGCACATAGCCTGTTAATCGATACCATGTTGCAGCAAGAAACAGCGGCAAAAACAGAAACTAAAGCGACTCAACAAAGTTTAGTTGGAGGTCAAGCTTAAAATGGGCTTTCAATTGGGTGAAGACCACGACAGTGGCATGAATGAGATGAATCTCATTCCTCTGATCGACATTATGTTGGTATTGATGATTATCTTTTTAGTCACAGCAACGGTTGCTAACCCATCAATTCCATTAAGTTTACCAAAAACAACGGCTGAAATTGTTGATCCGCCACCAAAAGCAATCACTATTAGTATTAATGACAAAGGTGAAGTGGCTTGGGATGCGCAAATCATTAGCCTGGATGAGTTAGAGAAGCGTTTCCAGGAAGCGGGTCAGGCTGCGACCAAACCGACCGTGCAGTTACGTGCAGATAAAGAATCAAAATATGATACGGTTGCACAGGTCATGTCGCGTGCTAGTGAAGCCGGCTTAAGTGATATTGCGTTTGTAAGTGAAAACTAAAGCTTGATCGTAATAAAAAAGCAACTCGGTGAGTTGCTTTTTTTATGTCTATTCATCTTTAAGCAGGTCAAGATACTTGGCGCGGAGTTTAGACAGCTTAGGAGGAATACTGAAGTTGCAGTAACCTTGTGACGGGTTACGGGCAAAGAAGTTCTGGTGATATTCCTCAGCCGGGTAAAAGGTCGTTACTGGACTGAGTTCAGTCACAATATTCAGCCCTTCATCTTCCAGACTTTGAATGACCTGTTCAGCTTGCTGCTTTTGCTCATTATCAAAGTAATAAATCACAGAGCGATATTGGGTGCCAATATCATTACCCTGACGGTTTAATGTGGTTGGATCATGAGTGGTAAAGAATACATTCAACAATTGGGTGTAGCTGATCTGCTGTTCATCAAAATCAATCAGGATGACTTCGGCATGTTGTGTATTGCCCTGACAGACTTGCTCATAGCTTGGGTTTTGGGTAATCCCGCCGGCATAGCCACTCACCACTTTTTCCACACCTTTCAGTTGTAGAAATACGGCTTCTACACACCAAAAGCATCCACCACCTAACATTGCCTGTTGCATATAACTCCCCGATTTTTAATTTTAAGCATGCCACTAACTTAAACGAACTACCCAAAAAGTAAAAGCCCGTGTTTGAAACGAGCTTTTACTTTTTATAGTAATCGCGTTAAGGAAGTGGCTGGATGACTGTTACGAAGCTGACCAGTACTTTGCCTGATGCATCCATGAATTTAAGCTCATGGCCTTTTAGTTCATAGTTGGTGGTACTTGCCAAAGCATTTGCATATTGGCGAGAAAGGGCACTGTTGTCCTTGCCGATACATGCCATCATGGTTGAAGCAATGGGGCCTAGGCGTAAGATTGAACCTTGGCTTTCAAAAGTCCCCTGAATCTGGTTACAGCCATCTGCACCAAAGAAACGCTTGCCTTGAGCATCGAACTGAATGGCTGGACGTTTGCCAGAAAGATCATTGCTTTTAATCTCCACACCATTGATCTGGGTAGCGATCCAGTTACGGTTATAAAGACCGATGCTTTCTTTCTGAGAAGCGTTTGGTGAAGTCTGGAGAGATTCTGTGGCTGCACAACCCGTCATTGCTACGGCAATTGCCAAAGTACATGTTGTTAAAAAAGGCTTTAACATAAGATTTTAAATCCGAATCATTGTGTTTCTATAAGTGTTTATTAAAAGAAAACAACATGGAGTAGCACAGGATATTCAGTATCCTTTTGTAAATGTTCAGATACTTTTAATGAAATTAGTGGAAAAATCACTCAACTTTCGGCAGGCCTGCGCGAATTACATCCGAAAAATACTCGCTACTTTTATTGGGCTGTTGATCGTACTGTTCAGCACGTGGGTTGATATGTGCCAGACGATACCATTCATTGATGCTGTAATTCTGGTTAAGTGCTTTCAGGTCGTAAAGATAGTTGGGTAAATACCCTGAAGCCAGTAAGCGATAATCTTTCGGTAATTTTTGTGGGTTAATGGCCTGAACCATATCAAATACCAGCGTAGTACAGTTACTGGTTAGGGTGTTGTACCATTTTGCTTCACCGCGAAGTTCATCGGCCTGCTTCAGATATTCAATAAACAGCGCTTTACGCTCTGCCGCGGGCATTTTGACAGGAAATAAATAAACCTGTTCATGACGAATATTACTGCGTGTATACACTATATCTTTTTCGTCTGAAGCGACTAGGCTGAGTTCATACTTACGGAAAAAACCACCAATGGCAGAAAAATCTTCGCCTTTCTCTTTGCGGATCTCAATCGAAAATACCAAAGGCTTTTGATCGGCAAAATCAAAGCTGACCAGCGTATGTGCTATCTGTGGCCCCATCCAATAAGAAGTGATGACATTGATCCCGGTAATTTTGTTCAGATCAATGTTTCGGTCTTCCCAGCGAATGTCATACGTCCCGTCCGCATGCCAGTCAAAGTTACGGACCTTGTGTAAGCTAACCAGATCGCCTTGTTTGCTATAGCTGAGCTGTTCGGCAACTTCTGGATTCCAGTCACGATCTTGTCTGGCTTCGATAGAGAAATACCAAAACAGTGAGCAGGCAAAGGCAACGCAATAAATAATGATATCGGTACGGCGACTGATGAGATGACCGCTGAAATATACACCCAGCAGGCTCAGTGCAAACAGGCTCCAGAGTACAATTGTCACCCGGCTAAAGAAGGTACCGAGCGGTTGTTGAATCCAGAGCGCAAGGCAAAGCCAGACACTGGAAAGAACCACGCATAAGGTGAACAGACCGTGTAAAAGCCCGATCCCTAAGGCAATAAAAAACTCACGTGATCCTATGTTATGCATGGCAACTGCGATCCATTATTATTTTTGGTAGGTCGCAAACTCGAAAGCCACACCAGATTTCTCATCGCGATGTTGTTCTGAGTTTACTTTGTGAAAATCCTCAGAGAGTTCTGGATAATGTGCATCGCCTTGAACATCAAGTTCCACATGGGTTAACTCTAGGCGGTCAGAAATACTAAGGGTTTGAGTAAAAATCTCTCCACCCCCAATAATAAATAAAGAGGCTTTTTCAGCGTGTTGTGCATCTGTAAGTGCGCCGTTTAATGCCTCTTCGATGCTGTGTGCAACTTTAACTCCTTCAAACTGCCATTCAAGATCACGGGTAATCACCCAGTTGACACGATTGGGAAGGGCTCGTCCCATAGATTCAAGGGTTTTACGCCCCATGACCACCACACCACCTTGCGTGATGGCCTTGAAGTGCTTGAGATCAGCCGAGATATGCCACGGCAAAGCATTGCCTTTGCCGATACAGCGATTTTTATCCATCGCAACTACGTGAACAACTTCAGTGCCTTGCCATGCCATTTTATATTCTCTCTAATCTTTTAAACTGCGACGGGTGCTTTAATTGCTGGATGTGACTCATAGCCAACAATTTCAATATCTTCAAATTTAAAATCAAAAATATCGGTAATTTCCGGATTTAACTTTAATTCACAGAGTGGCAATGGTTCGCGAGAAAGCTGTAATTGTGCCTGCTCAAAATGGTTGGCATATAAATGTGTGTCGCCGCCTGTCCAGACAAAATCGCCCACCCCTAAACCGCACACTTGCGCAATCATATGGGTCAGTAAGGCATAGCTGGCAATATTAAAGGGTACGCCTAAGAATACATCGGCACTGCGTTGGTACAGTTGGCAGGATAATTTGTTATCTTGGACAAAAAACTGGAACAGGGTATGACAAGGTGGCAAAGCAACTTTACCTGCTTCATTCGGGTTCCAGCCAGACACGATCAAACGACGTGAGTTTGGATTGGTCTTGATTTCATTCACCAACCATTTGATCTGGTCAAAACCATCTTGCTGATAGCTGCCATCTGCATTCTGGGTTGCGCCAAAGTTACGCCATTGGTGACCATAAACAGGGCCAAGTTCGCCTTCTGGACGGCCAAAGCGCGCCGTTTGCTCAGCCGTTGCCCATTCATCCCAGATCGTGACTTTGTTGTCTTTTAGGTATTGAACGTTGGTATCGCCTTTGAGGAACCAGAGCAGCTCGATCACGATGGAACGGAAATGTACTTTTTTGGTGGTCAGTAATGGAAAACCTTGTGAAAGATCAAAGCGCATCTGATGACCGAATACTGAACGTGTTCCTGTTCCTGTACGGTCACCTTTGTCGCCGCCATTATCGAGGATATGTTGTAAAAGGTCTAAATATGTACGCATCGTCATTCCTATCGCAGATTTTGCTCGGGCTCATCTTAGCAGAATTTAGCTAATAAATAAGGGGGCAGTTGAGCGTCATTAACTGTCGTGGTACAGACTTTGTTCTCTATTTTAATTTAGCTGCTTGTTTTATATTAAGTTCTATAAATAACGACAGAGACAATCAACAAAATGAATCTTCAAGCCGAGCATTTACCGCATACTTTACATCCATACCTAGAAAAAATTTCAGCCACTATTCTGCCAACAGTTACGATGCAACTCACAGCAAGTGATAACTTAAGCTTATGGCAAAGTAAGATTGGGGGAGAGCCGTATTTACCTTTGGATACCGCTTATCCAGTCGATACTAATGGCAATCCGTTGGCCTTGTTGGCACAGTTTAATTTTGCTGAAATTCCAAGTTTACCCAATTTTCCAGACCAGGGAATTTTGCAGTTCTATATTGCAGCCGATGATTTGTATGGAATGAATTTCGACGACCAACAACAGCAATCGGGTTTTAAGGTCTTATATTTTGATCAGGTGATTGCAGACGCAGCGCAATTAAAACAGGATTTTTCCGAGCTTGAGTTTGATGAAGACGCTTATTTACCATTTACGGGACAATACTCGATTGAATTTAACCTCACTTCTCAGCCCATTAGCCTCGGTGATTTTGCCTTTGCACCGAAGATTTTAGGGGGTGAAGAGCTTTACGATTTTGAAGATCGATTTGAAGGTGGCGATTTCGAAGATGATTTTATCGAACCTTATGATGAGGTTGCTTCCGCAAGTGGACACCGTTTAGGCGGTTATCCTTATTTTACCCAAACTGATCCACGTCAATATAATGAAAAAGTTCAAGATTATGTACTGCTTTTTCAGCTGGATACCGATGATGCTGAAAACGAAATTATGTGGGGCGATTCGGGTGTGGGGAATTTCTTTATCCATCCAGAAGATTTAAAGAACAGAGACTTTTCTAAAGTGCTATACAACTGGGATTGTTGTTAAATAAAAAAAGCGGATGAATTGTCATCCGCTTTTTTCTCGCTTTGGAATCTTATTCAGTCACAAAAGTCACTTTGCCGTCTGCTAAAGATTTAACACGGGCTAAGGACTCAACGCGGTAGCCTTTTTCAAGCAACACGTCACGACCCGGCTGGAACGATTTTTCAATCACGATACCGACACCAACCACTTCAGCATTTGCTTGGTGAATCAAGTCGATGAGACCTAAAGCAGCCTGACCATTGGCAAGGAAGTCATCAATCACTAGCGCTTTGTCGCTTGAGCTGATGTGCTTGTTTGAAATTGCAATGGTGCTTTCAGTTTGTTTGGTAAACGAGAACACTTTAGAACGGTAAAGGTCGTCTTTGAGTGTTAATGACTGGTATTTACGGGCGAAAATAACAGGAACGCCAAGTTCTAAACCTGCCATGATTGCAGGTGCAATACCTGAAGCTTCGATGGTAATAATTTTAGTAATACCTGCATCTTTAAAGCGAGCGGCAAACTCTTTACCAATCAGCTGCATTAACACAGGATCGATTTGGTGGTTTAAGAAAGCGTCAACTTTCAACACCTGATCAGATAGAACGATACCTTCATTTAAGATTTTCTGTTCTAAAGCGTACACGGGAGAATCCTCTAAACGGATGCTTGTTCAAGCAAAGGCATATTTTAAAAAGCATCAAAAAAAATGCAAGCCAAAATTGACCAGTTGCTTAGTTTGTTTTACCCGAATAGCCAGTTAATAACAGTCCGTAAGACGATTTTCCATCATTATGCGCCATTTTTACTGGCAGATAGTCAAGTTTTGGTGCTAACCAGAACACGGTATTACGTTCAGGTTTATCATGCTGCATGACCACTTTAATGGCATCGAATGTCCCATAAGGGGTCTTGATACTTTCAGTACCTTGTTTAACAAAACGACGTTCATCCAAAGCTTTGGCATCTGCAATCAAGTATTTGCTTTTCAGGGAATTATTTTTCAAATCTTCACGGATTTGCAATTCGGCATTCAACTCATCCAGCGCGCCCGCCTGCCATGCAAATGAACGGCTCTGGTCATCCTTTTTGGTATTCACCACTTTACTGCTTGGGTTGAAATTAATATTCATCGTATTGTTGTGAATCAGGATCTTGCTGCTACGGCTGAAATTTTGTGAGGTAATTTTGTTATTGGCAAAATTAAACTGGCTGGTTTCAGAGGCAGACGCAATCGCACCGGCTTTGGCATTGAACTTATAGGTCCAGTTATTGCCTTGTTGGGAAAGGGTGCGTGTTGCAGAACCCAGATTTTTATTGTTGTAGCTAAACTGATAGCTGGCCTGAAAAGGTGCCATCGCCAATGCATGACTAGATAAGCTTGCACTTAAAATGGCCGCAGAGGTAATACCCACTACTTTCAATAATTTCTTTGTCATAACATTCTATCCTCTGAGCGATCTGGATAAGGCAATCACTCATTTCAAACTACGATTGAATACTATTATGCTGCTAGATTGTGAAGAAAAGATCAGGCTTTTTACTAAGCGCTTGTTAATTTTTCGTATAAATCATGAAGTTGTGTATATACGTGGTATGGGTTATGGTGCAACATACCACCGAATAATCAATTTGTTACTGCTTAGGGTCTTTTTGCTGAATCGGGGTGACTTCAGTATCTTCCAGCCCATCTTCATCAAAGTCGTCATCGTTTGACGGCGACAGAATTGCAGCCAGATTAACATTGCCCCAGACGATTAACTCTGCTGGACGAACCCGGGCTCGGTTTACATGCACTTTGCTCAGCGTTTCGATAATACTGGCTTTCTTGCCAAGCCAGCGATTCAGGTCCAGATAAAGCAATTCATCCTTGACCTTGACGATATCAAAATGTTCCAGGATTTTACCTAGTGGATCTTCTTCACGAAATTTCTGGTAATACCAGATGGCAATGTAAAAGCCCCATTTCTGAAAAATATTCTTGAATTTTGCTTCAATGACCTGAGTATTGCTGATCTGTTCAAACACCATCAGTTGTACGTTTTGATTCATTTCCATCTGAATCAATTTCAAGTCAACCGAGAGCGTGGTATGTAAGCCTTTTACATCTAGCGTGGTATATAAGCGTAACCAGCCATCATATAAATCGGCATGCAGGTCTTGCATCATGTCGACATTTTCTGTGACATAACGCTCCATGGTGGCATTCACAAAAACTTGTGAAAGCGAAAATTCTCTTTCTTCTTCGATGAATTCTTCTGCTTTTTGGTAAACTTTACGTAGACGTTTAAAAACGGACGAGATTAGCGTTTGCATAAAAGTTGTTCCAGAAAGTGAATTGATAGGTCATGCAATACCACGATCTTTGTATTAACTAAAAAATAAAAATAAATTTCTAACTTGCAGTGTAGCAAAATTAATTGCTACATTTTCATAAAATGATGTTATGGAAACACTGTAACTATAAGTGGATCACATTTTTGTAAAATTTTGAATATTGTTTGGGTTTTTATACGGTTATCACCGTTGGAGATGAGGCATTTTTTGCCGCTTGAATCGCATGTGGAATAAAATAAATTTTCGTTCAGCGCTGTCTGGTTATTGGTGGCAAGATCCGCTTTTTGTAGGGGCGGTTGCTTTGGCGATGCTGCTGCATGGTGCTGTGCTGGCTATTCATTTTACCATGCCATCGCCTGCAGATACCTCAACCAAAGAGATTGCAGTCACTGTGCGTCCCAGTGCGGATAAAGTCAAAGAGGCGGATTTTCTGGCCCAGGCGGATCAACAGGGTTCGGGTGATTTTCGTCAAGCGCATCGTATGTCCAGTGATATGCCAGCGCCCATGCAGGCTGATGCGACAACAGGTGAGTCTACACTAGAAAGTCTGGAAAAAGTTCAACAGAAGCGTGAACTCAAGTTTGAAGAAAAAGTATTAATGACGGTTTTAAGCTGGCAAAAACAGGCAGAACAAAGCGAACGTAAAAAGACGCTGGATGAGTTACAAAGCCAGTTTCAGGCCAAGGCCGCGATGGTAGCGAGCTTGGAAGCACAATATTTACAACGGCAGCAAAATTTTAGCCGCAAGCAACGCATTAAAACGGTTGATGGCATTCAAGCCAAACAAGATGCATCCGCTGCCTATCTGGATAAGTTCCGTCAAAAAGTCGAATTGTATGGCAACCGTTATTATCCGGATGAGGCAAAGCAGCAACGTTTA
Source organism: Acinetobacter sp. 'aerobic (ED)' (assembly GCF_904886855.1). Classification (NCBI taxonomy): domain Bacteria; kingdom Pseudomonadati; phylum Pseudomonadota; class Gammaproteobacteria; order Moraxellales; family Moraxellaceae; genus Acinetobacter; species Acinetobacter sp. 'aerobic (ED)'. The sequence continues at coordinate 208,652 of NZ_CAJHGI010000007.1, forward strand.
GCCGGAGAAGTGCGTTTAATGGTGATTCTGAATGCGGAGGGCGGGATTCGGGCGATTCGTTTAATCGAAAGTTCGGGGCATTCCGTTTTGGATGAAGCTGCTAAAGCCTCAGTACGCCGTGGTGCACCCTTTGGCGCATTTGATGCAGCGATGAAAAAGGATATTTCCGAGTTAAGGATTATCCGGACCTGGCGTTTTGACCCCGTTGATGCAGAGTTTGAAGTGCATTAATTATAAGTTGCTGAATAACATACTGAATAAAATATTATTCCTTATCTTTGCGAAGCGAATAAATCATAAAAACGGCTGGATTTAGCCGTTTTTTATGCGCTTTGTGGATAAGTTTGTATTTATTCACAATTCCTTTTGACTGGAATAGGCTCGTTCAATCTTACAGATTTCAACGCTAAAGTCCTGATACCATTTTTGTTGACCCAAGCGCTGAGCTACTTGATGTTCTGCATCTTGTTGCCAACGTTGAATATCTTCAAGGCTATGCCAATAAGACAGGGCAATTTCAAAACCATTTTCACTGCATGCTTCAAACTTGGCACAGTTAAACTGGCTCAAGGCTTTATGTCTGAGCATTTGGGCCATGTCTGAATACGTTGCATCAAGTTGTTTGATCGTGGCTTTAAAAATAACGATATACATAGGACCTTGGCTTAGCTTTCATCCGCTTGGTAAGGATTGGCGATTCCCAGTTTTTTCAGAATCTCGATTTCTAAAGCTTCCATTTCTTCAGCTTCAGCTTCGCTGGTCTCATGGTCATAACCGAGTAAATGTAAAACGCCATGGACCAGTAAATGATTGAAATGATCATTTGGTGTTTTTTGCTGTTCAGCGGCTTCTTGTAAAACTACAGGAATACAAATCACCAAATCCCCTAAAGGCTCTGCATCCAGTAAGCTGAGCATTTCCTCTGGAATATCACTTGGAAAAGAAAGCACATTGGTCGGTTTGTCTTTTTCACGATATTGCAAATTGAGTTCATGGCTTTCTGCCAGATCTACACAGGCAATCCCGATTTCACAATTGACATCGAAATCAACATGACGCAGTGCAGTTTCGATATTTTTTTTGATTTGCCCACGTTTGAGTGACAATTCAGCAGCTTGAAAGTCTTGTTGAAGACTTAAATTGATTTTCAAAATAGATCCTTAGATATAAATTAGATCTACGAACTTAGATTGAGTCTAAGAAACGTAGATAAAGATCATGGTGGAATCTTGCCACATTCTCATCCATTTGCTGGATAAGCCTTCGGCGCGACCTACTTTTGTTTTGGCAAAAGTAGGCAAAACCTGATTTTACATTATTGTAACGTTAAATCCGCATCCTTCATTCACAGCATAGCTGTTCATCTTGCGCTCAGACAAAGCATAGCTTTGTTTATCTTCGCTCAGGTTGCGAATGACAGCTCCGAGTATCGAATTAGATTAATATTATTTAATGCTGAGCATCAGCTTTCTCATCATTTTCTGCAATCAGTGCTTCTTGTTTGGCTTTGCGTTCGGCGCGGGCTTCTGCTGACAAGCGTTGCTGCTCATTATCCCAGCCTTCGTAAGCTTCAACAATTTTTTGTACCAGTTGATGGCGCACCACATCACGTGAGTGGAAACGGGTGATATGAATTTCGTGCACATTTTCCAGTACCCGTAAGGCTTGTGCCAAACCGGATTGCTGGCCGCGTGGCAAGTCAACCTGAGTTACGTCACCGGTGATCACGGCACGAGAGCCAAAACCTAAACGGGTCAGGAACATCTTCATCTGTTCAGGGGTGGTATTTTGCGCTTCATCCAAAATCACGAAAGAGTGATTCAGGGTGCGTCCACGCATGTAAGCGAGCGGGGCAACTTCAATCACTTGACGTTCAATCAGTTTAGCTACTTTTTCAAACCCCAGCATTTCATACAGGGCATCGTAAAGCGGACGCAAGTACGGATCGATTTTCTGGGTCAGATCGCCGGGTAAGAAACCCAGCTTTTCACCTGCTTCAACCGCTGGGCGAACCAGTAAAATGCGCTGAATCTCATTGCGTTCCAGCATATCAACCGCAGCAGCAACTGCCAGATAGGTCTTACCTGTCCCGGCAGGGCCGATACCGAATGAGATATCACTTTGTAAAATGCGTTGTACGTAACGTTTTTGATTGGCACCACGTGGGTTGATTCGCCCTTTGCGGGTCTGCAACCAAACACTGTCAAGGCCAGTATGTTCCTGTTCTGAATCATCCATGAGTTCACGGTCGGTCTGTGAACCCTGGATCATCAAATGAATGACATCGGCACTGATTTGTGAGGAAATTTCTGATTCTTGATAGAGCCGTTGCAATAGTGCTTCGGCTCTTTCGACCGCTTCTATATCACCATCGAGATAAAAGGCATCGCCACGGTGAGTAATTTTGACATCTAAACGTTGTTCGATTTGTTTTAAATGCCCGTTATACGCACCGAGCATGCTTTTTAAGCGTTCCAATTGAATCTCAGGGAACGTTACTGTACGTCGAATCGCTGCAGTCAAGATAAACCCTTTTTGTTGCTTTGTAGGAATAACCCTTACATTACGCCACGTCAGGTTCAAGATTCAAGAGTTCTCCGTAAACTAAATTTAAAGTTTTGATTTCGGTGATCTCGATCTCTGCGAAACGACCAACCCACGCGGCATCACCGATAAAGGTGACTAAACGTGTATTGTCTGCGGTACCGATTAAAACATTCGGGTCTTTATCCGACACTTTTTCAATCAGCACGCGTTCAATTTTACCGAGCATGGCATCAGTTTTATCGATACTCGATTTCTTAATCACTTCCTGAACTTGCGCAAGTCGATCTTTTTTCACTTGCTCAGGTGTGCTATCCGGTAAGTCCGATGCAGGGGTGCCCGGACGTTTTGAATAAACAAAGCTATAAGAGTGATCGAAATCTAAATCTTTAATGAATTGCAAGGTTTCAGCAAAGTGTTCATCTGTTTCCCCCGGGAAACCGATAATGAAGTCACTGGATAAATGCATATCTGGACGTACTTTGCGTAGCTTGGCAATTTTATCAATGTACACATCAATGGTGTGGTTACGTTTCATGGCTTGCAGTACATCGTTCGAACCACTTTGTACTGGCAAATGTAGATGCGAAACCATTTGCGGTAAATCACGGTAGCACTGAATCAGATCATCTGAAAATTCAAGCGGGTGAGAGGTGGTGTAGCGTAGACGACCGATTCCTGGAATCTCTGCAACCAAGCGCAATAATTCAGGGAAGGTACAGATGCCACCCTCGAAGGTTTCACCGCGGTAACCATTCACGTTTTGACCGAGCAAGCTGATTTCACGAACCCCTTTTTCAGCTAAACCGGCAATTTCAGCCAGCACGTCATCCAGAGGACGAGACACTTCTTCACCGCGTGTATAAGGAACCACACAGAAAGAACAGTATTTAGAACAGCCTTCCATGATAGAGACAAATGCCTTAAAGCCTTCGACACGTGGTTCAGGCAGGAAGTCGAATTTTTCGATATCCGGGAAAGAAATATCCACCAGTTTGATTTTTTCTTTCTTTGGCTTTTCTACTTGCTCGTTATGCTGATCCAGCATTTGTGGCAAACGGTGCAAGGTTTGCGGGCCAAAGACCATGTCGACATAGGGTGCGCGTTTTTGAATGTTGTCGCCTTCTTGAGAGGCAACACAACCACCGACACCAATCACCAGATCCGGATTTTTTTCTTTAAGTTTGCGCCAGCGGCCTAAACCACTGAAGACCTTTTCTTGGGCTTTTTCACGAATCGAACAGGTATTCATCAGCAGAATATCCGCATCATTCGGGTTGTCAGTGAGCACATAACCGTGTGAATCACCTAATAAATCTGCCATACGATGACTGTCATACTCATTCATCTGACACCCTTGAGTTTCAATATATAACTTCTTAATTGAAACATCAGCGGTGTGCATGGGCTGGGTAACAGTGTTTTCTGAGGCAGCTTTTACAGCACTGGGAATGAATGTTTGAACCGTCATGCAGGCTCCTAAACAAGGTGGATTTAAATAAACCGCGGATTATAGCAGTATTTTTGCTTGTGCGCAGAGAATAAAAAACTGACAAAAATGGACAGTTTGTGAATAAAATTGTGTGAATTTTAATGAATATGAATCAGTAATTTACATAACACAACAATAGTGAGAAGCTAGACTTATTACACTATGTAAGCAGGCAAAATTGGGCATAGATATTGATGAAGATGAAAAAGCAGTGTGATTTAATAACAACAGGAAGACGTAAATCGAATAATAAGAACAGTTTCCGTCGTTTTATTGCCATGAGTGGAATGATTGCCTGTTCATCGGTCTATGCTTTGGATGAACAATTCAATGACGCCCTACGTGCTGCCAGCTCAGGTAACACGGCTTTGCTCGATCAATACCAATATTCAATGCAAAATGATGCATTGGGTTATTATCCAGAATACTGGAAACTGAATACTAATCTCGGCTTCCAGCCTGCTACCTCGATTATCAGTTTTGCTCAGCGTTACCCGCAATCCGCAATGGCTGAGAAACTCGCGGCCGATTATGTCGAAGAAAAAGTTAAACAGGCCAGCTTCGCCGATGCCAAGCCCGTACTGAGTTATGTCACCAATCCTGATCAGGAAGAAAGTTGTGCGGTGGCACAAGTGCGTGCCAAGACGGGCGATAGTCTGGTTTTTGCCGAATATAAAGACATCTGGCTGACCACCAGTACTCAACCTGAATCGTGTAATGGCTTGGGACGTTTAATGCTGTCTAGCCCGTTAATGAGTACCCAAGATCGTCAGCAACGTTTGTGGGGACAATTGCGCGCTGGTCAATCTGGCCCAGCAATTGCTACAGCTCAAACTATGGGCTTGAATCTTTCGCTGGCTCAGTTTAACCAGATTCAGGCCAATCCATTGGGCTATTTATGGAGTGCCCCTAAGTCCAACGATGCCGATTATGCTTATCTGATTTTTGCGCTCGGTCGTGTTGCCGATAGTGACTTAACCAATGCTTTAGGTAATGTGCAACGTGTGGTTCAGGATGTGCCTCAACCTGTACAGAAATATCTTTACCGCACCATTGGCTATGTCGGTGGTACCACTGTGATGAAAAACGGTTTTAACCGTGAAGTACTGAACGCGTTTGATCAGAGTTATGGTTATCCATTTAGCCCGGAAGAAGCTGAAATCTATGCGCGTCAGGCGATTCGTTTCGGGGCCTGGGAAAGTCTGATTCGTGCCATTGATGCAATGTCGGTAACCCAAAAACAGGAAGATCGCTGGCAGTACTGGTTAGCACGTGCCTCTGAGCAGCGTTCTGATGGTGGTTCCAAGCAGGCGGCTCAACAGATTTATCGTAAACTGGCACAAGGTGGCGACGATTATCATAATTTGTTAGCCAAAGACCGTATCGGTGAACGCTATAACCATCAGCCTTATAATGAACAGCCGAGCGCTCAAGATACCCAGCGTCTAAACCAGAATATTCATTTTCGACGTGCCTTTGCGTTAAGAAATATCAATGCACCTGCAAACTATACCAACCGTGAATGGAACTGGGCCGTACGACAGGCTTATTTGCAACATGATGATGGTTTGTTGCTTGCTGCAGCAAAACGTGCGCATGACATGGGCTGGTATGATCGTGCCATTTATGCGGCTGACCGGACCACCTCTCGTCATAACGATACCTATCGTTATGCAACACCGCACCGCAGCAATGTCACCAGTCATAGTTACAATGCTGGTATTGATCCCGCTTGGGCATATGGTTTAATGCGCCAGGAAAGTCGTTTTGTGACCTCTGCACGTTCCAATGTCGGTGCAGGTGGCTTAATGCAGATTATGCCAAACACAGCAAAACTGATTGCACGCCAAATGGGTGAAACCTATAACCCTGCGGCATTAAGTGAAATGAATACCAATATTCGTTACGGTACCTATTACCTTTCTATGATCCAGAGTCAATTGAGTGGCAGTTCGGTACTGGCAACGGCAGGCTATAACGCTGGTCCGAATCGTGCCCGTCGTTGGCAGCCGGATAATCAGACCATGGCCGCAGATCAGTACACCGAAACCATTCCATTACTGGAAACACGTGACTATGTGAAACATGTCATGACCAATGCCACGCACTATGGTGTGGTATTGGGACAGGGCGCACAGTCGTTAGAAAAACGCATGAGTACTATACCTGTGCGCAATAGTCCTTAAACACACGAAGATGTTTAATTGAGATAATGAAGTTTTTGCATTTGATGAAAGCCGTCGACTTATTAAAAGGGAAGTGGATGAAAGCGATACAGGCATTGTTCTGTTATCTGGCCTTATCATTCGCTGCACCGTTATATGCAGCTGATAAACAGGATGTTGCCGGTTATGTCATGCATGTACAGATGACGCCTGCTGCCTGCGCATTTGATTCATCAAGACAAAAACAACGTAAATGTCTGGAAGGCTATTCGCTGACCATTGCAAGTTTGCTGCCTGAAGTCCCTTTAAACCGGGATTGCTCGACCAAGACTTCTGCGAGATTGTCACCGTTACAAGCGAAAGTGGTTGCACGGGTTATGCCGGATGAAAATGCTCGGGTACAACTGTGGCAGGATGTGGGGGGCTGTATGCCAATGAATGCCAGCCAATACTTTAGAACCATTATTAATTTCGCTGAACGCCTGAAAATACCGGCTGACTTGACTAGTCCAAATACCATTGAAGTACAAAAAGAAAGCCTGAGACAGCAGTTTACCAAGCTCAATCCATCCTTGCCGCCAAATGGCATCCGTTTCACTTGCCAATCTTCAAAATTTAATTCGGTTTTGACGGAAATTCGGGTTTGTTATCAGAAAAATGGTCAATATAAACAATGTGCTAGCCATATTGTAACGGGCTGCCCAAGTGAGTTTACGATTAAAGGCAGTTATTAGGCTTTTACCTAGTTTGATTTGTATTTTCTATTAGACTTTCGTTGAAATTCATTCTCTTTTACATGCATATGCATTCGCTTTAGAGTACAATCTTTGCCGTTTATGATAATTCGGTTGAATAACAATAACGTTCAATCGTGCTAACGCATCTCATTGGAGAATATCACATGAAGCAACCCGTTCGTGTTGCCGTTACAGGCGCTGCTGGTCAAATTGGTTATAGCTTATTATTCCGTATCGCAAGCGGCGAAATGTTAGGTAAAGATCAACCAGTCATTTTACAATTGCTTGAAGTTCCTTTTGAGAAAGCTCAACAAGCGCTTAAAGGCGTGATGATGGAACTTGATGACTGTGCTTTCCCGTTATTGGCAGGCATGATCGGGACTGATGATCCTAAAGTTGCATTTAAAGATGCTGATTACGCGTTATTAGTTGGTTCACGTCCACGTGGTCCAGGTATGGAACGTGCTGACTTATTAAAAGTAAATGGCGAAATCTTCATTGGCCAAGGTCAAGCATTGAACGAAGTTGCAAGCCGTGATGTTAAAGTATTGGTTGTGGGTAACCCTGCGAACACCAATGCTTACATCGCAATGAAATCTGCTCCAGATCTTCCTGCTAAAAACTTCACAGCAATGTTGCGTCTTGACCACAACCGTGCGTTGACTCAACTTGCTCAAAAAGCAGGTGTTGCAGTTTCTGACATCGAAAACATGACTGTTTGGGGTAACCACTCTCCAACCATGTATGCTGACTACCGTTTCGCAACAGCAAATGGCGTAAGCTTAAAAGACAAAATCAACGATGCGGCTTGGAACAAAGATGTGTTCCTTCCAACTGTTGGTAAACGTGGTGCTGCGATTATCGAAGCGCGTGGTTTGTCTTCAGCTGCTTCAGCTGCGAATGCTGCAATTGACCATATGCGTGACTGGGCGTTGGGTACTAACGGCAAATGGGTCACTATGGGTATTCCATCTGATGGTTCTTATGGTATTCCTGAAGGCGTAATGTTCGGTTTTCCTGTAACCACTGAAAACGGTGAATACAAAATCGTTCAAGGTTTAGAAATCGACGAATTCAGCCGTGAGCGTATCAACTTCACGCTGAACGAGCTTGAAGAAGAACGTGCAGCGATTGCTGACATGGTTAAATAATTTATCAGTTTGATAAATTGAAAAAAGCACTCTCTATAGAGTGCTTTTTTTATACATGAATCACAAAAAACAACAAGAAAATATAGACATACCTAAGCATATCTGCTGGGTTTGCTGATAAATTATTTTGATCGGAAGCACTTATGGAGAATAACAATGTTTGAACAACAACCCACACTGGAACTTTTATTTGAGCAACTTGGGCTTGGGGCAGATGATGCTGCAATTGAAAGTTTTGTGAAAACGCATCAGCTCGGTGCTGATCAGAAATTGCATGAAGCCGAGTTCTGGAGTGCGGGTCAGCGAGATTTTCTAAAAAGTCACTGGGACAAAGATGATGACTGGGCCATTGTAATTGATGAGCTGAATCAGCAGTTGCATGTAGACAGTACCAAGTCATGATTCCATAAAAATAAAGCTCACATTAGTGAGCTTTATTGCGTAATAGGGTACTAAACCAGTCTTCTTTACGGACTTCAACAAAAGCGGGGTGAAGCTGTAGTAATTCCAGATCATGCTCTAGGCAAGACACATACTTTTTCAACCAGTGTCGTGTTAAGGCCTGTTCTTGCTTAACGGCAGATGCATAAGCCAAAAAGAAATAAATATCCAGATGCTCATGATGTGCCAGCGGTTTCAAGATCTGCTGAGTAATGAGGGCAAAACGTTGCTCTTTGGTCAGCTCGAAATAAATCATATAAGCTTTGGCTAAAGTCAACGACAGGTTGAGATACAGGCTTAATGGCATTTCCTCATATTCAATACGTGCCTGTTCAAGCAATACGATTGCTTCTTGCAAGAAATGCAACTGTTCCTGACGTACATGACTTATTACAACCAGCTGTAAACGCAGGTCTGCACGCTCTAAAGCAAGTTCAGGACTATTGTTCTCTAAAAAGAGTTGGTCAGTTTCACCAATGCGTGCAATGACTTGTTTAGTTTCGTTTGACATGTATTGATCCAGAATCGTCAGTTATGCCTAGGTATATAAGGCTGTTTTTAGCAATTTAAAGGGCTTAGCCCTGATTCCAGATTGAGCTTCCGCTACGTAACCATGCAGTAATCGACAGGCGCTGTTGTTTTGAACGTAGAACCTCATGTAATAAATCGCTCTGGAAAATCGCCAGACGATTAGGTGAGGGCTGGATAATATGCCATTGACCATTTTTATCCTGCAAACGTAATTGGCCGCCCCAGTCCTCTTGCCAGCTTTCATGCACATAGAATACGGTGGAAATCATCCGGTCATTTTTTTGTTGCGGATTGTCACGATGCAAAGCATAAAATTCACCGGCGTTATAGCAGGCAAAATGTGCTTCTACTTCTTTGATGCCGAGATAAAAGGCCTGATTTAAAGTTTGTGATAATACTTCTAAGGCCTTGAGATGCTGTTGGGCAATCGGTAACTGACCATCAATCCACAGGATATGGTCACTCCGGATATGACTGACCACACCATTTTGTACTCCCGCTGCTCTGAATTCCGCAAGATGAGAGGTGCATTCATGAACAAGAGAGTGTACATATTCATGTGAATAGACATCATCAATCACGGCAAAGCCAAATTCATTTAAATCATCCAGAATTTGCTCTAAATTCCATGATTCAGCAAGAGAGGTTGGTTGCATGGCACTCCAGTTTAGGATGGGTTGGATTAAAGTGCGATTTTAGACGATCACATCAACGCTAAAGAATACTTTTTTCTTTCATGTTAAACTACCTGCTGAATTGAGGAATAAATTGTCAACATGAATTACCGTCACCATTTCCATGCGGGTAACTTTGCCGATGTTATGAAGCATGTACTTTTGCTTCAACTGCTTGCTCGCTTAAATACGAAAGATAAACCTTATCGATATATTGATACCCATGGTGGTGCCGGTAAATATGATTTATCGACTTCTGAAGCACAAAAATCAGGTGAATTCTTAACGGGTATCCATCGTTTGGTCAAACTTGACGATTCGATTAAACGAAATGCACCGGAAGGTGTAAAGCAATATCTTAAAATTGTTGAAGATATGCGTGCAGCTTCGGGTAAAGGTGCTTATCCAGGATCACCTTGGTTTGCGCTTGAAGGCATGCGTGAAACAGATAAAGCGACTGTGTTTGAAATGCAGCGTGACGTGTTTCAGCAATTATATTTTAATATTCGCGATAAACGTGCTGGCCTGCATGAGCGTGATTTTTATGAAGGTCTGATGGGGGTCATTCCACCAAAAGAAAAGCGTGGATTGGTCATGATTGACCCACCTTACGAAATCGAGCGTAAAGATTTCCCACAGCTGGTTGAATTACTGCAAACCGCTCATAAAAAATGGCCAACAGGGGTATTCGCTGTTTGGTATCCAATCAAAGATCGCGCGATGATCGACCGTTTTGAAAAGAAAATGTTGAAAACCGGTATTCGCCGTCAATTGATTTGTGAAATTTGCGTATGGCCAGATGACACACCTGTTGGATTGAATGGTTGTGGTTTGTTAGTGATTAATCCACCTTGGAAATTCTCGGAAGATGCGGATCAGGCATTACAATGGTTATTTCCACATTTGCGTATGAGTGAAAATGGTGGACATGCTGCAGTGCGTTGGTTGGTGGGTGAATAACCCATCAACGTCCAAATATTCTTGAGGAATTGAAAATAATGACAAATTCTCTTAAACCTGATTCTGATTTAAATAAAGATGCCCATTCTTTTGATGGCATCACTTTTGAAGTAGAAGAAGAAGAGCATACGCACGAAGGACAAAAAGTGAAACGTCGTGGCATTTATTTGTGGCCGAATTTAATTACAACGGCTGCACTTCTTTCTGGTTTCTACTCAATTATTGCCAGTATGAATGGTAATTTTAACCAGGCGATTTATGCCATTTTTCTGGCTGCATTACTTGATGGCCTGGATGGTCGCGTGGCACGTGCAATTGGTGCGCAAAGTGCATTTGGTGAACAATACGACTCACTTTCTGACTTATTGGCTTTTGGTGTGGCGCCTGCAATCTTGATGTATAGCTGGAGTTTACATGACCTTGGGCGTATTGGTTTAGCCTGTTGCTTTATCTATACCGCTTGTGCAGCTTTCCGTCTAGCACGTTTCAATGTACAGATTGGTGTAGTGGATAAGCGCTATTTTATCGGAATTGCCAGTCCGCTTGCCGCCGTTACCGTGATTTCATTAGTATGGGTTGGTCGTGATTTTCCGTTTATCTTTGATTTAAGAGATATTGTGATTCAGGTGATTAATTCGGTGGTCATGGTCGCAGTCGGTTTACTGATGATTTCGAACATCAAATACTATTCATTTAAACAAATGGATCGTAAACGTGTACCTTTTGTCGTGATGTTGCCTGTGGTCTTGATTTTTGCTGCAATCACGTACAACATTCCTGTAGGGATCTTGATTGTATGTATTCTCTATGTGCTTTCAGGCTTTGTAACGACTTTGTTTGCTAAAAAGAATGATGAAAAAATAACAACCTAAAATTCAGGAGGTTCAGTATGCCAATATTGATGAGTAATAATCAATTAAAGCAGCTGAACCTCAATAAGTCAGATGCTTTAACTTTTCACCCGCCTAAGGGTTTATTTAAAATTGTTTATCAGGCCCTGATCCTGCCGAATTTGCCTGAGCCATTTCATTATTTCAATTTTATTAGCCTGATTGGGCAACCTCGTATTCCGATTTGCTATAACGCCAGTGCCATTACCACGACTGCGATTGATACTGCTACTGTTCTGGTCAGTAGCAGTGCATCCACGGTGGGGCATCTGAAAAGCTATAGTGCAAAAGAACAATGCCAGTTAGAAGTAGATCGCTATCAGTTTCTTGATGTCGATCATATTCAGGCCGATTTTCCTCATTATTATTTTAAACGGAATGATGAAGAACTCAGTTGTCAGCTCAAAGTGAAGATCTGCACAGATATTGAAAATCACTCGGCTCTGCAATGGGGGGTGGCAGATTACTGGTATGTTTCTTGCCAATGTGAGGGTGAAATTGTATATAAAAAACAAAAATACCAAATTGAAGCGCGAGGTGTCTTAAAACATGCCCGGGCGATTTATTTTCCTTTTATCGCTTTTCATTTTTTCACCTATCAAATTATTCAGATTCATCCTGATTTGCAAATCATCATGTCTGAACTCAGAAACCAATGGAATAACATTGTCTTTTCACGGATAGAAATACAAACAAAAGAGACCAATGTTATCTATGAACATCAGGTCGTTCTGGATATCACCCGTGTTTATCCGAAAGTCAAAACACCGAATGGGCGGGAAATGTATTTGCCACGAGAGTTTATTTGGCAGTATCAAGAAAAAGATGAAGTGATTTTCCAGCTGCAGGCCAAAAGTCGGGGAGACTATAAGTTTGGTCTTGCTGCAGGATATGTAGGTAGCTTTCATTACCAGCTATTATGGAAAAATAAAATTTATGAAGGCACCGGATACTGTGAATATATCGATTGCAGACCATTACATTGGCAGGAAAAAAATAAAACCGAGCAAATAATCGACCAAATTCCACATTTTCAGCCTTATTTGTGTAAAAAATAGACGCTTGGTTAAATAATTTAAATAAAAATAGAAAAGGGTGTTGCATTGGTTAGGGAATACTGTAGAATGCACATCCATCGGCGGTGATGCAGATAAAAACTTGTTGAGAAACAAGGATTTGGCTAAAATGGTTAGATTCTTGGGTTGGTTGATAAGTTTGCTAAATATCTAAATTACCTGTTGACTTTTAAGAAATTGAGAGTAATATAGCCGACCTAGCTTGATGATGACGAATCATCGAGAAGATCATTAAGAGAATAGAAGAA